>NZ_JAUOSJ010000008.1:0-222990 GCF_030548385.1 Agarivorans sp. 1_MG-2023 | reverse complement strand
TGAAAGTAGGTCACCGCCAGGCGCCAATTACTAAGCCCGCTCAATGAGCGGGCTTTTTTATTGCCTGCGATTTATCGAGCCATACAAACAACATCCCCACCAACACTATAGGCAGTTTCATGTTTAACCCGCTTCCATATGACCGGTTAACCTGACTAGTTTACGAGCTATTTATCTTAAGTATTTTGCTGATAAATATACAAAGCTGAACTGTTATTTTGGAAGCATGAATATGCTACTTTAAGAAAATGCTAAGATGTACAAACTGCTATTTTTGATATTAGATGGAAAGGAACTCTATGTTAATTCGAATATTTTTGCTGATTACCGTTGGCTTACTTCTTACAGGGTGTGCGTCGACAGAAGAGTCTCGAAAGCTTGAGTTAGTGGATGCTTCTATTTGCTGCGCCACTTACGATGATATGGATTTTGAGTTACTGAAATTGGGTGAACATTCCATAGAGTTTGGTTCTGCGCTTGATGTGAAAGAATTTGCTGGTAATCGAAGTTTTTTTAAAGCTTATGAACTTCCTAGCTCTAAAGGCAAATATATAAAAGTTAAGTCATTCATATCTGGAGATGGCCTTACAGGCACAAAATATTTCTTACCGGTATTTATCGCTTTGGATAAAAACCACCAAGCAGTTAAGGCATTTACTATCCCAATGAATGTAGAGAGCTCAATATTGACCTATTACGCTGCTGGTTGGTTCACTTTAAAAATGCTGGGTGATGCAAAATACTTGGTAATAATGACTGGTGATGTCGAAAATGAGTTATTTCAGAAAGAACTGGCTAGGGAGTATGCCTTCCCAAAAAACCAAATACCCAAAGAAACAAAACGGGCTAGCCACGGTGAGGTAGAAATAGAATTACGAGAATCGAGCAATGATGACACTCCTTATTGGCATAAAGTTGATCGGATAGTTAACGGTTAAATTATAAGCAGTTGGTTTAAGTTGATTACTATTAATTTGTAATGCCGATCAGGATGATTTAGCCTGAGGATGAACGTTTGCAATACTTCTCACATCGCCTGTTGGCCTATGGAGGGCAAATATGGAAAATAACGCTCCAAGTAAACTGTTCATTCTCGATACTAATGTGCTGCTGCACGAACCCCTCGCTATTTACTCATTTCAAGAACACGATGTTGTCATTCCGATGACGGTACTCGAAGAATTAGACCGAATTAAAGATAGGCAAAAAGACGTAAGTCGCGATGCTCGAGTAGCTATTCGCTCTCTAGAGGATGTCTTTGCCGATGCGTCTCCAGAAGAAATTGTTAATGGTATTAATCTCAAAAATGAAGCTGATAATCAAGCTAGTGGTAAAGTCGCCATTTTTGCGGATCACGCCTTAGAAAAAGATCAGCAAAACTTTACTGCTGATGAACCCGACAACCGTATTATTAATGCGGCTATCTATTTGCAAGAAAAGCACGCCCCGCGAAAGGTGGTTCTTGTTACTAAAGACATTAATATGCGCTTAAAGGCTAAAGGAGCCGGCCTAGAACTTGTCGAAGACTATCGTACCGATCAATTGATAGATGATATTCGCCTATTAGCTAAGGGCTTTGTAGAGTTTGAAGGTAGCTTTTGGGGGCGTGTTAAAGACTGTGAAAGTAGCTCTGAAGGTCGAGATACCCACCATGTTATTGATGCTGAGATCCTAGGCCCATGCTATGTAAATCAATACATTGTGGATGATACCGAAAGTTTTGCTGCGCGAGTTGTAAAAAAGGATGAGCAAAAGGTCGAGCTACTAGACTTAGGTTATGAACGGCTGATGGCCAAACATGCTTGGGGTGTTCATCCTAAGAATATCTATCAAGGTATGGCGTTTGATGCCTTGCTCGATCCAAGTATCGATTTGGTCATTCTTACTGGCCCTGCCGGGTGTGGTAAAACATTGCTGGCAATGGCTGCTGCTTTAGAGATGGTGGTAGAAAAAGGGATCTACGACAAGATTATTGTTACTCGAAATACCCCTGAAATTGCTGAATCGATTGGTTTTTTACCCGGTACTGAAGAAGAGAAAATGGCCCCTTGGCTGGCAGCGATTACCGATACTTTGGAAGTGCTGCACAAACATGATGAATCGATGTCAGGCTCAATGAATTACATTATGGAAAAGGCCAACATCCAGTTCAAATCCGTTAACTTTATGCGTGGACGGAGTATTCAAAATTCCTTTGTCTTTTTGGATGAGTGTCAAAATTTAACAGCTTCCCAGCTCAAAACCATTATTACTCGCTGCGGTGAAGGAACCAAATTGGTATGCTGTGGTAACTTAGCGCAAATTGACAGCAATTACTTGTCGGCAGTGACCTCAGGGCTAACTTACATTGTTGAGCGCTTTAAAGATTTTGAAGGAAGTGCAAATGTTTACTTAAATGGCGTAGTGAGGAGCCGTTTAGCCTCGTTTGCAGAAGAAAAACTATAGAAGGTAAAAGATGATTGGAGACGAGAACAAGCGCGCATTTCACCGTATGCTAATTGATGCAGAGTTACGTATCTGGGTTGGCCAGCAAAGCTATTCGGGTTTGTGTAAAGACTTAAGTGCTACTGGCATGGGGATTAGTTTAAAAGATGTAAAACTGGCCTTAGGCGATGACGTTGAAGTCGCCTTAAGTGGTCAAGGTGTTGCACCTTTTAGTGCTAAGGGCAAAGTGGTACGTTGTATAGCTGAAGGCGATATTGATTACGCTGTTGAATTTACTTCACTCTCTTAAACTTTGGGGGTTCCCAGTCCATTCGTTGATAGGTATAAAGTCCGGAATGGATGTACTGGGAACTGCTTTTTGCTACTTTCCCTAATTGAAACAACGCTGGCCCAGTGGGTTCAGCAAGTACAAACTTCTTACCTCTTATCTCCACCGTTTCATCACTAGCTCTTACTGGAATGGCCAAAGCAATCAAAGCATGATTTGGCACATAAATAATGGCGATATCTAGCCTTGGAAAAGCTGTTTTCAGGGCGCTAGCAATCAACGTTGATTTACTATCGCAGTCGCCTACATTATTACGAATAACTTGAATTGGGGTGAGGTAACCAGCGCCACGTAGATTGTCTTTAGAACGTAGTTGGTTGTAAGGAATAGATTGTACAAACCCCAGTAAATAATTAGTGACCTCCCTAGGGCTACTTTCCTTGTCCCCTAGAGCATTTAAGCTGCTGTTTAACCAACTTGTGAGATATTCGGCGCTCTCTTTAGCCAAACGGTTATGGTCTGGCATAATTCCTATTGAACCATCCACGGTACGTTGTTCTACAAAGTATTGTTGGTTTAAATAGTCTTGGTAATGCTGCTCAATGTCTTGGTGTAGTTGAGTATTTATTTCTTTTAACAGTGCTTGGTCATTGCCCTGCAGCTGATAAGAGAGTTGGTCGTTTTGAGTATTAAAGGTTACTCGTGCTTGTTTAGGGTCTATGTTACTTAGGCTGCTTTTTAGCTGAGAGAGCACGTATTGCTGAGCATGTTGAGGGCGATACTGAGTAAACTTTGTGAGGTGGTGTGGATAGTTGAGTAAGCTAAAGCCTATTTGTTGTTGCTTACCTTGTTGATCGTTCCAGAGGTAGTTGTAATTGCCTGCATTTCTATCAAAGCTCAGCTGTTCTGCTTGAGAAAATGCACTGATCAAGCCGGAGATAATGAGTAAGTGAATTAATCCTTTTTTCATTGTTACTCCGGCTGATTTAATACTATTAGCCTAGTTTAGATTGTTTCTGTTTGGCGACCTGTTCCGCACGATGAATATGATTCAATACGTGGACAAAGGCTTTAGCCGAAGCTTCAACAATGTCGGTAGCTAGGCCCATGCCGTGATATTTACGGCCTTGGTAGTTTGCCACAATATCAGCTTTACCAAGTGCATCTTTAATATCTGATTTTTGCGCAGCGCTTGTGCCACCGCCAGCGGCTTCAATGGTGTAGTCGTCAATCTTAATGTCGTAGCCAGTTATTTTACGTAGGCAACGGTAGGCTGCATCGATTGGACCATTCCCGGTAGAGGCTTCGAGAATTGTCTCTTCACCGGCGATAAGCTTAACGGTGGCGGTTGAAACCACATCAGAACCACTTTGAGCACTTAAGTACTCTAAACGATAATGCTCTGATTCATCTTGTAAGTTATTAAAGAATACTAAGGCTTCTAAGTCATAATCAAAGACTTGGCCTTTACGATCTGCGAGTGCTAAAAAGCTCTCGTATAACTCATTTAAGTCGTAATCGTCTTCGCTGTAGCCTAACTCCTGCATGCGGTGTTTGATTACGTGGCGACCAGAGCGAGAGGTAAGGTTTAAGCTGTTTTTGTTTAAACCAATGCTCTCGGGTGTCATGATTTCGTAAGTATTTTCATTCTTCAACATGCCATCTTGGTGAATGCCTGAAGAGTGTGAAAAGGCGTTGCTGCCAACGATGGCCTTATTAGCTTGTACTGGCATGTTGCACAAATGACTGACTAACTGACTCGCGCGGTAAATTTCTTGAGACTTAATATTGCTGGTTAAACCGCCGAGCTGATCTTTACGAGTATTGATGATCATGGCCACTTCTTCGAGTGAGCAGTTGCCTGCACGTTCACCAATCCCGTTTAAGGTACATTCTATTTGGCGAGCACCTTGCTGCACAGCTGCAATAGAGTTAGCTACCGATAAACCCAAATCATCGTGACAGTGAACCGATATAACGGCTTGATCGATATTAGGTACTCGATTAAATAGGTTGCTAATAATGCCACCAAACTCGCTAGGAAGTGTGTAACCAACGGTATCTGGAATATTTACCGTGGTAGCGCCGGCTTTAATCGCGGCTTCAACCATGCGGCAAAGATTATCAATAGGGGTGCGTCCGGCATCTTCACAAGAAAATTCAACGTCGTTGGTATAGTTACGCGCGTGTTTTACTGCCTTTACTGCCATATCCAATACGTCGTCAAAGCTACGTTTAAGTTTGCTTTCTACGTGCACGGTTGATGTAGAGATAAAGGTATGAATACGGAAGGCTTCAGCAACTTTTAGTGCCTCGGCGGCTACATCAATGTCTTTTGGTAATGCGCGAGATAATGCACAGACAGTGGAGTTTTTAATCTCTCGAGCAATGGTTTGTACTGAGTCAAAATCGCCAGGAGAAGAAATTGGAAAGCCAACTTCCATAATGTCTACGCCTAAACGTTCTAAGGCGAATGCAATTTGCAGCTTTTCTTTAACCGTTAAGCTGGCTGCTAAGGCTTGTTCACCGTCACGAAGGGTGGTATCAAAAATTTTGACTAGGTCAGACATTCATTAATCCTTGTCTATGTTATCTGTGTTTGCCTAACTGCACGTTATAGTGATTAGGTTTATTATTAGTTATTGAATGCGAGGCGCACAATATATCGGCTATTTTAGCAAGCTGACATCTTAACGGCTAAGTAAAAATAGAGCCAGTGACTCAACGACAAATTAATAGGAGTAATAAGCGTGACAAAAACAGCAATTGTGATTGGCGCTACAGGTTTGGTGGGGCAGCAATTAGTGACGCAACTTCTGGCTAATGATCAGTGGCACAAGGTAGTGGTATTTGTTCGCTCTAGCTTAAATGTGTCTGATGACAAACTGCGTGAGCACGTGGTCGATTTTGCTGATATGCCACAGTGGCAAGCAGACATTGAAGGCGATAGCTTGTTCATTTGTTTAGGCACCACACTTAGCCAAGCAGGTAGCAAAGCGGCGATGCGTAAGATTGATTTGGAGCTACCGCTAGCATTTGCGACATTGGCCAAAGGCAATGGTGTTAACGATTGTTTGCTTATCTCTTCGTATCTAGCAAATGCACATTCACTGTCACATTATTTGCGGCTGAAGGGCGAACTTGAAAACCAACTGGCTCAGCTAGGTTTCCAACGTTTTATCGCGTTTCGACCGGGGCCTTTGCTTGGGAAGCGAAAACAACCGCGTTTTTCTGAGCAGGTGGTGGCAGCTATGCAGCCAATATTTAGTGCTCCTTATTCGCCATTACGTGCTTGGCGAGGTATTTCTGCGGATCAATTAGCCCACACTATGAGTGTTTACGCGTTGTTAGATGACAATATCGCCAAACAAGTTGTTCAGGGAGAAGCCTTGTTTCAACATTGATGGAAAAATACTGTCATTAGTCATTAGTCCTTCAAGCCCCCTTAATCCACCTACTTCGTAAGGTTCTTCTCAGTGTGTAAGTTATCACTAAGCTGAACGTTGTCATGGTTTTGTCAAGTAACCTTCATTTAGCGGTAAAGCAAATTATCCAGTCTGTGGAAAAGCACAGAAAGGAGCTTGGTATGTTACAACGATTGAGCCAGTGGGATTATGCAATATCCGCCACATGTTTAGGCCACCGCTTTAATGCGCAAGTGGCTAAGGCAGCGCGGGTGGTCTCTCATTCCGGCGATGGTTATTACTACGCCTTATTTGGCGGGATTATCGCATTCACTCCATTTGCCGGCCCATTTTTGAGCCTTGCTTTACCTGCCTTTGTTATTGAGCTGATGTGCTACTTGGTGCTTAAGCAAGTATTTCGCCGAGACCGCCCCAAGTCACTACCGGTATTTATCTGCCCTTCCGATCGCTTTAGCTTTCCATCAGGACACAGTGCTGGCGCCTTTGTCATGGCCGGAAGTATCGCCCAAATTTTTCCCAGCTGGTCTGGCATTGCATTTACCTGGGCAAGTTTAGTGGCTTGCTCGCGAGTATTGCTTGGTGTGCATTTCATTAGTGATGTTATCGCCGGAGCAAGTTTAGGTTTGTTTATCGTTTACAGCATCAATTAGGTTAAGAAAAATGCGAATTCTTTATGGTGTTCAAGGTACAGGTAATGGTCATATTACTCGTGCGCGTTTGCTTTGCTCGGCCTTAAAGCAACAAGGTATACAGGTTGATGTACTTATGTCTGGTCGCGAAGGTGAAATGCCAGATGTTCCTGAGTTTGGCCGCTATCGCAAGGTGAAGGGAGTGAGTTTTCACCATAAAGGTGGGCGTGTGAACAAATGGGCGACGTTTCACGATTTGTCATTAAGGCAGTTTGCCCAAGATGTGAAAGCGCTCGATTTGTCATCTTACGATCTATTGATTAACGATTTTGAACCAGTAAGTGCATGGGCTGCTAAGCAACGAGGTGTAGATAGCCTTTCTATTTCTCACCAAGCTGCGTTCTTGCATGATATTCCTACTAAAGAAATGGGCTTTTGGAATCGTCGTTTAGTACGCAACTTTGCGCCCTGCAAATACAATCTGGGTGTGCATTGGGCCGATTTTAAGCAGACCATTGTGCCGCCACTGGTGGAAACGTTAGAAAACATAAGCAATAACGGAAAGGTTTTAGTGTATTTGCCGTTTGAGTCTTTGCATCAAATTTTGCCCTTGTTGAAGCGATTTACGGGCCATCAATTTGTGTGTTTTCATCCTGAGATAAAGCATCCAGTATCGGATGGAAATATTCAGCTACAGCCAATAAGTCGCAATGAGTTTTTAGACAATCTTCGCGCATGTGCCGGGGTGTTTTGTAATGCCGGTTTTGAGTTACCTTCAGAAGCAATGGCGGCAGGCAAAAAATTGCTAGTTAAACCGCTGTTTGGCCAATTTGAGCAAGTGACCAATGCCTATACCCTGCAAAGCTTAGGTTTAGCCCATGTGGCTGAGAGCTTAGAACCTTATCAGTTGGATTCATGGTTACAGATGGATCAAGCTGAGCCGGTTTATTACCCCAATGTTGCCGAGTTGCTGGCGACTTATATCAAGAATGACCAGTGGCAAAACCTTGAAGCAATGGCAAAAGATATGTGGCAGCAAGTGAGCTACCCTGCGGCTAGCCAGTTGCTCATGGCGAATATCATGAGTGACCGAGCCCCAAGCGCTGAATCTTTGACTAAAGTTAAAGTGTCGGGATGAGCCTACAAGGAGTGAGTATGCGTTTTACTAATGAAGACGGCCAGGTCATGGACTTAGCCAATAACATGACTTTACAAGAATTATACGATATGGGAGTAAGCATCTCGCTAAGTGAAGATGCCGATCCCGAACAACAGATTTGGCTAACAGAAGAGCATGATTCTATTAAGTGATAATGATGCTTGTGTGTAGCGCTAAGTGACCGGGTGATATCTATTTATCATCCGGTTTTTTATTGTTTGTTTGGGGGAATAGTCTGTTGAAGCTCTATCCTGCTTGAGATTTTTTATAGGATGAGCTGCTTAAAAGAGCAGAAAGACTAGACAAAAGCGTAGACGCTAGGGGGCAAGAAACGTTAAAGTGCTAGCCTTGGAAGACAGGATTATAAGTCCAATTTCCCGCAACATAACAAGAGTTATCCCCAACAATTAAAATAAATAAAGCCTGGAGGCTTGAACATGGAGAAGTTATCCGGCGCCGAAATGGTCATCCGCTGTTTGCAGGACCAGGGTGTTAAACATATTTTTGGTTACCCTGGCGGCTCAGTATTAGATGTCTACGATGCGCTATTTGACAGCAGTGATATTGAGCATGTTTTGGTTAGACATGAGCAAGCCGCTGTACATATGGCCGACGGCTATGCGCGCGCAACTGGCGAAGTAGGAACTGTATTGGTGACCTCTGGTCCCGGTGCTACAAACACGATCACCGGTATCGCTACCGCCTATATGGATTCAATCCCTTTGGTGGTGTTATCCGGCCAAGTGCCTACTGGCTTGATAGGCCAAGATGCCTTCCAAGAAACCGATATGATCGGTGTTTCTCGCCCAGTGGTTAAACACAGCTTTTTAGTAAAAAAAGCCGAAGAGATCCCTGCCGCGATTAAAAAGGCTTATTACATTGCCTCTACAGGGCGTCCGGGTCCGGTTGTTATTGATTTACCAAAGGACGTGCAGAATCCGCTGCTTAAGTTCCCTTACGAATATCCAAAATCGGTTAACATGCGGTCGTATAACCCTACGTTAACCGGTCATAAAGGTCAGATTAAAAAGGCAGTTAAAGCCTTAGCTGCTGCCGAACGCCCAGTGCTCTACATTGGTGGCGGCGCAATTATGGCTGAAGCTGGCGAGCAAATTAGCAAGCTGGTTGATTTGTTTAATATGCCAGTTACCTCAACCCTGATGGGTTTAGGGGCATTTGCCTCCACCGACCCTCGTTTTGTGGGCATGCTGGGTATGCACGGCACCTATGAAGCCAACATGTCGATGCATAATGCCGACGTGATTTTTGCGGTGGGTGCGCGCTTTGATGACCGCGTCACGAACAACGTGAAAAAGTTCTGTCCTAACGCGACTATCTTGCACATTGATATTGACCCAACCTCTATATCAAAAACCATTCGTGCCGATATTCCTATCGTTGGCTCTGTTGATTCAGTGATTGAGCAAATGCTGGAATGTATTGAAGAAACAGGCATTAAAAACGAAGCCGACAGCTTGAAAGCGTGGTGGGCTCAGGTAGACGAATGGCGCAGCCGCAAGTGTTTAGATTATGCAAAAAGCGATACCTTGATTAAACCTCAGCAGGTGATTGAATCAATGTACCGCGTGACCAAAGGTGATGCTTATGTCACCTCTGATGTTGGTCAGCACCAAATGTTCGCCGCCCTGTATTATCCTTTTGATAAGCCTCGCCGTTGGATTAACTCTGGTGGCTTAGGCACCATGGGCTTTGGTTTCCCAGCGGCTATGGGGGTTAAGTTTGCTTTCCCCGATGCTACGGTTGCCTGTGTAACTGGTGATGGTTCTATTCAAATGAACATTCAAGAGTTGTCGACTTGCTTGCAATACAACGTACCGGTGGTAATTGTTTCTTTAAACAATCGCTCGCTAGGCATGGTTAAGCAGTGGCAGAAAATGTTCTACGATGGTCGCCAATCTCATTCTTACATGGATTCAGTGCCAGACTTTGTCAAACTTGCTGAAGCTTATGGCCACGTAGGTATGCAAGTGAATCACCCTGATGAGCTAGATGCTGCCATGGAAAAAGCCTTCTCTATGAAAGACCGAGTCGTGTTTATGGACATCATGGTTGACCCTGAAGAACACGTTTATCCAATGCAAATAAAAACCGAAGCGATGAAAGACATGTGGCTAAGTAAAACGGAGAGAACATAATGCGCCGAATTATTTCAGTTTTATTAGAAAACGAAGCTGGTGCTCTGTCTCGTGTTACTGGCTTGTTCTCGCAGCGCGGTTTTAATATTGACTCATTAACCGTTTCTACCACTGAAGATCCAACCCTTTCACGTATGAGCATTTGCACTTACGGTGATGAAAATACCATTGAGCAAATCACCAAGCAGCTAAACAAGCTGGTTGATGTGCTTAAAGTATCGGAGTTAACCGAAGCTGAGCATGTAGAGCGTGAGATAATGTTGGTTAAAGTTCGTGCGGCTGGAGCAATCCGCGAAGAAGTGATGCGAACTTGTGATATTTTCCGCGGTCAAATCGTTGATGTAACGCCAAGCATGTATATCATGCAATTAAGTGGCGATAGCGCCAAACTGGATGCTTGTGTAAAAACCTTAGCGCAATCAACCGAGATTTTGGAAGTGGTGCGAAGTGGTGTCTGTGGCATGAGCCGCGGCGAGAGAATGCTTCGGCCATAAATTCTTTCGAAATGTCGAGTTAAAGACCAGCTTAGGCTGGTCTTTTTTTGTATTGATTCCAAGCATTTCGATAATTACTGATATACTCAAGCGATGGCTAAACCAAAGGATGGTAGAGCCCATTGCGCTTGATGGTGAGGAACACCTTGCATGAAATTCTCTAGTCGGATCATTGTATTTACCATTAGTTGCGTAGTAGTCGCGGTACTGCTTGTATTGCTAGGTGGAGCATTAACCTTCCGACAACTTGCCTTTAACCAACAGCAGCACCAGTTGCGCTCGGTAGTTGAGGTAATTGATGGCCAGTTGAGTGTTCAACCCGAAACACCCGAGTTTGCCCAATGGCTGCCTAACTGGCTGCGGGCCCATAATATTCAAGTATTAGAAGTGTCTAACCGTGGAGGGGTGATTTATACCTTTCGCGAACTCAATTATACCGGAAATAGCAATAGCTTGGTGTCTTACCGTTATCCCTTAATGGCCCATCCTGATTTTGTGATTCAAATTTGGGTAGAGCGACCATTCAAACAGCTTACCTACGAACCCGAAGCCATGTTGGGCATTGGTGGCGGCGTATTGATTGTTGCACTCAGCTTAATTGCGGTGTTCCGCTGGCTTAAAAAGATTATGTTCGGTGCAGAATTACTGCAAACGCGCGGTAACCAAATATTGGCGGGGCGATTGCGTGACGTCCAAGTGGGTAGTCCCAAGGAATGGCCTAATGCGGCCAGTAAAGCCATTGAACAACTTATTACACAATTACTTGAAGCACGCCAAGAACGTAGCCGGTTTGACTGTATTATTCGTAATCACGCTTTTGTCGATGAGCTGACTCAGTTGTCAAACCGCACCCATTTCTATAATCAGTTAGAAGCGGAAATTGGTGATGCCGACGCACACACCGGCGCGGTACTATTGGTTTACTTGCGGGGCATGGATGATGTTAATTACCAATACGCCCGTAACGAAGGTGATGCTATTTTGCAGCAAAGTGCCGATGCATTAAAGCAGTACACTCGCCGCAACATAGATGTGAACTTAGCTCGCTTTAGTGGTGATGCCTTTGCCTTATTAATGCCGCTTTCCACTTTAGATGAAGCGGAAGATACAGCGGCGGGCATTCTCAAGCTGCTAGAGCGCATTCCTTTGCCTGAAGTGGCGGACGAGGATGACTTTTTCTACATTGGCATTGCTGGTTATCAATATGGTGACAGCGCGCAATTAGTGATTGAGCAAGCCGAAGACGCATTGCGTGTTGCGCAAATGCAGCGCCACAATGGGTGGTATGTGGTACCTCGCGAATTAAGTTCAACCCAAACCGGAAAGGGTTCGGTTCGCTGGCGCACCCTGTTGCAGCATGTATTAAGCAATGAAGGGCTACATTATTATCAGCAGGATGTTGTTGATGAAGATGGCCGAGTTTGTTACCGCGAATTATTAGCCAGAATTACCGACTACCAAGGCGAAGTGATAAGTGCTGGAGTATTTTTACCTTGGGCGGAGAAAAGCGGTTTGCAGGCGAGCTTTGATGAGCATGCCTTAACTTATGCCATGAAGTACGTGAAATACGCTCGCCAGCCTATCAGTGTTAACTTGAATATTGCGACTGTAATAAAGCAGTCGGTGATGCGTGAATTGCTGCAGTGGGTTTTCTCTGTGCCTTACAAAGAGTGTCAGAAACTAGTCTTAGAGTTTCCCGAGATACAGTTATCGCAGTTAAATGACACCGAAATGCTACGTTTAAAAGCACTGAATAAAAAGGGCATTAAATTAGCGGTGGAGCGAGCGGGGCAGCGGGTAGTGAGTACTCAATACATTAGCGAGTTAAAGCTTGAATACTTGAAGTTGCATACTAGTTTAGTGCGAGACATTCAGATTCGACAAGTTAACCAGCTCGCAGTGAGCTCGTTAGTGGCCAGTTGTTCTGACCGCGTAGAGGTTATTGCTGTAGGTGTAGAGCGCAACGAAGAATGGCGTGTTTTGCAGCGTTTAGGTGTGCATTACGGGCAAGGTTTCTTATTTAGCAAGCCAGAACCCATTTAAATCATCTCAGAGTGGCGTTTTGGTGAGAAAAGTATGAGTTATTTGAGTGTCTAATCTACAGTTACTAGATATACCGCCGTTAATCTTGAGAATTAGCACATATTTGTCGGCCAATGCTTTAAAAAATAACAGAAAAGTTTAGACTACTTGTGTAGATTTTACATGGATTACTCAAAGGAAAAGGGATGGGTTTAGCGTTTTGGCGAAGAAATACAGCGAAGACTCGTTGCAGTGCCTATTTGCGCTCAGATCTTGTGGTTTTAGCCGATCACCAACAGCAAACCTTTGAGAAGGCGGTTAGCTCTATCGAGCAATGGCCAGAAGCGTTAGCATCATTATGTAAAGAGGCACAACTCGGTGCCGACCATCAAATTGTTTTTGTTCTAGGTAATGCGCATTATCAACAGTTTCAGGTAGAAAAACCCAAAGTCGCCGATGAAGAGTTGGCGGGGGCAGTGCCTTGGACCATTAAAGACATGGTAGCAGAGCAGGTCTTGGATTTAGCGGTTGATTATTACGAAGCGCCAGCCGCGCCAATGGCCAGTGAAAAGCTCAATGTAGTGTGTGTTCGTAAACCTATTATTCAGCAGCTGGTGAATATGGCGAATCAGCAAGATTTAACCATTGAAGGCATCACTATTGAAAGCCTCGCAGCGATTAATTTTCTTGAAGCCAATGAGCGTTGCCAAATGTTGTTATGGCAGCCCAAAGGCGGTGACTTAGAACTTATTGTGGTTCGCCAAGGGCAAGTATCTTTTACTCGTCAGCTACGTGCCTTTTCTGCGTTGGGCCAGATGCAAGAAATTGAATTTACCCAATCTTTCTTTGATAGTTTGAGCTTAGAGCTACAACGTTCAATAGACTACATTAGCGCCACTCTAAAGTTGCCAGAAGTTAGCGTTATTCAGTTGGCGATTCCTAGCCGTTTTTGTGATGAAATTGCTCGTCAGTTGCAGCAAAATCTAACCCCGAAAGTTAATTTATTAGAACTCTCATCGATTGAAAGTAGTGAGTACTATTATCACTTGCCAGCCTTGGCTGCTTTACAAGAAGGGGTGTTGTCGTGAAAACGAGAATTAACCTTTATGTTGAGGAGTTTCGTCCAAAGCCAGAACGAGGTTCACTAAGGCAAGCGGTGATATCTTGGGTAATTGTTGGCGTGTTAGCATTGGTATGGGGATTTTGGCAGCAACAGCAAACCAATGCCGCTGTTGTAAGCTCGAGTGCTCAACGCCAATTACTTAATCAACAAGAACAACAGCTTAATAAACTAAAAGCCGCTATCGAGCAGCGCGCTTTAGACCCAAGATTGCAGCGTAAAGTTAGCCTGGTGCAACAAGAGCTAAAATTGAAACAATTGTTAGACCAGCGCCTTAAAGGACATGGTTATGCGAACAGCGGCTTTTCTTCATCACTTAATGCTTTGGCGTCTATTGAAGATAGCCAAATATGGCTGACTGAAATAAATATTCAGCGTGGTCGTATGGCCTTAGCGGGGCAATCAACCAGCAGTGATGCGGTGCCCAAATGGCTTAAGCAGTTTAAGGCCTACCCCGATTTGTCGCAGCAACAGTTCGCTGGCTTGAAGATATTTAGAGATGAAGACCAGCAACTGCACTTTAGTTTAAGTGGTTCAACTAAGAGCGAAAGCATATTAGGAGCCTCAAATGAGTGAGCAGTGGCAACAGTGGCAAGCTACCTTCGCAGGTCTTAGTTTACGAGAACGCCTATTGATTCTTGTTACCGGCTTATTGGTTATTATATTACCGAGTTATTACTTGTGGATAGAACCCGCCAGTATTAAGCAAAATAAAGCCGAAACAGAGTTGGCAGAAGCAACGCGTAAATACGCTGAAAATGCCGATTTAATTGAATTCAGTAAAATGAAACTGCGCGAAGATCCTAATAAAGACATTAAAGCTGAGTTGTTACAGTTACACGCTCAGCTAGAGCAAGTAGATAAGAAACTAGAGCTACAGCAGGCGGGATTGATTCCCGTTGAGCAGATGACCGAAGTACTGGAGAAATTGCTGCAAAAAAGTGACGGTTTGATGCTGGTTTCTATGGATTCTTTAGCGCCTGAAGCGATTTTAAGTAGTGCAGAAAGCAGCGCCGACAGCCTTAATTTTTATCGCCACGGTATTCGATTAAAACTTAATGGTGGCTATTTTCCTTTAGTTAAGTATTTGCAGGTAGTTGAAGAGTTACCGCAGCGATTCCTGTGGCAACTTATCGATTACCAAGTGCTTGAGTACCCAAGGGCCGATATTACTATCGATATTTATACCTTAAGCACCAATAAGGATTTTATTAGTGGCTAAGTATTTTTTAGCGTTAATGCTCTCATGTGGAGTGCTTACCAGCAGTGTGTTGGCTACGCCGCTAAGTGATCCTACAGCGCCACCTAATAGTCGCAGTAGCACGAGTAGTGCCGCCAAGCAGGTATCTTTACCCAGTATCCAAGCGATTATTGTTGGTGGGAAAGAGCCAGGGGCGATTCTTAATCAGCGCTTTGTGGGCGTAAAACAATCAATATCAGGTTACACCTTGAGCCGTGTGCATCAAGATTACGTAGTGTTAACACGAGCAAATAAGCAGTATCGAATTCAATTAGACAAGGTGTCAGTGAAACGCGTCACTGGGCAGGGGCAGTAATACATGTATATCAAACGGATTTTTATAGGCTGTGTCGTTGTATTGGTAAGTGCTTGCCAGTCCACCTCTAGGCCTGATCCTGTAGAAGCTAAGCAAGCTATCTCTGAAGCGCAAAAACCAGTGCCGTCTACGATAAAAGCGCCAGAATTACCCGCAGAAGTGCAAGCAGAGCTAATGCCAGAACTTGGCTTGCAGCAAGGAGACTTGCTTCAGGTTGAGCATCGCTTTGACGTAAATGCGCGTAATGTAGACGCAAAAACCTTCTTCCCTGCTTTGATTAAAGGCTCGCCTCTTAGCGTGGCGATGCATCCGGGCGTAGAGGGTAAAATTACCTTAAAACTCAAAGAAGTGACCTTAAAAGAAGCCATTGATGTGGTGTCTGACATGTATGGTTACGACGTTAAACGTAGCGGTAAAATATTACATGTTTACCCTGCGGGAATGCGTATTGAAACTATTCCACTTAACTACTTAATGTTAGAGCGTTATGGCTATACCCGTACCCGCATTAATTCGGGGGGTATCACTGGTGGCGATAGCGATAATAATAGCTCGAGCAATAATTCTTCGAATAACTCGTCGAATAACAATTCATCTAGTAATAACTCCAGTAACAACAATAACAGCAGCCGTAATTCTAATCGGAGTGACAGTTTTAACGGCACTAAAATTGAGTCTGCGACTGAAACACGTTTTTGGTATGAGCTTGAAGAAACCTTACGCGGCATGATTGGCATTAGTATGCGTCGAGATCGTGGCAACGATACCTCTTACGCCAATGACGGCCGCATGGTAGTTGTTAGCCCACAAGCTGGTTTGGTTACGGTGCGCGCTTTTCCAGATGAAATTCGTACCATTAAAACCTTTTTGGCTAAGTCTGAAAGAAACTTGCAGCGTCAAGTGATTTTAGAAGCCAAGATCATTGAAGTCACCTTAAGTGATGGTTACCAACAAGGTATTGATTGGACCAACGCCGGTGATGTGATTGGCTCAACAGAAGTATTGTTTAACAATACCTCGCAAATTCCTGGTGATGCGATTAGTGCAATATTAGGGGGCGGTGGCGCATTAACCGTTACCGATGGCAACTTTCAAGCTGTGGTGAGTTTGTTGCAAACTCAAGGTGATGTGAACGTACTGTCTAGCCCGCGCATTACGGCGTCAAATAACCAAAAAGCTGTTATTAAAGTGGGTACCGACGAGTACTTTGTTACTGACGTATCAAATACTACTATCTCGGGCACCAACCCAGTGACCAACCCCAGCGTAGAGTTAACACCATTTTTCTCGGGTGTTGCTTTAGATGTTACTCCACAAATTGACGATAACGGGCAAGTGCTGCTGCACGTTCATCCCTCGGTGACAGAAGTTAAAGAGCAACGCAAAGTGATTAGCTTTGGTAGCTCTAGCGAGCAACTCGATTTGCCCTTAGCCCAAAGTGATATTCGTGAAACCGATACGGTTATTAAAGCGAACTCTGGCGATGTGGTAGTGATTGGTGGCTTGATGAGCTCCAAACAGGAAGAGATTATTTCTAAAGTGCCGTTTATTGGCTCTATTCCTGGCTTGGGCGAGTTGTTTACCAACAGAGCGATATCGAGCAAAAAAACCGAATTAGTAATTTTGATTCAGCCTACAGTGGTGACCGAAGATACTTGGCAAATTGAGCTACAGAAGTCTCAGGATTTGCTGAACACTTGGTATCCAGAAGAAAACTAGGCGGCATAAGTGGCAGTATATCTGGAACATTTTGGACTTTCGCAAGCACCGTTTGGTTTAACGCCGAACACGGGTTTGTATCAGGCTTTATTACCTCATGACGAGGCGATACAGGTACTGCAAACTGCGCTTAAATCTGGCGAAGGTTTTATTAAAGTCAGTGGCGAAGTGGGTACCGGTAAAACGTTGCTTTGTCGCAAACTGCTTAATGAAATGAGCGATGAGTACCAGTTTGCTTACTTGCCTAATCCTTGTTTATCAGCTGAACAAATCCATGCCGCATTAGCCAACGAATTGGGCTTGAAGGTCGACCCAAGCGCCTCTTCGCACAGTTTATTGGAACAGATTCATCACTGCTTAATTGAATTAGCCAGTCAACAGCGACCAGTTGTATTATTGATTGATGAAGCTCAGGCCTTAAGTGACGAAGCATTAGAAGTGATTCGGCTGCTTGGAAATTTAGAAACAGAACAACGTAAATTATTACACGTAGTCCTGTTTGGCCAACCAGAGCTAGATGAGCGCTTAGCCAGCCAGCAACTTCGCCAATTACGCCAACGCATCACATTCTCGTACCGTTTACGCGCCTTAGAAAAGGATGAGGTGGCTAGTTACATTCAGCATCGCTTACATTTAAGTGGTTACCGTGGTGGGCCGTTGTTTACTGCAGGGTCATTAAAACTACTAACTCGGGCAAGCCGCGGAATACCGCGTTTAATTAATATATTAGCCCACAAGGTATTGATGCTGTGTTACGGCCAAGGTGCTCAACAAGTTAGTGTCAATATGGTGAAAACCGCCGTACAAGATACCGAGGATGCGGCGTTACCAGCAGCTAAAACCGCGTTGTTGGTGTTGGGTTTCTCCGCATGTTTCTTGCTTGGTTTAGTTATTTGGTGGGGAGCACTACGATGAGTGTCATCAATCAAATGCTGAAAGATTTAGATAAGCGTCAGCAAACTAACCCGCAAAGTATGGCACCACTGGTGGAAGAGTCAGGCCGCAGTGCTAGAGCCTACATCCTTATGGGTTTAGTGTTAATTGCATTAATGATTTCCGCTTGGTTGGCGCTTCGTTACTTTACCAACTTAGAATTAAAAAGTGACGTTGAAGTAGTGACGGAAGCAACGAACAACAGTTCGCTCTCCATTTCTCCCGAGACTGAACAGCTTCAAGCAGTAGCTGCTGCGATAGACGTTGAGTTAAACGAGCCTACAAGCAGTGCTGAGCTGATAGTAGAACCAGTGGATACCTTGAGCATTAATGACTTACCACCGGAGATAACTACTGAGTTGGAGTTGGTTGCGACTCCAGAGCCTAAATCAGACGTTGAACAGACGCTACCAACTCCCACCGTTGAGGTTGAGCCAGAAAAGATAACGACGCCAAATGATGCTATTGCTTCTGATGAGGTCGTTGAAGCTAGAGTTGAGCGTGAACCTGAAGCTAACAAACCTGTAGAAACAGTAGAACGTCAAGCTCAGCTTTCTAAGAAAATAGAAAGTGACGAGTCGAGCTTGGAAATAAAACCTCTGAAACTTAACCGAGAGCAACAAGTTGCCTTGTACACTCGGCGCGGTTTTCAAGCATTAGACAAAAATCAATTAGTAGAAGCGCGCTTAGAGTTTAATAAAGCTTTACAGCTCGATCATCAAGCACATGAAGTGAGAGAGCAATTAGCCGCCTTAGAGTTTGGCCGTGGCAACGCAAGTGCTGCTGTGAGCTTGTTAGAGGAGGGGGTTCAACTTAGCCCATTGCGTGGTTCATTTAGAGTAATGTTAGCGCGTATCTTTGTGCAACAAGAAAACCTGCCGCAAGCCATTTACTATTTAGAGAGTGCCGAACCTGAGGTGAGTGGCAATGTAGATTACTACGCCATGTTAGCCGGCCTAGCGCAAAACCTGAACAAACAAGATCTGGCCTTAAGTGCTTATCAAAAACTGGTGAAGCATGAGCCGAGCCGCGCGCGCTGGTGGATGGGTTATGCCATTGCCAACGACAAGTTAACTCATTACAACGAGGCGTTAGCCGCCTATCGCCAAGCGGAACTGATGGGACAGCTTTCTAGTCATTCACGCGATTTTGTCGCAAACCGTATTCGACAGTTGGAGCAATAAACATGGCGCAACCCAAATTACGAATGCGTTTAGGTGACTTGCTGGTGAGTGAGCAAGTTATTAGTGAGCCTGAGTTAATGAGCGCATTGGCTCAACAAAAGCAAACCGGGCGAAAGTTAGGCGCGACATTAATTGAACTTGGGGTTATTGCCGAAGTGCAGTTACTGGAGTTTTTGGCTCGCCAACTCGGTATTCCTTTTGTCGATTTAGCTCAAGTGTCTGTAGACGCTAATGCAGTGGTTATGTTGGGTGAAGTCCACGCTCGACGCTTACGAGCTTTGGTCATTCATAAAGATGGAGACGTAATTACGGTCGCCATTTCTGACCCTGCCGATCTCTCGGCTATTGATACCTTAGCCGGATTATTAGCGCCAAGTCAGCTTAAATATGTAGTAGCTCGTGAATCACAAGTGGTAGAAGCTTTTGACCGCTTTTATCGCCGTACTCGTGAAATTGAAGGTTTTGCCCAAGAGCTAAAAGAAGAATATGCCAGCGCCGATGAGTTTGATATTGGTTTGGCTACTGCCGATGACGAAAGTAACGAAACCACCGTTGTTAAGCTGTTGCAATCCTTGTTTGAAGATGCGGTACAAGTTGGTGCGTCAGATATTCATATTGAGCCAGACGACAAAGTATTACGGATCCGCCAACGGGTAGATGGCGTACTACAAGAAAGTGTATTAAACGAAGTGCAAATTGCCTCGGCCATGGTGCTGCGTTTGAAGTTGATGTCTGGGTTAGATATTTCTGAGAAACGTTTACCACAAGATGGCCGCTTTAATATTAAGGTACGTGGCCACTCTATTGATGTACGTTTATCTACCATGCCTATTCAGGCAGGTGAATCGGTAGTTATGCGCTTGCTCGATCAGTCTGCGGGCATTTTGTCTTTAGAGCAAACCGGTATGCCGCCCGACATTATGGAACGTTTCCGTCGCCAATTGCATCGCCCTCATGGCATGATCGTGGTAACAGGGCCAACCGGTAGTGGTAAAACCACCACTTTGTACGGGTCTTTAAGTGAGCTTAATCAGCCAGAATCAAAAATTATTACCGTAGAAGACCCGGTTGAATATCGTCTTCCTCGGATTAACCAAGTACAAGTAAACACCAAAATTGGTCTCGACTTTTCCAGTATTTTACGGACAACTTTGCGTCAAGATCCCGATATTTTGCTAGTGGGCGAGATGCGTGACCAAGAAACCGTAGAAATTGGCTTGCGTGGCGCTTTAACCGGTCACTTGGTGCTTACCACTTTGCACACTAACGATGCCATTACTAGTGCCCTGCGTTTAATTGATATGGGCGCAGCGGGTTATTTGGTAGCAAGCTCCTTAAGAACCATTCTTGCTCAACGTTTAGTTCGTCGTTTATGTGACAACTGCAAACAAGAGCAAGCCGCCACGTTAGAAGAAAAAGTCTGGCTAGAGCACATCAGTAGCCAAGATTTAAGTCAGCAAGTTTTCTTTAAAGGCCGAGGTTGTCAAACCTGTAATTACACCGGATACAAAGGTCGAATTGGTGTATTTGAAATGCTTGAGTTAAACGAAGCAATGATGGAGTGTTTGCGTCGTGATGACCCCGATGAGTTCTCCAAAGTCGCCAAAGCGTCTGAGCAATATAGACCTCTCTCTTTAGCCGCCTTAGATTACGCCAAACAAGGTGTTACCTCTATTGAAGAAGTGCTGCGTTTAGTGGAAGAAATTGATGTTTACGGCAGTGTAGTGAATCAAGCTGAAGAGTCTGTGTAATGGCTATTTTTCGCTATCAAGTTCGCGATAGCACAGGTCGCCTAATTAACGGCGATATTGAGGCGGCTAATCAAAATGCTGCTGCAGAAAGTTTACTTCGTCGCGGCTTAACGCCGATTAAAATTGCCGAAGGAAAAGTGCAAGGCGAGGGTTTTGGTAGTTTAGATGTCAGTAGCTTATGGGAAGGGCGAATTAAAATTGATGAGTTGGTGGTATTCACTCGTCAAATGTACTCACTAACCAAAGCTGGCATACCCATTATGCGGGCGATAAATGGCCTAGCCGAAACGGCTCACAGCAAGCTATTACGCCGTTCCTTGGCGGGGGTATCGGATGCGCTAAGTAGTGGGCGGGCGTTATCCACATCAATGGCGGAATACCCAAAAGTATTCTCACAGTTGTTTGTAAGTATTGTGCATGTGGGCGAAAATACTGGCCAACTAGAGCAAGCGTTTTTGCAGTTATCACAGTACTTAGAATTAGAAATGGATACTCGAAAGCGGATTAAAACCGCGATGCGTTATCCCACTTTTGTGATTTTGGCGATTGTTATCGCCATGGTGATTTTGAATATATTTGTTATTCCACAATTTGCTGAAATATTTGGTCGATTTAATGTGGAGTTACCCTTAGCTACCAGAATATTGATAGGAACGTCGAACTTTTTTGTGAACTTTTGGCCGCTGTTATTAGTGTTAGCAATTGGTTCGGTGTTTTTGGTGAGATGGTATGTAGCCACTCCTAAGGGGCGGATGTTGTGGGATAAAACCCGCTTGCGTTTACCGGTGGTTGGCTCGGTGATTGAACGTTCTTTATTAGCGCGCTTTTCTCGTAGTTTTGCCATGATGTTGGGCGCAGGCGTTCCGTTAAATCAAGCTTTATCACTAGTGGCCAGTGCGGTAGATAATGCCTTTATGGCAGAGCGTATTGTAGAGATGCGCCGAGGTATTGAACGCGGAGAGAGCTTGTTACGCAATGCCATCGCTAGCGAGTTGTTTACGCCCTTGGTATTACAGATGATTTCGGTGGGTGAAGAAACCGGCCAAGTGGATGAATTGCTGACCGAAGCTGCTGAGTTTTATGAGCGTGAAGTGGACTATGATTTAAAGAGTTTAACCGCGCGAATTGAACCAATACTAATTAGCGTGGTCGCAGGTATGGTGCTAATTCTTGCTTTGGGTATCTTTACGCCAATGTGGGACATGATGCGTGCAGTTCGAGGTGGTTAAGTGAATCGGCAAGATTTACTGGAAAATAACCGTTCTCGCTTCAGCTGGATTGTGACATTCTGCATAGTTTTATTAGTCGTATTATTGCTTTTAATTAGCTTTGTTAGGACAATTGAGCAAGCAGAGCAGCAAGTTGTAGAAGAATATACTCAAACTTGGGTCAATCAGTTAGCGCAGGTTCACGGTTTATGGATCGCCAGATTTAGACCCGAGTTCTTAGAGGTAAATCTTTATCAACTCGATAGTTTAACCGGTGAACAAAAGGCACTAGAACCGATCACGCTTAGAATGACTAAGTCTGGTTGGCCCGTCGTTAGCAGTCGACAAGATTGCTTGGTTTTATGGCAGCAAATAGTGGGTGTTGAGTTGAGTTTTGAAGGGAAGGCAAGTGATGCTGAATTTTTACAGCAGCGTTGTTATTTTACCTTTGAGCAGTTAGCGGTGATGGTGTACAGCCCGCAACAAGGTTCGATTACAAAGGAATGGCTGTAAAGCTGATTTGAGGAGTAACTAACAAGTGACAATTTATCCTAGCCTAAGTGCTAACAAATACAGGCAAGTCGGCTTCTCATTGATCGAGTTGGTGATTGTTATTGTGGTGTTGGGGATCCTCGCTGTTACCGCATTACCACGATTTTTGGATGTAACAGAAGAAGCCAAGGTAGCCAGCCTTGAGGGCGTAGCGGGTGGGTTTGCTACAGGCGTTTCTTTAGCGCGAGCGCAATGGGAAGCTGAAGGTCGACCGAGTGAAAACGGTAAGAATGCCGTGATTTACGATACTCAGAAGGTGTATTTAACAACCCCTACTGCTGCTCAAATATCTAACGGTAGTGTTGCGCCTGGTTACCCTGTAACCAGCGATGATGAAGATGTTGACCCTGGCGCGCTTAGCGGCGAAAAGTGCCTAAAAGTATGGGACGCTATTTTACAAAACCCGGCTCGAGCGACTAGCACTTTTGCTGAGGTTGCCGCTCAAGGCGATTATTTTAAGTATTACACCACGGTGACTGGCGCCGCTGAAGCGACCAGATGTATTTTCTACCAAGTTAACTCCTTGGCAAAAAATAGCGATGGGTCTTACGTTGATCCTGGCAATGACGAAGGCTCTTTTAATAACTTTACGTACCAACCCGCCGCAGGGCGAGTTTTTACAAATATTTCTAACTAACGATTTATAAATCAATAATTTTCTAAGGATATAGAAATGAAGACAACTAAACAGCAAGGTTTTACGCTAATTGAATTGGTGATTGTTATCATCATCTTAGGTATTTTGGCTGTGACTGCAGCACCTAAGTTTTTAAACTTACAAACTGATGCTAGGGCTTCAACTCTGAGTGGCTTAGAGGCTGCCTTAAAAGGTGGGGCTAATTTGGTGTATAGTAAAGCTGCGATAAATGGCGTAGAGCGTCAACCTTCGGACTCTGTATCTGATGCGGGTACAACTATCGCTACAGCTTTTGGTTACCCTCAAGCTAACGCTGACTACTTAAACTGGGTGGATGCTAATACTGGCGATTGGGATGCAACTGTGACCGCTGACTCTAATATAGTATTCACTCCTAGCTCGGCAGCTTCTGGTGCAGCTTGTACAGTTACATACACCCAAGCATCGGGTACTGATAACACTGAATTACCAACTTACGTAGTTGATCCTTCTGGCTGTTAATCTTTTTAAGGCTAGCTTCGGCTAGCCTTAACTTCTGAACTATTAGATTGAAAAAAAACTCTAAACCTCATCCTCGACATTCCGGCTTTACCATTATTGAGCTGGTGATTACGCTTATCCTCATTGGCATCCTTGCCATAACAGTACTACCCAAATTTTTCCGCGGTGGCTTTGCTGAAATAAGCCTGCGCGAGCAATTGCTAAGTCGTTTACATTTAGTACAAACCCAAGCAATGAACCATTATCAAGATTGCTTTTTTTTGCAGATAAACAGCGATAATTATTTTTCTGGAGAGCTTGCTACCAACGGCAACTGTATTAACTCTGCTGATTTCTTAGAAGATATCTCTTTTTCTAGCGATCTCACTCTTAGCCAAGGTGTTATTCGTTTTGATGGACTTGGGCGAGTTAGGCTGGTTGATTCTAGCTTATGTTCGCAATTCCCCTGCATCATTAGTGTTCAAGGTGAAGAAACTCACACCATTGTTATAGAGTCAGAGGGCTATATTCATGCGCCCTTGTAAAAGCTACAGAAATAGCGGGTTTACTTTGATTGAGCTGATTGTTGGCATAGTCGTGCTTGCGATTTCGCTTGTAGTCATTACCTCATTTTTAGCACCTCAAGCGGTGCGTAGCATTGATCCTATTTACCAAGTACGATCGGCCGAATTAGGGTCTAGCCTAATGAATGAAATATTGTCAAAGTCATTTGACGAAAACTCGGATCATACTGGCGGAGGCCTGTGGCGCTGTGGTGAAACAGGGCAGCCTGCTTGTAAAGCCGCAGATAGCTATGGTCCGGACGGAGAAACTCGCTCTCAATATAACGATGTGGATGATTACAATACTAATGGTAATTTTGTCGCTATTGACGACAGTTTAGGAACTAACTTAGCCAATATTTACCGTAACTATTCTTATCGAGTGGCTATCGATAGTTCCGAAAATGGCATTAATGCAGCTAAACGCATCGATTTGTGGATAAGGGCGCCTAATGGCGCTGATTACGCCTTTAGTGCTTATCGGTGGAATTACTAATGACTAAGCAAATGGGTTTTACGCTTATTGAACTCGTCATTACCATGGTGTTATTGGCAATACTGGCGATTGCTACCACCGACTTTTTGCGTACTGGCAGCCTTATTTACCGTCAAAGTGCTGATAGACAGGTGTTGCTAGGTGAGGCGCGTTTTGCCATTGAGCGCCTAAACAGAGAGTTGCACAATAGTTTACCGAATAGTGCTCGCTTAGATCCTAATGGGGCCGGTATCACTGATTATTGTTTGAGTTTTGTGCCTACCATCTCGGCGCATACTTATATTGACATTCCTGTTGCCCCGAGTAGTTCGGCGTCAGCAGCGGTAGTTACTTCACCAAGTCAACCATTGAGTATCTCTACCGCAGAACCAGCCTGGCTAAGCACTTACATACTCAACTCCGATGAAGTGCTACTGGCGTCTGGAGGTTTGGTAAACGCAGGCTGTAATTCTGCAACTGGCAAAGTGTTTTGCTTAGCTAACATAAGTGAAGATGCTAGCTCGGGAGCCAGTACCCTAGGTTTTTCCGATTCTTCAAATAATGCAACATCAGTGAGTTTTACTACTGACTCACCCTCACAGAGAACTTTTATATTGGGGGAGCCGATTCGCTATTGTGTTGAAAACAATCGCTTGCTGCGTTTTCAGCCAGCTGACAGTGGTACCGGTGTACTAATGGCGAGTAAACTCGAAAACCCTAGTACCGTGCAACCCTTTCAGGTGGTACAGCCTAGCTTGACCAGAAACGGCTTAGTGAACTTACGCTTGCGGTTTGTTGAAAATAATGAGGTAGTGGAATTTAATCATGACATCGTCATTCTCAACCAGCCTTAAGCAGGGACAACTAGTTAGCCACACTGCTAAGCAGCAGGGTAGTGCGTTGGTGATTGCGATTTTTGTGATTGTGGTGATGGCGTTAATTAGTGCTGCATTAACGGTGATGCTACAAGATACCTCTCGCAATGCAGCTTGGGATGTATTAGGTACTCGTGCCGAGTTAGCCGCTTATTCTGGCTTAGAACAAAGCTTGTCTGAACTGTTTCCTTTAAATACACCGAATACAACCCCAGGAAATTGCAACGATGTGACGCCGAATCCTACTTTAAATGGGCAAGCTTTTGGTAGCTGCAGTGTGGCAGTTACCTGTCAACAAAACGATATAGCGCAATTAAATGCGCGCTTTTTTGATTTGCAAGCCACCGCTTCTTGCGGCTCTGGTGAGGTTCTCGTCCAACGTTCTCAACAAATTCAAGCGAGGAGCGGCTTATGAGATTAACGGCACTAATTAGCCCTCTTCTTATTAGTCTTCTGGTGATTCCTCAGTTAGCTTTAGCCGTTGATTGTGTAGACGTATTTACCAGCCCTATAGCATCTTCACAAAATAATCGTCGTTTGGAGATAAATTGGTTAGCGCGTGTCTATGGAAGCAATCAAGGGCGATTAGATATAGCTAGCGTTGATAAAGTTAGCTCGTCAGATGGAAATACTTGTCCTGATGCCAATACCGATTGTGTGGCTAGCGGAAGTTTAGCCTCGGCGGGTAGCAATGTTAATATTGAAAAAATTAACAACGGGCAGTCCGTTAATGTGGGTTATCAACAAACGGTCACGCTTGGATCAGGAAGCTATAACACAAATAATTTTGCAGATATTCAAGGGGCTACTCAAAGTACTATCAACTTTTCTAGTGATCGTAATGAGTATTTTATTGAGAATGTGAATGTAGGTTATCAATCTGCTTTACGCCTCACGCCAGGGACGTATTGGATAGATGGTGATTTTACCATCGGCCAGGAGGCCACACTAGAATTGCTTGGCTCCAGT
The DNA here is from genome assembly GCF_030548385.1 of Agarivorans sp. 1_MG-2023. Taxonomy (NCBI): domain Bacteria; kingdom Pseudomonadati; phylum Pseudomonadota; class Gammaproteobacteria; order Alteromonadales; family Alteromonadaceae; genus Agarivorans; species Agarivorans sp. 1_MG-2023. The sequence continues at coordinate 196,370 of NZ_JAUOSJ010000008.1, read as the reverse complement.
GGTACGATAAAAATATTTGTGGGTGGCAACGTCACCGCAGGTTACCAAGCTAAGTTGAATGTAAATGGCGACCCTTTACGTTTGGCCATTTATACCCGAGAGGGCATCGATTTAGCCAATGAAACTGAGTCTGCTTTTATTGGTTACGCTAGACGGAACATTGCTTTAAATTACCAAGCCGAATTAGAGGGGGCGTTATTCACCCAGCAACGCGATGTGGTAATGGTAAACGAGTCGATTGTTCGAGGAATTGCTAATCCAGGAGAAGTTGATTTTTCTCCTCTGTGTAATAGTAGCGTGACAGAACCACTTCTATTGCAGTTTGGCAGCGCTGGCGCAGGGCAAAATGGTGGTACGGTTACATTTGACCAAACTTATCTGTCTAAACCTCTAGTCTTTTTGATGACGCCTATCGATGCTAACGATCCAAACAATGACGGACCGGTAGCTGCGCTAGTCACCAGTGTAGATGTTGATAAATTTACATGGGTACGACAAGAGCCTCCTTTCAACTCCACGGCATCAAAAAACATAGAAGCAGTAGATTGGATTGCTGTTAATGAAGGTGAGCATTTTCTCGAAGACGGCACTGAGTTAAGAGCGGGCAAGATAAGCACCAATACTGCTTTTCCGTTTCCCGACAGAGACTATTTTAATGTAGATATGCCCAACAATTTGTCGGTGGTGTTGCATCAAAGCCAGTCGCGTAACAACAATTGCTGGCTCACCACCACGTCAGAATATAACAATAATGGTATTCGCTTAGCGATTGATAACAGTGAAGCCTACGACTTCCGCTTTTTCGCACGTTATTGTAACTCACAAAATGACTCAATTTATTACACTGACTTACAAGATGAAACCGTCGCCTACCTCGCAACAGAGCCAGTAGTAGGAGCCATTACTGTAGATAATGAAGTCATTAATTATCAATTTGGTAACTCGTTAACTCACGGTAGTGGTGGAAGCACTATTACACCGCAAGCAACGTGTGATTACACCACTCCTTATCAAAACAACTTGTTCTCTTCGCCGCCTATATTGGTGGCCAGCAAAAATGAACGTAGAGGTAACAATGGCGGTTGGTTGAGACGCTGTCAGCACAACGCGGCTGATTTCTCAATGATTACAGAGGAAGACCAATACCTTGATAATGAACGAAGCCATTTAGCGGAAAGCTACAGCTACATGGCATTTAGTTCTAATGCTTCGGTGGCTGTTCCTGGGCTCAATATATCTGCTCAGGACTTTGGTTTAACCTGTGATATACATGGGGTGACCATTCAAGCAACTCTTGATGGGCAAGTGGATCAAAGTTTTGTAGGAACGGTGAATCTATCCACCTCCAGCAATAAAGGTACCTGGTCGAAAGGAAACGGACTAGGCAACCTAGTACCAGAAAATAACAACGGCAAAGCAAGTTATGGTTTCGCTGCTGCTGATTTAGGTGAGGTGAGTTTAGGTTTATTCCATCCTCTGGAAGGCCCCGTAACTATAACTGTTGTAGATGGCACGGTAGGTGATTCTACCCTAGTAACTTTCAATGCTTATGGTTTTGAAGAAAAACTGGTGGGAGCATGGGGCGAGAATCCTCATAAGGCAAATACAGAGTTTAAATTACAACTTACAGTTGTGGGTAAAGACCCTGATGGAACCGAGTGTCGCCCAATCACTAATTATGAAGGGCAGAAGAATCTTCGTTTTTGGACTGATTATACGCTACCAGCATCTGGCACTCGGCAGTTAGCAGTAAAGAACCAAAGCACCAATAGTTATGTGGATGTAAGCACTACCCAAGCACTACGTACAGCAGTGGCTATTAACTTTGTTGGTGGTTTAGCAGAAATAGATCTTCGGTATCCAGATGTAGGCCGATTAGGCATTAATTTTTGGGATGAAGAGGGCTCTGTGGTGGATGGAAATACCACTACCTTGTTAGGCATTGCTAGCGCTGAATTGATACCAGATAGATTTGAGTGGGCGTTGATTGAAAATGAAGTCAACGAAACTAACCCGAGTTCAAGTAATGATACAGTGCCATTTGCCAGGGCTGGCACGCCTTTTAAATCTTGGTTAGCGGCGCGAATAGCAAATTGCACACCGTCTTCGGTAACCGATTCTTCATGTGATGCGGCTAATTTTATCGCTGACACCGATAAGCTTGGGCTCAAAGCTGATCTCGCCTCGCCAGATAGTGGCGTATTAGGCACATTTAATGATGGCGTTATTGTCAGTCAGATTGCCGGCATCGTGGTGGTTGACGAAAACGAGTACCACGAGGTGGGAAGTATCAATTACTCCGGTTGGATCAGCGAGTATCTGAATTACACTTTTGTTTATCCTGACGGTACAGATCTATCGACTGTTATAGATTATGACGTCAGTGTGGCAAATACTGAGGTGGGTATGTTTTACCCTCATCACTTTGAAATGTCGTCGGCAGTGCTAGGGGCAGCATGTACTGTAGGGGACTTTAGTTATATTGGCCAGAAAGAGCAAAAAGTGACTTGGATATTACAAGCCGAGAGTGCTAATGGCTCGATCACAGAAAATCACACAAATGGTGGTTTCCCAGTAAATACTGATTTTAGCCGTTGGCAGTTTAATAGTAGCTCTAGCATCTCTGGTTTCGACGATGGGTTGGAGATTGATGATGCTAGCGCTTTATGGACCCAAGGCGTATTTGCGCAAACCGATGAAGTAATGGCTGGTTTGTTAAAACCTTTAGTGGCACAAGCCCCAGTAACAGATGGCAAGTTACGCTTGTTTTACAATCTATATTTTGATCATGCGACTTTGCTTAGTGCAGATATTGTTTCCGATCCTGATGCTGGTGGTTTTGATTGCGGTATAGATTCTGATGAAGGTTCTTATTGTGATTTAGGCACCGTACCAGAACTACGCCATGGCCGCATAAAACTCAACAACGGCTTTGGTTCTGAGTTGCAAGCGATTGCCGTCACTGGTGATTTACAGTACTTCGACGGTACTCAGTACATTCGCAATACCGAAGACGCTTGTAGTAACTTAAATCTTGCACCTCTAGATTTTTCTCCTAAAACAGATGCTACAAATGCAACGGTAGGTGGCGGTACTTCAACTGTTAGTCTCCGTAGCCCTGGTATTGCTAACCAAGGTGTCATTTGGGTCGACTTTACCGCTCCGGGCGAAGGTAACACTGGTAGTGTCGATTATTGGTTTAACCTAGACACTAACTTGAATTGGTTACGCGAAGATTGGAATGGCAATGGAAGCTTTGAGAGTGCAGACGACGCAGCAGGTGCTGGACAAGTCACCTTTGGTATTTTCCGACAAAGTGACAGGGTTATTTATCGCCGGATGCTATAAATCTTAAGTTTTGTATGAAAAATGTACACCTTGGTTCAAAGATATTGGATTAGCTAGGTGATAGTCTTCACTATCCTTGGCTTCTCTCTATAGTATGCTTGCTCATCGGTGCCTGCGTTGGTAAAGTGAGCCAAGTTTTAATCGCGTATCATCGACACTATTTCTCAGGATTTTCCCAGCTATGTTTAAAAAGCTTCGAGGCTTGTTTTCTAACGATTTGTCTATCGACTTAGGAACAGCTAATACACTTATTTATGTTAAAGATCAGGGGATCGTTCTTAACGAACCTTCAGTAGTGGCGATTCGCCAAGAGCGCGCTGGCAGCCCAAAAAGTGTAGCAGCGGTAGGACATGCCGCTAAGCAAATGCTCGGACGAACTCCAGGTAACATATTAGCGATTCGCCCAATGAAAGACGGGGTAATTGCAGATTTCTACGTGACAGAGAAAATGTTACAGCATTTTATCAAGCAAGTGCATGACAACAACTTCTTACGTCCTAGTCCTCGAGTTTTAGTGTGTGTACCTTGTGGTTCTACTCAGGTTGAGCGTCGAGCTATTCGTGAATCGGCCATGGGAGCAGGTGCGCGTGAGGTTTATCTTATTGATGAGCCAATGGCTGCAGCTATTGGTGCCGGTTTGCCGGTATCTGAAGCAACTGGTTCTATGGTGGTGGATATTGGTGGTGGTACCACCGAAGTGGCTATTATCTCGTTGAATGGCGTGGTGTATTCATCTTCAGTACGTATTGGTGGCGATAAATTTGACGATGCCATTATAAACTACGTGCGCCGTAACTACGGCAGCCTAATTGGTGAAGCAACCGCTGAGCGCATCAAACATGTGATTGGCTCTGCTTATCCGGGAGATGAAGTTCGTGAAATTGAAGTACGTGGTCGTAACCTAGCCGAAGGTGTTCCAAGAAGCTTCACTTTAAACAGCAATGAAATTTTAGAAGCACTGCAAGAGCCGCTTTCCGGTATTGTTAGTGCAGTAATGGTTGCCCTTGAGCAAAGCCCACCAGAGCTTGCCTCTGACATTTCTGAGCGTGGTATGGTACTCACCGGTGGTGGCGCACTCGTGCGTGACTTAGACCGTTTACTCATGGAAGAAACGGGTATTCCAGTTGTGGTTGCAGACGATCCGCTAACTTGTGTGGCGCGTGGTGGCGGTAAAGCTATCGAAATGATCGACATGCACGGCGGCGACTTATTCCACTACGAATAAGCTGCTGTAGCACGGGCACAGTATTGTGCCCGTTGCTTTATTTGAAACAACTCGACAACTACTCAGGTAACGACCGATGAAACCTATCTTCGGCCCAGGTCCATCTCTAGAGCTTCGCCTTGCGCTCGCTGTTGTATTGTCAATTTCTTTGATTTTTATCGATAGTAAACTGATAGCCTTCAAACAGGTTCGTGTTTATTTACATTCCGCTGTAAGCCCTCTGCAATACATTGCTAACATGCCGGGTCAACTTATGGACTCGATGTCTAATCAAGTGATTACTCGTGAACAGCTCAAACGAGAAAACAGCTCCTTAAAAGAACAGTTGATACTTAACCGAGCAGACCAACTGTTAATGGAAAGCCTTGCTAAAGAAAATACCCGCTTGCGCGCGTTATTAGGCTCACCAGTCCGAAATGACAGCCGTAAGCTGGTGGCTGAAATTATGGCGGTAGATTCAGATCCTTTTTCTCACCAAGTGGTGATAGATAAAGGCAAATTGGATGGCGTGTACGAAGGTCAGCCGGTGATTAACGATATCGGTGTTATTGGCCAAGTATTACATGTAGGCACGACTACTAGCCGAATATTACTCATTACTGATGCTAGCCATGGTATTCCGGTGCGGATTGCTCGTAACGATATTCGCGCCGTAGCCACCGGTACTGGTGAGCTCAGTCGATTACAGCTACCACATATTCCGCGCAGTACTGACATTGGTGAAGGTGATGTGTTAGTAACCTCTGGTTTAGGTGGAGTGTTTCCTGAAGGGTATCCGGTAGCGGTAGTGAATCGATTCGACTATCAAGAAGGTAAACCCTATGCCGATGTGGTGGCGACACCGGTGGTTGAATTAGATCGCTTGCGCTACCTATTGTTGATTTGGCCCTAAGTTTGAGTGGCAGTATAAAGGCACAACATGATTGAGAAGATTAATGGCCGTGGCGCCATTATTGGCAGTTTGTTTATCGCATTAATTTTAGCGATTATTCCGCTACCCTTAGTGGCCGATGCGTTCCGCCCTGATTGGGTATTGGTATGTGTTTTTTATTGGACCATTGCCTTACCGCATCGCAGCAATGTGGGCGTCGCTTTTGTTGTAGGGTTCATTCTCGATATATTGCTAGGCTCCACTTTAGGCGTTAGAGCATTGGCGATGTCTATTGTGGCGTATATTGTCGCAACTAACTTTACCCGTTTACGCAATTTTTCAGTGTGGCAGCAAGCTCTGGTTGTGGGTGGTATGACTGGTTTAGCCAAAATTGTAGTGTTTTGGGCTGAATACCTAGTGCAAGATATTCAGTTACCTGCGGGGTACTTTTACCCAGTGATTACTACATCTGTGGCTTGGCCTTGGATATTTTTGTTGTTACGCAAACTACGTCGCCAATGGAAGATTTCTTAATGTCGTCAACTACACTGATTTTAGCCTCATCCTCACCAAGACGAGTAGAGTTGTTGGCTCAACTTGACTGGCCATTTACCGCTCAAGCTGCTGATATTGATGAAACCCCGATTGTTGGTGAGCTTCCAGAACAACTGGTATGCAGGTTAGCGGAGCAAAAAGCCGCGGCGGTTTATCATCAGCAAAACGATTCTTCTATTGCCGTGTTGGGCTCAGATACTATTGTGGTATGTGATGGCCATATTTTAGGTAAGCCACAAGATGCAAATGACAGCCAACGCATGTTGACTTTACTAAGTGCTAAGCAGCACCAAGTAATGACGGCGGTCAGCCTGTATCATCACTCAAAAGCGCATACGCAGTTAGTCACTACCTCGGTCTATTTTTGCGCTCTTTCTGCCAAACAAATGGTGGATTATTGGGATAGTGGAGAACCTTGTGACAAAGCAGGCAGTTACGCCATTCAAGGTGTAGGTGGTAAGTTTGTCGAGCGTATTGAAGGTAGTTATAGCTCGGTGGTCGGCCTACCTTTGGTAGAGACTGACCGTTTACTTCATTTACATTTAACTCGCTAGGTTATTATGTCAGCAGAATTATTGATCAATGTTACACCTACAGAAACTCGTGTTGCCCTAGTTGATAGCGGGATTTTGCAAGAAACCCATGTTGAACGTGATGCCCGCCGTGGCATTGTGGGTAATATGTATAAAGGCCGTGTGAGCCGAGTATTACCTGGTATGCAAGCGGCATTTGTAGATATAGGTTTAGATAAAGCTGCGTTTCTACATGCTTCTGACATTGTGCCACACACAGAGTGCGTGGATGTTACTGAGCAGGAACACTTTCAAGCAGGCAATATTGCTGAGTTGGTACGCCAAGGCCAAGATATTATGGTGCAGGTGGTAAAAGATCCACTCGGTACCAAAGGCGCGCGTTTAACCACTGATATTACCCTCCCTTCTCGTTACTTAGTGTTTATGCCTGGTAGCAGCCACGTAGGGGTATCGCAGCGCATTGAAAGTGAAGAAGAGCGTGATCGTCTTAAAGAAATCTGTAGTGATTTTGTTGATGATTTAGGTGGCTTTATTATTCGTACTGCTGCCGAAGGAGTAGGTGCCGACGAGCTCGAGCAAGACGCCGCCTTTTTAAAACGAGTTTGGCGTAAGGTACTGCAACGCAAAGAGAGCTCTCCTAGTAAAAGTAAGCTGTATGCAGAACTGAATTTGGCTTTACGTATTATTCGTGATTTTGTGGGCACCCATTTAGACCGAATTCGTGTTGACTCGCGAGAGACTTATGAGCAACTAATTTCTTTTAGCGCAGAATTTGTTCCTGAGTTTACTGAAATTCTTGAGTATTACGCTGGCGACCGACCGATATTTGATTTATTTGATGTAGAAAATGAAATTCAGCGAGCGCTAAAACGCCGTGTAGACTTAAAGTCTGGCGGTTATTTGATTATCGATCAAACCGAAGCGATGACCACTATCGACATCAACACCGGCGCTTTTGTTGGTCATCGAAATCTCGAAGAAACCATTTTTAACACCAATATTGAAGCCACTCAATCTATTGCTCGTCAGCTACGTTTACGTAACCTGGGTGGCATTGTGATTATCGATTTCATTGATATGACCGATTCGGAACACCAGCGCAGAGTACTGCATAGCCTAGAGTTAGCGCTGGCTAAAGATCGTGCTAAAACTAACATTAGTGGCTTCTCGCAACTTGGTTTAGTTGAGATGACACGTAAACGTACTCGTGAAAGTATTGAACATATCCTATGCGGCGAGTGTCCAACTTGTCGTGGCCGCGGCACAGTGAAAACAGTTGAGACTGTTTGCTATGAAGCTTTGCGAGAAATCATTCGGGTTAACCGGGCTTACGACGCCGATAACTTCATCGTGTATGCATCAACCAAAGTAGCTGAAATGCTAATGGGAGATGAGTCGCATAGTTTAGCTGAATTAGAGGTCTTTATTGGAAAGCAAGTACGTGTTCAAACAGAACCTATGTATAGCCAAGAGCAGTTTGACGTGGTGTTAATGTAAATCTATGGCAACTCCTTTTGCTCGCGGAGCGAGAAAGTGCTGGCATGGTTTAGCGTTATTATCGGTTATTGTTGCCGTGTGCTTGAGTATTGCACGCGGCATTTTAAGTTTTGCGACTAACTACAAAGACGACTTAGCGTCTTGGCTGGTGGATGGACAGCAAGCCGATTTAACTATTGGCCAGCTTAGTGCGCGCATGCATAATTTTCGCCCTATGTTGGTATTTGAAGATAGCCAAGTAGCGATTGGAGAAAACCGAGAAACTACCTTCAGTGTAGGCGCATTGATGTTGGAGTTAGATCTCTGGCAAAGTATTGAGCAAGGCCAAGTGGTATTTAAAGACTTGGTGCTCGACCAAGTTAATTTTCAGTTAGCTATTGACCCCCATAGTGCGCGCTCCCAGCGTGATTTTAGCCAAAGTTATCAAGCCATTGCCGATGTATTTCTAGGCCAATTAACTCGTTTTAGCTTAACCAATAGCTTGATAGAAATTGAGTTTCCTGAGCATAGTATGAACTTTGATATCGCCAGTTTAGATTGGGTGAACAATGGTCAACTACACCAAGGAAACGGTGAAATACTTATTGGGCAAGATTTACAAAATGGCCGAATAAGCTTTCGAGTTGACCTGATAGGTGATGCTTCAAATGTAGACTCTTTAAACGGGAAACTATTTGCTAAAGGGCAACAGCTTAACTTAAATGCTATGCCGCGTTTATTAGGACGAAGTTCAGAACATCTAGGTAGTGATTTAAACCTGTCTTTATGGGTTGATTTTGGTGCTGATCAACAGCAACGTTGGGTCGTGCAATGGCAACCTAGTTATGTTTATTGGGGAGCTGACAACGAACAGCATTTGGTTATCGACAGTGGTTTAGCCCAAGGTCTTAAAGTTGCCGATGATTGGCGTATCGATAAGCTGCCCTGGGAGATTAGTGTTAATAGCCTTGACGCTGATTTTTCCCTGCAAGCCTTGCTCAATAAGCAAGGTCAAGCTTGGCGCCTCGCCGAGTTTGACCTAGCCACCTGGTCACCAGCCTTAGTGGCACTGGAACAGGAAGGGGAGATTGCTTGGTCAAGGTTGATCACCGAAGGCCAATTAGACCAGTTGCAACTCAATTACTCACATGCCGACAAAGCCCTGACCTATCAGGCTGATATTTCTGGCTTGAGCACCGTGGGACAATCTTACCTGCCTAGTATTCACGCGCTAAATGCAAACATTCGTGGCGATAAACAAGGTGCTCACTTAAGCTTGCAACAGCAAGGGGCATTCCAGCTCGCAGCTCAATTTATAGAGACTTGGCAAGTACAACAACTTGCATCAGAGATCGAAATTAACTTTGGTGATGCGGGCTTAAGCCTAAAGAGTGACGCCACCCAATTGCTTACTCCTGAATTAGATTTTGCTGGTCAATGGGCGCTTATTTGGCCGGAAAAAGGCAAGTGGCCACTACTGAGTTTAATGGCTAATGCCGAGATTAAAGATGCCGGCAAGGCCTATTGGTATTACCCAAATGTAATGCCGGATAAGGTATTTTCCTACTTAGAAGGCGCACTCTTAGCTGGCGCTGCAAAAGATAGCCAAATCCTTTGGTACGGGCAGTTAAACAACTATCCCTATGACCAACACAATGGCATTTTCCAAGCCTTTGTACCGCTAGATGACGCTACCTTTAAGTTTGATCCAGATTGGCCTGCCTTAGAAGAGTTGCAGCTAGATTTGCTATTTCAGAATGATGGCCTGTTTATGGAGAGTAATAGGGCGCGTTTAGGTGAGGTTCCTGCACAACGTATTAGTGCCAGTATTCCTAAATTTTATAGCGGGTCGGAACTGTTTATTACTGGTGAAATTGCTGGACCAGCCAGTGCGGTACAAGACTATTTACTGCAATCACCGATTGAAGCCTTAAGTGCAAGCCTGCAGCAGCTTCCGTTAGGAGATGGTGATGTAGCGGGTGAAATTTACCTTAATATTCCCCTCTCTGACGGAGATGTTGAGGTAAATGGTCATGTAGACTTCAATGGTAATGGCATTGAAGTGTTACCAGCGGGCATGAGCCTTAGTCAGCTAAACGGCCGCTTGTATTTTCAGAATGAGCAATTGCGTACCAATAACTTATCAGCCCTGTGGCGGGGGATGCCCTTAGACATCAAGTTTAATACTGAAGCGGACGCTGATAATTACCTGCTTAACTTTGATTTAGCAGGGCGATGGCCATTGGTGGAGGCTGAGCGTGCTTTTGGTATTCCACTTACCGAGTACGCAAAAGGTAATTTACGTTGGCAAGGGGATTTAGATATTCGCCTTAAGCCGGAAGGTTTGTTTGATTACAACGGTGACTTTCGAAGCGATTTACTGGGGGTGAGCATGAACTTGCCCGCACCAATGAACAAGGCGTCAACCCTTAGCTGGCCTACTGCGCTTAGCGTTAACGGCGATCACCTTACTAGTAAATTTCAATTAGAGTCTAATCAGTTGGTATCTGCTACAGCAAAAGTAGAGTTTACTGACGACCAAAAGAAGCTGAAATACGCACTGCTTAATTTAGGTGCTGATAACAACTTGTTGTGGGAAGGGGAAGGCTTAGCCATGTCTTTCGATTTTCCTGAGCTGGATCTGGAACCGTGGCTTTTTTGGGCAAAAGAGCAAATTAAATTTACCCCTGAGAAGCCTGAAACAGACTACACCAACGTGAGTTTAGAAGTGCCAGAGTTAATGTTTGTACGAGGCGCGGTCACTAAAGCAACTTTGCTGGAGCAAACACTGGATAACTTTGATATTGCGTTTTTACCGCGCAGTAAAACCCAGTTACAAATAGAGTCCGAGCAGTTAGTGGCTAGCCTTGCGGCACCTAAGCATCCCTCGGTTGAACAGCCAGTAAATATTGTTATTGAAAAGGCGAATTTAGAACAAATTGATTTTGGCCGTTTTGAAGAACAAGTAGAACAAGACTTACAAAAACTGGAGTCACGACAAACTACTTCAGAAACCAGTGGTCGTAGTTTGTTAAAAGTTTTGCCGCCTCTCAAGCTCAGCTGCAGCGGTTGTCAGCTTGGAGATTACCGTTTAGGAAATGTAAAAGTTGATTTGCCGATCGAGAACCAAGCGATGGAAAACGGCCGCTTATGGGTTGATTGGGGACATAGCCAATTAACTTCAGCTTTGTTTTGGAATGCCCCAGACGGAGCCGAGCAAGCTGGCTTAGCAGGTTCTTTTGAGAGCACCAGTATGGAAAAAGTATTTGAGGATCTCGGCCAAGAAAGCCCGCTAAAAGGAACGCCTGCACGTTTCACTTTTGATGTTAACTGGCGCGATAGCTTATTGAGTCCTGAAATGAGCAGCTTAGATGGCAATATCAAGGTTCAAGCCGACAAGGGCGTGGTGACGGAAATGAGCGATAAAGGTACCCGTTTATTAACCTTAGCCAGTTTGGATACTATTCGTCGCCGACTTAAATTGGATTTTAGCGACGTATTTGAAAAAGGCATGCACTTTGACTCATTGAGCGGCAGCATCACCTTTAAACAGGGCGTTGGTAATAATCAGGACTTTTTCTTTGATGGTGTGGCCGGTTCTATGCGAGGCAAAGGCGAGGTTGATTTTCGAGATGGTCAAATTGATTACTTAGTGAGCTACTCTCCTAAAGTTACTTCAAGCTTGCCGGTACTGGCGGCATTTTTGGTCACTCCCGCTACTGGAGTAGCCGTATTGGCTTTATCTAAGTTGTTAGAACCAGTGGTGGAAGTGGTAACTCAAATTGACTTTGCACTCACGGGCAATATTGGCGAGCCAGAGTTGATAGAATTAGAGCGGGTTAAACAAGAAATTAAAGTGCCAGATAAGTTTCGTCCTAAGGAGTCTCGCTGATGAATTTAATTGCCTTGCAAATGACTTCTGGAAGTTCACTGGTGGACAACTTAGCGCAAGCTGAAGAGTTGCTAAAACAGGCCCTGCCACACGCGGGAGATTTGGTATTGTTGCCAGAGAACTTTGCTCAATATGGTGGCGGAGACCAAGCGTATATCAGTATTGCTGAGCCTCTTGCAAATGGCCCTATTCAACAATGGTTAGCCGAACAGGCCAAACGCTATGCTATTTATTTGGTGGCGGGAAGCGTGCCAACACAAGCTGATGATAATGCTCGTTGTTATACCTCCAGTTTAGCGTTTTCTCCTGATGGTGAGCTACTGCAGCATTATCATAAATTGCATTTATTCGATGTTGAGGTTGCCGACAACGTAGGCAGCTATAGAGAATCAGATAGTTTTGTTGCGGGCCAGCAGCTTGCTTGGTTTGATATTGATGAAATTCGCGTTGGTATGGCGATTTGTTTTGATTTACGTTTTCCTTATTTATTTCAGCTGCTGCGCCAACAGGGCTGTGATATTGTATTAGTTCCTGCAGCGTTTACTGCGCTAACGGGGGAAGCCCATTGGCAGCCACTGTTACAAGCTCGAGCCATCGAAAATCAGTTATATCTGATTGCTGCAAATCAAACTGGAACACATGATAACCAACGCCAAACATGGGGACACTCGATGATAGTGGATCCATGGGGGCGTTGTTTAGATCTACAAACAAGCGGAATAGCGCCAGCAAGAGCCGAATTTAATCCGCAGTTGTTAAAGCAAGTTAGGGACCGGATGCCCGTGCCGTTGCATGGTCAATTACATTTAGGGTGGAGAGAATAAACACTATGTCGTTTGAAAAAGTCAGTCAGTCATTACTGGTGCCGGGTGGCATTGGCGAGCAAGAATTAACAATGGCGCTGACCGAGGTAGCAAAACACCAAATTGATTACGCTGATCTGTATTTTCAACATAGCCGCCATGAGTCTTGGGTGCTAGAAGACGGCATTGTAAAAGAAGGTAGCTATAACATTGAGCAGGGCGTTGGTGTTCGCGCGATTAGTGGCGAACAAACCGGCTTCGCTTATTCAGATGTGATTAATCAAAGCGCGTTAATTCAAACTTGCCAGGCTGCCCGAGGTATTAGTGCTAAAGCAGGTTCCGCAAAAGTAAAACCGTTTACTCGCGTTAGCGCTGAGCAGTTTTATCAGTCAGACAACCCTTTAGTTAGCTTATCTAACCAACAAAAAATTGCTTTGTTAGAACGTGCAGATAAATATGCGCGAAGCTTAGATTCTTCAGTGACACAAGTGATCGTTAGCTTAAGTGGCGTTTATGAAGAAGTGTTAGTAGCTGCCAGTGACGGTACCTTAGCTGCAGATATTCGCCCGTTAATTCGCTTTAACTGTAGCGTATTGGTAGAGCGAAACGAGCGCCGTGAGCGAGGCTCTGCTGGTGGCGGTGGCCGAAGCAACTATAGCTATTTCTTGGAAGACGTAAATGGCCGCGAACGGGCGATGGGCTTTGTTGATGAAGCCGTACGCCAAGCCTTAGTGAATTTGGAAGCAGTAGATGCCCCAGCTGGACTTATGCCGGTAGTGTTAGGTGCCGGTTGGCCAGGCGTGTTGCTGCATGAAGCGGTAGGCCATGGTTTAGAGGGTGATTTTAACCGTAAGGGCTCCTCTGCCTTTAGTGGTTGCATGGGTGAGCAAGTCGCCTCCAGCTTATGTACAGTGGTAGACGACGGCACGATGGGAAATCGTCGTGGTTCGGTCAGTATCGATGATGAGGGTACGCCAGGCCAATACAATGTATTGATTGAAAAAGGTGTGCTTAAAGGCTACATGCAAGACAAGCACAACGCCCAGCTTATGAATACGCATTCTACCGGTAATGGCCGACGCGAGTCTTATGCCCATTTGCCTCTACCGCGTATGACAAATACTTATATGTTGCCTGGTGAAAGTGAACCCGAAGAGCTTATTGCTTCGGTTAAACGAGGTATTTATGCGCCCAACTTTGGTGGTGGCCAAGTAGATATTACATCAGGTAAATTTGTATTTTCTGCCTCAGAAGCTTACCTCATCGAAGACGGCAAAATTACCGCGCCAATTAAAGGCGCCACCTTAATTGGTAGCGGACCAGAAGCGATGCAGCAAGTGTCGATGGTTGGCAATGACCTTGCGCTAGACCAAGGTGTTGGTGTATGTGGTAAAGAAGGTCAAAGTGTACCGGTAGGAGTAGGACAGCCTAGCTTGAAGCTGGATGAGCTTACTGTAGGTGGTACAGCATAATAAAAAGGGGCGTTAAGCCCCTTTTTTAATGATGTTCTTTTAGGTATTTAGCCAGTTCTTGATGGGCTTTGTCTGGCTTTTCTTGCTCTAATTCTTTTTTTGCTTGGCGGACTAATTGGCGAAGCTTTTGGCGCTCAAAGTTAGGGTTCTCAGCTACCAAGTTATTAATCGCTGAATCGCCTTCGGCAATTAAGAGATCACGTTGTTTATCTAACGCAAGTTGTGCTTGAGCCTGATAAATATGTTTATTACGGATCTTGTCTAAGCCAGCATTAATTTGCTCTTCATTTTCAGTACGCATCACTTTGCCAATGTAGTTCATATGGCGGCGTGAGGCTTCGCGTTTGTCTTTCAAACGTTTAGCTAGCGCAATGGCTTCGCGTAAGGTTGGACTCATCTCAATAGTGGCTAGCTGCGGATTGGTTAATCCAACCAAATCGGCACCTAGTTTTTTCAGCCGGTCTGCTTCTCGCTTGATTTCGGATTTACTGATCCAATCGTCATCATCAATGGGCTGTTCTTTCTTCATTTTTAACTCTCATGGTACTTTTTTTCATATCTTACCAGTTCTTGCATATGGTCGCTCGATGAGTTTTGTTATGCTAGGGAAATGCATGGAGATGAAGAATAACAATGAGCCCTGAAAAACAAGTTAGCCAAGAGTTAAGCCAATTAAAACAGGCTGTAGAGTTTGCCATTCAAGAAGCCAAACAACTAGGAGCCGACGAATCGGAAGTGTCGATTTCTAAGCAAACCGGAATTTGCGTGGCTACTCGTGATCAAGAAGTGGAAACGCTGGAGTTTAATCACGATGGTGCCTTGGGGATCGCGGTTTATACGGCTAACTGTAAGGGCAGTGCTTCAACCTCAGATTTAAGCCCTGAAGCGATTAAGAATGCAGTGAAAGCGGCTTACGATATTTCTAAATTTACTTCGGCAGATAAAGCTGCCGGAATTGCTGACAAAGAGCTACTCGCTACTGATATTCCTGATTTAGATTTATTCCACCCACACCCACTAGAACCAGACCGTTTTATTGAGCTTGCCAAAAAGTGTGAGGGATTAGCGTTGGCTAACCCTAAAATTAAAGCCAGTGATGGGGCGAACATTAATAGCCACTACGGGGTTAAAGTATTTGGGAATAGCCACGGTTTTGTTGGCGGTTACCCGACCAGTCGTCATAGTATTAGTTGTATGTTGATCGCCGGTGAAAAAGATATGCAACGTGATTACGCCTACAGCGTAGCGCGTGACTTCTCTGACCTCGACAGTATTGAAGAGATTGCTGCTCAAGCGACCAGTAAAACCCTAGGTCGTTTAGGTAGTCGCAAAATTTCGACTTGTGAAGTACCTGTAGTATTTGATCAAGAGGTGGCGGGTAGCTTGTTTGGCCATTTAATTGGAGCGATTAGTGGCGGTAATTTATATCGTCGTTCGTCATTTTTACTCGATAGTTTGGGTAAAAAATTGTTCCCGAGTTGGTTGTCTATTTACGAAGACCCATTTGTTAAAAAGGGCTTATCCAGTACGCCTTTTGACAGCGAAGGTGTAGCACCTAAAGTTAAACACATTATTGCCGACGGTGTTTTGGAGTCTTATCTATTAACGACTTATGCGGGCCGTAAGTTGGGTATGCAAAGTACAGGGCATGCGGGCGGTATTCATAATTGGCTTGTGAAAAACAGCGGTGTAAATAGGGCTGAGCTGTTAAAGCAAATGGGGACCGGCTTATTGGTAACCGAAATGATGGGCCAAGGGGTAAATACGGTAACTGGAGACTATTCTCGCGGCGCTGCTGGATACTGGGTAGAAAATGGTGAAATTGCTTTTCCAGTACATGAAATCACCGTGGCCAGTACTTTGCCTGAAATGTTTGCGAATGTTGTCGCTATTGCTGATGATTTCGATAAAGAGAGTGCTATTCAAACGGGCTCGATATTGATTTCTTCAATGAAGATTGCAGGTAGCTAAAGACAATTGGATTGGGCTAGAGCCACAAAGAAGCTGAATTGCTTGCTCTAGCTCTGTTCTCGTTTCTGGCCTCTAGCTGTGTTTAAGCCAGTATTAAGGTGGCCATTCCTAAGAAAGAGAATAAGCCCATTACATCTGTAATGGTGGTTAAAGCCATACCGCCAGCTAATGCTGGGTCGATGTTAAATTTCTTCATTAGCAGAGGAATAGTGACGCCAGCAAGCCCGGCTAATGACATATTTACAAACATCGCGCCTGCAATGATCACTCCCAGTGTCCAATCCCCTTTCCAAAAGGTTACCACTAGCGCAATCACCGTGGCCCAAATCATACCATTGAGCATGCCAATAGCTGCTTCTTTGCCGATGAGCCAGCGTGAGTTACCTTCCCCAATATGCCCCACAGCTAAGCCACGGATTACCAAGGCAAGTGTTTGATTACCGGCAATGCCTCCCATACTAGGGACAATCGTCATTAAAATTGCCAAGGTGGCTAATTGTTCCAAGGTAGACTCAAACATGTTACTGATAGAGGCTGCGATTAACGCTGCGCATAAGTTTATTGCCAGCCAAAAGGTTCTACGTTGAGTACTTTTTATTACTGGCGCAAAGGTATCTTCGTCATCATCCATGCCGGCCATGCCCATCATGCTGTGCTCGGCATTTTCTCGAATAATATCAACCACATCATCAATGGTTACTCGGCCCAATAAGTGGCCTTGTTCATCGACGACAGGAGCAGATATCCAGTCGTGGCGTTCAAATAATGCCGCTACATCGTCTTCATCCATCGCTACCGGAATAGTCTCTGCCTTACTGTCCATCACGTCGCGAACGTTAACATTTGGGTTAACGGTAAGCAGGGTCGATAAGGGGATATCGCCGAGTAGTGAATCATCCTCGTCCACCACATACAGGGCGTCAGTGGCTTCGGGTAATTCACCGCGCACCCGTAAGTAGCGTAATACCACATCAATGGTGACGTCGGCACGAATGGTGATGGTATCAGTGTTCATGATACTGCCGGCAGTATCTTCAGGGTAGGCTAAGGCGGCTTCTACACGATGGCGATCTTGCCCGTCCATCTGTTCTAATACTTCTTGATAAACACTATCAGGCAGGCTACGCAGCACGTAAGCGATGTCATCGGTGTCCATGCCTTCGGTGGCTGCGGCAAGCGTCTCTGGCGCCATTAATTGCAGCACGCCTTCCATTACGTCTTCGTTAAGTTCTTCGAGAATTTCGCCGTGTTGTTCAGGATCGGTGAGTTGCCATAACACTTTCCGCCCTGCTGGGGGGCTAGATTCTAGCAGTAAGGCTACGTCACAGGCCGGCATTTGATGAAGCATGCGCCTAACATGCACAAACATACCGCTGTCTAGAGCTTGGTTAAGCTCCTGTAAGCGTTTGTGCTGATTAGGGTTTAACTCCATCTCTTCCGGCATAAGCATTCCCTATTATTGTTTGTTTAAGCGGCGCTTGCTAAGTGTAGCGTGTGTTTATTGCGCTTTGGTTTATTCTTCGTCGAAATTCGCTTCTATTAACGCTTGAACGGCATCTAAAGCGGCAGTGGCATCGTCCCCTTCGGAAATAATGGTTAAGGTATTTCCTTGAGCGCTGGCTAACACCAACAAGCCCATTACACTGGCGGCAGAGGCGGTTTTCTCGCCATCGATAATGGTTAGTTCAGCATCAAATTTCTGGGCCAGCTCTACCAGTTTTGTCGCTGGGCGAGCATGCAACCCCAGCTTGTTTTTAACGATAACTTGCCTAGTGAGCTTCAAGACGGTGTTCCAAAGTGCGATGGCGACGTTGTACTTTACGCTGGGCACTAAAGTGTTCAGCTAATTTTTCTGCTACGTAAACACTGCGGTGTTGGCCACCAGTGCAACCAATGGCAATGGTTAGGTAAGCGCGGTTATTGGCTTCCAAATGCGGTAACCAAGATTGTAGTAAATCACGAATTTGCTCAATGTATTGATTGACCAAAGCTTGTGCAGATAAATACTCTTGAACAGGTTTATCTAAGCCTGTCAGTGGCCGCAACTCTTCTTGCCAATGAGGGTTAGGCAGAAATCTAGCATCAAACATATAGTCAGCATCATTAGGCACGCCGTTTTTAAAGCCAAATGATTCAAACACTAAAATTAACTGTTGTTGCTGATCGCCAGTTACTCTAGAGCGAATTAAGCCACTTAGCTCATGCACTGATAAGCGTGAAGTATCGATGCGTAAATCAGCATTTCGAGATAACGGTGCCAGCAGCTCGGTTTCCGATTCAATCGCTTCAGCCAGAGACAAATTGGTTTGACTCAGCGGGTGAACTCGCCGAGTTTCGCTGTAACGGCGGATCAGCGCCTCGTCTTTAGCATCTAAAAAAATGCTTAACAGATTCACATCAGGGCCGGCGTTGCGAATAATTTGGCCTATCGGCGAAGGTTCGTCTGGAAGGTTTCGAATATCGATACTTATTGCTACTTTAGAGTAAGTATTTTTTAAGTTATCGATAAGAGATTGCCATAACACAACCGGGAGGTTGTCTACACAATAGTAGCCCAGATCTTCTAGTACTCTCAAGGCGACGGTTTTTCCTGAACCAGAACGCCCACTCACGATAATGAGTTCCATGACTATCCCTAACGGTGATTAGAGTATTAGGCTACCATGATGTCGTATAATTCGTCATCACTTTGTGCACAACGAAGTTGTTTGCATACTTGCTTATCGTTAAGTTTTTCAGCTACTTGAGATAAGGTGTTGAGGTGTTGTTTACACTGATCTTCTGGTACCAGTAAGGCAAAAACCAAATCAACAGGTTTATTGTCAATGGCGTCAAAAGCAATTGGAGGATCACAACGTAAAAAAACAGCGGTTGTTTGATGCTGTTTATCAATGCGGCCATGAGGTATTGCCACGCCTTGCCCGATACCGGTGCTGCCCATTTTTTCTCTATTCAACAAACTCTCAAATATACATTGAGCTGTCGTATCCAGTTGACCAGCGGCTAGTTCACTAATGATTTCTAAGGCGCGTTTTTTTGAAGAGCATTGGACTGCACTTTGAGTGCAATCCAAGCTTAGTACTTTATCTATTTGCATGGAGGTGACTAATGTTTGTTAAGTTTTTCTTTATGTTTGATAACTTGGCGGTCAAGTTTGTCGATGAGGCCATCAATGGCGGCATACATATCTGAATGTTCAGCGGTAGCGAATAATTCACCGCCATTTAAATGTAAGGTGGCTTCTGCGATTTGATTGAGCTTCTCGACGTTGAGGATGACATGAACATTGTTTATCTGGTCAAATCGTCGAGTGAGCTTGGCAAACTTGTTATGGACATATTCTTTTAAAGACTCAGTAATATCAACGTGGTGTCCGGTAAGATTAATTTGCATAAATATAGTCCCCTTGATTGGCCTTAAAGTAGGCTCTTACGTTGGTTAGAAGGTGGTATCGCTAAAGACTCACGATATTTTGCAATCGTACGCCTTGCCACCTTGATCCCCTGATCTGCCAAAATATCAGCAATCTTACTATCGCTGAGAGGTTTACTGGTATTTTCGGCAGCAACCAGTTTCTTAATTAATGCACGAATAGCGGTAGATGAACATTCACCGCCGCCATCGGTAGCCACATGGCTAGAGAAGAAATATTTAAGTTCGAAAATGCCGCGAGGTGTATGCATGAATTTTTGAGTTGTCACTCGCGAAATTGTTGATTCGTGCATTTCTACTGCTTCGGCTACATCGTTCAGCACCATTGGCTTCATTGCTTCTTCACCGTATTCGAAGAAGGCTTGTTGGTGGTGAACGATACAGTTAGAGACTTTGAGTAAGGTTTCGTTGCGGCTTTCAATACTCTTAATAAACCACTTGGCTTCTTGTAAGTGGCTACGGATAAACTGAGTATCGGTGGCATTAGACGTTTTACTTAAGGATGCATAGTGAGAGTTTACTCTTAGCTTCGGCATCGCATCGGGGTTTAGCTCTACCACCCAGCGACCTTGACGCTTCACTACGGAAACATCGGGAATAACGTATTGGGCTTGGTTTGGCTCAACAGCGTTACCCGGGCGTGGCTCTAAGGTGTGAATCAAACGCATCACTTCGCGCAGCTGGTCTTCTTTTAATTTGGTCTTTCGAGCCAATAAGCGAAAATCTCGATTGGCTAATACATCGATATGGTTAGACACCACATCTTTGGCTTCATTTAGCCATGGTGTTTCTGGGGAAAAACGACTTAATTGAATTAACAAGCATTCTTGTAGCGAGCGCGCGGCAATGCCTACGGGGTCGAAATGCTGAATCCGTTTTAGTACTGCTTCAATTTCGTCAAGCTCTACATCTAAGTCGTTATTGTCACTAGAATTGAGGCCATCTAATAACTGTTCACAATCTTGTGTGAGGTAACCTGATTCATCTACTGCATCAATAATGGCTAAAGCAATGGCTTGGTCTACTTCGCTGAAAGGAGTAAGGCGCATTTGCCACAGCATGTGATCTTGTAAGGAATCAACGGTTTCGCCTTGGAATAACATATCATTGTCGTCACCACCGCTACTGCCGCTCGATGAGCTAGCTGGCGCGGAACTGGCGCTATAAATATCGTCCCAAGTGGAGTCTACGGGCAGGTCATCAGAAACAGTTTCTTGGTTAATGGCATCGCCAGCTTCCATTTGGCTGCTGTCTACGTCGGCGCTAGATTCGGCTTCTGTAGATTTTTCATTGGCTGACTTAGCGTCTGTTGCGTCACTATCATTCGAATGTGACTCATCCGCCTCAAGCAGAGGGTTACTTTCCAGAGCCTCTTGAATTTCTTGCTGTAAATCCAGGGTTGAAAGCTGGAGTAAGCGTATGGCCTGTTGTAACTGGGGGGTCATGGTTAACTGCTGACCAAGACGCAACTGCAAAGATGCTTTCATTAACTACCGCTATCCCTTCTTTTTATATTATTTTCTAAGCTGCACTTTAACTATAGCTTGAATTGTTCACCGAGATAAACTCGTTTCACGTGCTCGTTTTCAAGTATTTCTTGTGGCTTACCTGAGGCTATCAATTCACCCTGACTAACGATATAGGCATGCTCACAAACATCGAGAGTTTCCCTTACATTGTGGTCGGTAATTAATACACCTAGACCGCGATCACGCAGGTGTTCAATGATTTTTTTAATATCAATAACGGAAATAGGATCTACCCCAGCGAAGGGTTCGTCAAGCAAAATAAACTTAGGGGCTGCGGCTAAGGCGCGGGCAATTTCTACCCGGCGACGCTCTCCGCCTGACAGGCTCATACCAAGATTTTTGCGAATATGGCCAATGTGAAACTCTTCTAGCAAATCGTCCAATGCGCCAATCTGCTGCTCTTTGTCCAAATCCTTACGGGTTTCTAATACCGCCAGAATATTTTTTTCTACCGATAAACGGCGAAAGATAGAGGCCTCTTGCGGGAGATAACCAATGCCTTTTCGTGCACGAGTATGCATAGCGGTGCTAGACAGATCATCGTCATCGATAAGTATTCGGCCTTGGTCTCGCGGCACTAGACCAACCACCATGTAGAAGGTAGTGGTTTTACCGGCGCCGTTTGGCCCTAGTAAACCAACAATTTTCCCGGTTTCTACATTTAAACTGACGTTCTTTACTACCTTGCGACCTTTGTAGCTTTTGGCAAGGTTCTCAGCGATTAAGGTACTCATGATTACTCATTGTCCTCGGGGGAGAGTTCTTCTAATTGCTGAGGCAGGAAGATAGTGGTTACGCGATTATTTTCATCGCCTTGAGCAACCATCTCTTGTTTATTAATGCTGTATTTAATCATTTGGCCTTTTACTAAGCTCTCTTCTTGCTTGAGCTGAGCATTGTTGGTTAAGGTGAGGGTCTGCGTTTTTAAATCGTAACGCACCTCGTTGGCCTCTGCTTCAATCGGCTTGCCGCTGTCTAGTAGTTGGTAAAAAGTTGCCGGTTCGCCTTTGGCGATCATCACCTCGCTGCCTTTTTCTTCACTACCTATTACGCTGAGTTCTTCGGCGTGCATTTTTATTGAACCTTGAGTCACCACTACATTATTGTAGAAAGTGACGCGGTTTTCTTTGATGTTGACCTGCTGGCGGTCGGCATCAACAATAATTTGTTTGTTGAAGTCGTCTTCAAGTGCTTGAGAACCCCAAGAAAGCATAAACAAGCTAGCCGCTAGCGCTAACTTACTCTTGTGGGTTGTGGTAAACCGCTTCGATATCATCTAATAAAGTCACTATTTCGTTAGCTAGATCACCGTCCATGCCAACACCATACAGTTCGTACGATGGGCCATACACGGTAACAGGTTGATCGCTGCTCATGGTTTCGCTTTGCAGATCGATTTCCAAACTTTCGGTAATTATGTCGCGAACATACTCGCCACGACTTAAGTTTTTAATCACTACATTGTCATTTAAGGTGACAGTTTGTTGCTGCTGTACTGTAGCGTGATCAGCCACAATTTGCCATACAGGTTGACGAGGATCTGGGTAAACCAAAATCTTTGGTTGAGTAAATTCTGTGTGCTTAAGTTGTTCAAAAAACTCCATTTGTTCGGCGTAGATACGGTAACGTGGGCTGCCGTTTTCGCCAAAGCTGACGCTATAGAGTTTCTCTGCAACAAAGTTGGGCTTGCTGGCTTCGCGTTGAGCGCTTTGTTGTTTAGGATCTGAGGGGCTTAATTGCCACAACACCAAGGCGAGAACGAACAGGCTCGCAAAAAACAGCGTAACGCGATTCATACACTCATACCTTGAGCATATTCTAGCTGATCTTTGGCTTGCAGTATCAGATCACAAAGCTCGCGTACTGCGCCAAAACCACCTGGGGTAATGGTAACTAAGTTAGCATCTTGTTTACACAGCGGGTGGGCGTCATGTACTGCAACACCTAAGCCACACGCGCGCATTACCGGTGTATCAACCACATCGTCGCCAATGTATGCCACTTTGTCAGCTGACAGGTTGAGTTGTTCGAGCATTTGTTGGTAGGCCACCATCTTGTTTTGTTGGCCTTGGTAAATGCGGCTTACACCTAAAGCCTGCATGCGTTTTTCTACGATAGTAGATTGGCGGCCGGTAATAATGGCCACTTCTACACCAATGTTTAACAAGGCTTTAATGCCAAAGCCATCGTGAGTATGAAAGGCTTTTAGCTCTTCACCATCGTTGCCAAGGTAAATCCGGCCATCGGAAAACACTCCATCAACATCGCAAATAAGCAATTTGATGTTTTTAGCACGGGTAAAGTTTTGCGAGCTTACCGAGCCATAAGGCGTGTTAATCGTCATTAATATACTCCAGCCTGCAGCAGGGTATGCATGTTAAAGGCCCCCACTACGGTCTGTTGGTTTAATACAAACAAGCCGTTAATTGATTTGGCTTTCATCAGCTTTAAGGCGTCAAAGGCTAACCAAGAGTCTTCAATGACTTTGGGGTTTTTAGTCATTACTTGGCCAATTGGTGTGTCATGTATATCGATGCGTTGATCAAGTATTCGACGTAAGTCGCCGTCGGTAAAAATACCCACCAATTGCTGCTTAGCATCAACAATTCCCACCATACCTAAACCTTTGGCAGTAATTTCGAACAATGCTTCACGAATAGTTTGTTCGACTGTTACTAGAGGGATTTGTTCCCCGCTTAGCATTAAGTCACTCACACTTAACAATAATTTTTTACCTAAAGTGCCGCCAGGATGAGATAGCGCAAAATCATCGGCAGTAAACCCACGGGCTTCTAATAGTGCTACCGCCAACGCGTCGCCCATTACCAAGGTTGCTGTAGAGCTTGCGGTAGGCGCTAACCCTAATGGGCAGGCTTCACGAGGTACTGAGATACATAAATGGTAGTTGGCAAGCTTGGCCATAGACGAGTTGGGGTTGCTGGTCATCGCAATAGAACGAACACCAATTCGGTTAAATACAGGGTAGAGCGAGAGTATCTCTTCTGATTCGCCGGAATTAGACAAGGCTAATACAATGTCTTCGGCAGCAATCATGCCTAAATCACCGTGGCAGGCTTCGCCAGGGTGAACAAAAAATGCGGCGGTGCCGGTAGAGGCTAAAGTAGCGGCGATTTTATTGGCAATGTGGCCTGATTTACCCATACCAGTAAGAATCACCTTACCTTTACAAGCTAAAAGCATTTCGCAGGCGGCGGCAAATTCTTGATCAATATATTGATGGAGATTTTCAATAGCTAAGCTTTCAATCTCAAGGACTTGCTTGGCTGAAGCAATGTAATCAAACGACACTCATTTCCCCTTAGTTTCTTAAATCAGTAATAACAGCTGCTTAGGCTAGAAATAATAGCAGTTGATAGCCTATGAAGCCGCTTAACAATAAGCCGCCTTCCCAACGAGTGATTTTGCGGCTTTTACCAAAGCCCATCGCCATGATGAACAACAGTACAGTAACACCCATCATCACATAAAAATCGCGGCCAGCAGCGTTGGCGTCAATTGCCCCTGGCGCTATGAACGCCGGGACAGCCAGTACTGCTAGAATGTTAAACAGATTAGAGCCGATAATATTGCCCAGAACTAGGTCATCCTCTTTCTTGATGACACCGGCTACACAGGCTGCTAGCTCTGGCAAGCTGGTGCCAATGGCAATAATGGTGAGGCCAATCACCAAGTCGCTCATACCAAAGTAACGAGCAATCTCCGAGGCAGAACCCACTAATAAATCAGCACTGAGTGGAAGCACAACCATACCCACCGCTAGCCAAAGCAATGCTTTGCTAGTTGGTACATCGTTAGGTACTTCTGATTCAGCTTCCTCGATCATTGGGTCAACGTTGGCGCCTTTGCGCTGGCGCAATGAGTTGATAATTAAGTAGGCCATTAACGCTACAAACAGAGTGAGTAACACAAACCCTTCTTGGTAACCTAGGTGTTTATCATGAAGCACCCAGCCGGCAACTGCGGTGGCTACTAATACCATAGGTAGCTCTCTAAACAGGGTAGAGGAGGATACTATTAGCGGCTTAAGCAAGGCGGTGATGCCTAGTACCAGAGTAATGTTGGTAATATTAGAGCCAATTACGTTGCCCACGGCGGTATTCATTTTGCCTTCTAGGGCGGCAGTGGCTGACACCATAACCTCTGGTGCAGAAGAACCTAAAGCCACAATAGTTAAGCCGATGATCATTGGTGGTAAACCAAAATTATTAGCAATGGCGGCTGCACCATAAACAAAGCGGTCGGCACTCCACACCAACAGTGCGAGGCCCAATACCAATAATAAACATTCAACTAACATGTGAATCCTTCAGTTATAAAACATCAACGATGCAAAAAAATCGGAGCATTGTCGGCATTTTCCCTGCAAAAGGGAAGAGTTTAGCCTTGAGTGTCATCAATTATCTCAATAATATGTCTGCCTTGGCCAATCAAGATTGCTCACGGAGTGGCGGATAGTTTGATTGAAGTAAAACAACTGGCGTTTCAGCGCGCTAATAAAGTCATTTTTGATGGCTTAGATTTACGTATCCAACGCGGTAAAATCACAGCCATTATGGGCCCCAGCGGCATTGGCAAAACTACCTTGCTCAAACTTATTGGTGGGCAGTTACAACCCACCGCGGGTGAGGTATTGATTGATGGACAGAATGTGCATCAGCTCAAACGGAATGAATTATTTAAACTGCGTAAACGCATTGGTATGTTGTTTCAAAGTGGTGCTTTGTTTAGTGATTTAAATGTGTTTGAGAACGTTGCATTCCCGCTGCGTGAGCATACTCAGTTGCCGGAAGCTGTATTACGCAACCTGGTATTAATGAAACTGCAAACAGTGGGCTTGCGCGGTACAGCTAAGTTGATGCCGAGCGATCTATCTGGCGGAATGGCTCGTCGAGTGGCGCTGGCCAGAGCGATAGCGCTAGAACCCGAAATAATCCTTTATGATGAACCGTTCGTGGGTCAAGACCCTATTTCAATGGGGGTATTGATTAAGTTAATTCAAGGGCTTAATCAAAGCTTGCAGCTTACCTCAGTGATTGTTTCTCATGATGTAAACGAAGTACTTAGCATTGCTGACTACGTTTTTGTGATAGACGGCCACAGCGTACTAGCCCAAGGCAGTGTTGCCGACATCGCGGCGAATCCAAACCCGCGTTTAGCGCAATTTCTAAAAGGCCAAGCCGATGGCCCCGCTGCTTTTCATTATCCTGCAGACGATTACGCTAGCGCACTGAAGGCAAGCTTATGATTGAATTTATTGCAAGGTTAGGGCGTAACGCTTTAGCTCGAGTTAGCGCCATTGGCCGAGCGAGCTTGATGCTTTGGCATGCATTGGCGACTTGGCCGAGTGCTCAGCTTGTAAAAGATACGGTTAAACAAGTTTATGTGGTGGGGGTGCAATCTCTGCCAATTATTCTGGTTTCTGGCTTATTTATTGGCATGGTGTTGGCACTGCAGGGCTATCATATTTTAGTCGACTTTGGCGCTGAGACTAGCCTAGGTCCTATGGTTGCTTTGTCTTTATTGCGTGAGTTAGGTCCTGTGGTTACCGCGTTGTTGTTCGCAGGGCGGGCAGGTTCCGCCTTAACCGCTGAAATTGGTTTGATGAAAACAACCGAGCAGCTATCTAGTATGGAGATGATGGCGGTAGATCCACTTAAACGAGTGGTTGCTCCAAGATTATGGGCTGGCTTTATTGCTATGCCACTACTGACCTTAATGTTTAACCTGGTGGGAATATGGGGCGGTTTTTTGGTTGGCGTAGAGTGGTTAGGTGTCGATAACGGTAGCTTTTGGTCGATTACCGCAGCCTCTATTGAATTTGGCCAAGACATTGGCAATGGCATGATAAAAAGTGCGGTGTTTGCCATCACCGTTGTGTGGGTAGCGTTATTTAATGGTTACGACGCTTTACCCAGTGCTCAAGGGATTAGCCAAGCTACAACTCGCAGCGTGGTTCACGCGTCGTTGTTGGTATTAGCTTTAGATTTTGTATTAACCGCATTAATGTTTGGCAGCTAGGTTTAGGGAATAACATGAAAGTAAATAAAGTAGAGTTGTCGGTAGGCGCATTTGTTTTGTTAGGCATTGCTGCCTTATTGGTATTGGCCTTAAAAATCGCGGATAGCCAATTTGGGAACAATACTGATACGTATACCCTGTATGCCAAGTTCGACAATATTGGGGGTTTAAAAGCACGTTCACCAGTGAAAGTAGGGGGGGTTGTCGTCGGTCGTGTAGAACAGATTAACCTAGATATAGAAGATTACATGCCAAAGGTAACGTTAAGCATGTATCGCCAATACGGTTATTATCCAGAAACCAGTTCCTTATCAATTCTTACTGCTGGTTTGTTAGGTGAGCAGTACATTGGCCTAACTCCTGGTTTTGTATTAGAAGACATAGAGAACTTGAATGACGGTGACGTGATTGAAGACACCAAATCGGCCATAGTATTAGAAGAACTGATTGGTCAGTTTCTATTTTCGGTATCGGAGGAGTAAGCATGTTTATACGCAGCTTGATGTTGGTAGTGTCGCTATTGCTTAGTGCCAGTACTTGGGCCGATGAAGTAGACGACAACCCTTATCGCTTAATGGCTTATGTAGCAGAACAAACTTTTAGCCGCTTGGCTGAAGTAGACCGTGAAGCCGCTGATGCTGACCAACAAATTGAAGACATTGTGCGCGAGCAGCTGATGCCGCATATTGATTATCGCTATGCGTCGTTTGTGGTCTTGGGAAAACAAATTAAAAAAACCACAAAAGAACAAAGAAGTGAGTTTACCGCTGCGTTCAAAGAATATTTAGTGAGTACTTACAAGCAGGCTTTAGGGCAATACAAACAGCAGCAAGTGTCGATTGAACCTGAGAAGTCAGTAGAAGGGAAAAAGAAAGTTGGCGTAAAAGCCCAGTTTATTGATGGAGAACGCCCGCCGATTAAACTCGAGTTTAAGTTTCGTAAACTCAAGAAAAAAACTGAAGATAGCAGCGACCGCTGGTTGGCCTACGACTTGATCGCTGAAGGTGTTAGTTTGCTGTCAACGAAGCAATCAGAAATGGACAGCTTGATTCGTAGTAACGGTATAGACGGTGTCATTAAGTTGCTGCAAGACAAAAACTTTGCCGCAAATGAGGCCAAGTAATGAGCGCTGAGCTTAAGCTTGAGCAGCAAACGCTTCGTTTAATTGGTGAGTGGAACGCAGATGATGTTGCTGCCCAGTGGCCTCAGTTAGCAAAGTGCCAAGCCACAGAACTCGACTTAGCCAAACTTAAGCGGATTGACTCTGCAGGAATAGCCGCTATCATCACCGCCTTAAAACCTGAACCTAGCAATCGCTTAATTGTTAAGCATTGCCCTGATCAAGCCAAGCAGCTGTTGACTCTCTATGAGTTAGACGCCTTGCTGCAATTTGAAAACTAAAGCACATTAGCGGAGCGTTATAATGCAACCAGAACAAATTGAACAAATTTTATCGCAAGCGCTTGAGCTAGACCATGTGCAAGTAACTGGGGAAGGTAATCACTTTCAAGTTGTTGCTGTTGGTGCAATGTTTACGGAACTATCGCGCGTTAAAAAACAACAAGCGGTATACGCACCACTGAAAGAGTACATTGCGAGTAACGAAATTCACGCTTTAGGGATTAAGGCGTTCACTCCTGATGAATGGCAAAAGCAACAAAAATTTGGCCAACTGTAGTCGCTAGGAGTAGTTGTGGATAAGTTTAGAATTGAAGGTGGCTGTCGTTTAGAAGGCGAAGTGGCCATCTCTGGTGCAAAAAATGCGGCATTGCCGATCCTTTTTGCTACCTTGTTATGTGAAGAGCAAGTGACCTTGCACAATGTCCCTCAACTAAGAGACATTGGCACAACCTGTAAAATGCTTGAGCATTTAGGCCGCGAAGTCGAAGTCAGCGGCGAGACCGTGATTGTTAAAGCCGGTAAAGCTAATGACTTTGTTGCGCCTTACGATTTGGTAAAAACCATGCGCGCATCGATTATGGCACTAGGCCCATTGGTTGCCCGCTATGGTGAAGCCGACGTATCACTACCTGGTGGTTGTGCCATTGGTGCACGTCCAGTTAATTTGCACATTCATGGTTTGGAGCTAATGCAAGCCAACATGAGTGTTGAAGACGGTTATGTAAAAGCCCGTGTAGACGGCCGCTTGAAGGGCGCCCGAATCTTCATGGATATGGTGAGCGTAACTGGCACTGAAAACCTGATGATGGCGGCGGCGTTAGCTGAAGGCGAAACCATTATTGAAAACGCTGCTCGTGAACCTGAAGTGGTAGACCTAGCCGACTTCTTAAACACCCTTGGCGCCGATATTAAAGGTGCGGGTACAGATACTATCGTAATTACTGGCGTAGACAGCCTACACAGCGGTGAGTACAGTGTATTGCCAGACCGTATTGAAACCGGTACTTACTTAGTGGGTGCAGCGGTAACGGGCGGTAAAGTGCGTTGTACTCATACCGACCCTACATTGATGGAATCGGTATTGGCCAAGCTTGAAGAAGCGGGGGCAAATGTAAGCAGTGGCAGTGATTGGATTGAAGTAGATATGCAAGGCTGCTCACTTAAAGCGGTTAATGTTAAAACTGCGCCGCACCCAGCGTTTCCTACCGACATGCAAGCACAGTTCACGGTACTGAATATTGTGGCCGAAGGGACTGGTCATGTGACTGAAACGATTTTTGAAAACCGTTTTATGCATGTACCCGAGTTGATGCGTATGGGCGCAGAAATAGAGCTAGAAGGCAACACCGCTATTTGTAAGCATTCAGAACACCTAACGGGCGCCCAAGTAATGGCGACTGATTTACGTGCTTCTGCAAGCTTAGTGATTGCGGCTTTGGTGGCTGAAGGTGAAACCGTGGTCGACCGGATTTACCATATCGACCGTGGTTATCAAAATATTGAAACTAAGTTTGCTAAATTAGGTGCAAAAATTACGCGTTTTAACGACCGCTCGTAGGTCTAACTGGCAGTTTTAGTTCGGTAATAGTAACGGGGAGCTCTAGCAGTTCCCCGTTTCTGTATAAGCGAACCATGATCTCTGAACCTGGTCGTGTTTCGGCAACAATATCCATGGCCTGTTTAATAGATTCAATATCTTGGCCGGCTAAACTCACTAAAATATCGTTAGCCAAAATACCTGCTTTTCCCGCTGGCCCTTGTGGATCTATACCACTAACAATCACTCCACGTGTTTCATTTAATTTAAGACGTGAAGCCAGCAGTGGAGTGATTTTTTGTCCATCTAAGCCTAAATAACCACGCACAATCGTGCCGTCTTTAATCAGGCTCTGCATGATTTTTTTAGCTAATACAAAAGGGATAGCGAAGCTAATACCGTAAGTATCTGCTGCATCGTTTAAGTGATAGGCCGAGGTATTAATGCCTACTAACTCACCGCGAGTATTGACTAAGGCACCGCCAGAATTACCACGGTTAATAGCAGCATCTGTTTGCAGAAAGTCTTGACGACCGGTAGAGCTCATCCCACTACGGCCCGCTGCACTAATAATGCCTTGGGTAATCGTTTGGCCCACGTTATAGGGGTTACCAATAGCCAGTACTACGTCACCCACTTGGGTGGCAAGTTGGTCGTTTTGTGGAATTACTGGTAAATCTGGCGAGGCGTCAATCTTCAGCACGGCTAAGTCAGTGATGATGTCTCCACCAACTAGCTCAGCGTTAAATACTCGTCCGTCTTGTAAGGCAATAACAATTTGGTCTGAATTGGCAATCACGTGCAGATTGGTTAAAACAAAGCCCTGTTTCGACATGATCACGCCCGATCCCAAACCTTGAGATTCTAGCTGGCTGTCTACATTCACATAAGATTGCAGGAAGCTGCGAGTATAAATGTTTACAACGGCAGGAGCTGCTCGTCTAGAGGCTTGTGCGTAACTAACCAATGGGGTATCGGTATAGTCGTCTAATAGCTGCTTGCTGTTCTCCCGAAACTCAGGGAAGGCAAACAAAATTCCGATTGCCATCGCTAAACCAAAAATAGCAGGCTTGAGTAAATACTTGATTATAGCTAACAATTGTTCTTCTCCAGCTAGAGTCTCAGCATAGCACGCTGATTCTAGAGACAAAAGAAAAGGCGACTAATAAGTCGCCTTCGTTGTTAGCTTATTCAGTTTACTGAATGATGCGGTACAAGTTTTCGTCACCGCGTTGAATATTTACCGCGAGTACTTTGGGTTCGGTTTCTAGTAGCTTGCGTAAGTCGGCGATGCTGCTAATTCGGATTTTGTTAATACCGATAATAATATCGCCTTCTTCAAAACCGTTAGCAAAGGCCTTTGAGTTGCGTTGAATTTTACTGACCACTACGCCAGAAATATCAGCGCCTTTAGCGGTAGAGCTCAAACTCGCGCCTTCTAGGGCTGGATGCATAACTTTAGCGTTAATGTTTTGCTCTTCAGCTTGCTGCAAAGTAACTTTAAAACTAATGTCTTCGCCATCTCGAATCGCGCCGATCTTAATGGTTTTACCTGCACCCATGGTGCCTATTTTGGCGCGCAGTTCCGCAAAGCTTTTCACCTTTTTATCATCAACAGCAATAATAATATCGCCTGGCTTAATGCCTGCTTGATCTGCTGCTGAGCCTTGCATCACTTGATTTACAAATGCGCCGTGCTGCGAGTCGGTACCAAAGGCTTTGGCTAAATCGCTGTTTAGTTCGCCACCTGTAACGCCTAATACGCCGCGGCGTACCTCGCCAAATTCAATAATTTGGTCTGCTAGGTTACGTACCATGTTGCTTGGGATGGCAAATCCAATGCCAATATTACCGCCATTAGGGGCGATAATGGCGGTGTTAATACCGATTAACTCACCGCGTAAGTTAATTAACGCGCCACCTGAGTTACCGCTATTAATGGCGGCATCGGTTTGAATAAAGTTCTCGAGGTTTTCGATATTTAAGCCGCTACGACCTAGTGCACTTACAATGCCTGAGGTAACCGTTTGGCCAAGACCAAATGGATTGCCAATAGCGATGGCAAAGTCACCCACTCGGAGTTCATCAGAATCAGACAGCTTTATATCAACCAGCTCGTCGGCATCAATTTTTAGTAGGGCAATATCGGTGTGGCGGTCACTGCCTAATACTTCTGCTTCAAAGGTGCGGCCATCTTTTAAGGTCACTACGATTTCGTCAGCTTCATGAATAACGTGATAGTTAGTAATCACGTAACCCTTTTTAGCATCAATCACCACGCCCGAGCCTAAACCCTGAAATGGACGCTCTTGTTCGCCAGTATCTGGGTTACCACCGGGTCCGAAGAAATACTTAAATAACTCTGGGAGTTGTTGCTGAGAGACTTTAGTCCCCGCAACTGAGATATTCACCACTGCGGGGGTGGTTTGCTCCAGTACTGGGGCTAAACTAGGCAGAGGCTCTCCACCTACAGAAAACGGCAGTGCAGCCTGAGCTTGCAGTGTGGTGGTGCCAAGGAAAAGTGAAAACAGCAAAATGACAAATTTCTTTGTGGACTTGCTCATTTAAATACCCTCAATAAACAGTTGTCATGATAAAAAAGCAGGATCTTAAAGACCCTGCTTAGTTTAAAAAGTTCAATGATTTAGCTAGCTTTACGCTGCGCTTCGGTAAATAAACCTGATGGCTCGTTAGAATAGTCTTTAGGCTGCGCGTCATTTGATTCAACGCTGTCATCTACTTCTAACTTTTCTTGATAATCGGCGAATAGCTGCGGCTGGGCTACGTCATCACTAATCAATGATTTTGACTGACTTGCCATATG
Source organism: Agarivorans sp. 1_MG-2023 (assembly GCF_030548385.1). Taxonomy (NCBI): domain Bacteria; kingdom Pseudomonadati; phylum Pseudomonadota; class Gammaproteobacteria; order Alteromonadales; family Alteromonadaceae; genus Agarivorans; species Agarivorans sp. 1_MG-2023. The sequence continues at coordinate 163,462 of NZ_JAUOSJ010000008.1, read as the reverse complement.
CTCGTAAATGCCTTGGTACTGCTTAGCCATATCTTCAAGTAGTTGGGCACTGGTAGAAAAGTGCTCCTGAACTTGCTCTTTATAGCTATCTAATTCGGCTTTGTTTTGTGCTAACTCTTGCTTCATGCTGGCGTCGTTAGTTCCGGCTGGTTTAGATGCCATACGACTAAGGAAGAAACCAATAGCGACACCAATAAGAAGAAAAATCATACTGCTAATTGCGCTCATATTATTCCTTTGTTGGTCTTGATGAACTTTCAATATACTTGAGAATGGTTTCACATGGTACTATCAATTTTGGTCTAATTTTTGCGGGTTTTGGGAATAGGGAAAGGATGACTCCACAGCTACAATATGAGCAAGATCTGCAACGTGATGATTTTGTAAAAGACAATGCACAAGCCTTTGCAGTAGCTCAGCTACAAAGAGTTTACGAACAACTCTCTGATAAACCAGCGTTAACACTAAGCAAACCTTCCTTATTCGGAAAACTAAAAGCGCGCTTTTCGAGGAGCCAGGAAGTGGCCCGCCAGCAAAGTGTGCAAGGCCTTTATATGTGGGGTGGAGTAGGTAGGGGGAAAACCTATCTTATGGATACCTTTTTTAATTGCCTGCCGCAGCAGCGTAAAATGCGGGTGCATTTTCACCGCTTTATGCAGCGAGTTCATCACGAACTCAAAACCCTTGATGGGCAAAGCAATCCGCTTGAAATAGTCGCCGACCGTTTGATTACTGAAGCAGAGGTTATCTGTTTTGACGAGTTTTTTGTTTCAGACATTACCGACGCAATGCTGTTGGGCACTTTGTTTGAGGCCTTGTTTGAGCGTGGCGTTACGCTGGTGGCGACTTCAAATATTCCACCTGAAGATCTTTACCGAAATGGCTTACAGCGTCAGCGTTTCATGCCGACTATAAAGTTAATTCAACAACACTGCCAAATACTGAATGTAGATGGTGGTAGTGATTATAGAATGCGTACCCTTAATGAGGCTGAGATTTATCATTACCCTTTAGATAAACAAGCCGAACAAAATCTGGCGCAATATTTTTTACAATTGTCTAACGAGCCTCGCCAGCAACTTGGTCAAATTGAAATAAATCAACGGATGATTAATTTTGTCAATGAAGCCGACAGTGTATTGCACATAGAGTTTGCTGAACTGTGTGAAGGCGCGCGTAGTCAATTAGATTACATTGAGTTGGCAAGGCTCTACCACACGGTATTGCTATCGGGCGTGGTGGCCATGGGTGCTAAAAATGACGACGCTGCTCGCCGCTTTATTGCCCTAATTGACGAGTTTTATGAGCGTAATGTTACGCTTATTATTGCTGCCGAGGTGGCGCTAGAGAAATTGTATAAAGGGGGACGCTTAAGTTTTGAATTTGAACGCTGTTTGTCTCGTTTACAAGAAATGCAGTCTCACGAATATCTAGAAAGAGAACACTTACCTTAAATAATCTAGATTAAAGGTGGTTTTTTTTTGTACTTCCCCTATAATCTTGCCACCCCACGTTACATGTCACCGATTTGGTGGCACTAACAGTCAAGTCTACTCCGTATTCGAAGGGATACCATGAGTGGCTATTTTCACGTTTGTGATTTTCACAAACACGTGTGTAACAGTTATTTTGGGTTATATATACAAATGAAAACTTTTGTAGCCAAGCCAGACAGCGTAAAACGCGACTGGTACGTTGTAGATGCAGATGGTAAAACTCTGGGTCGTATCGCAACTGAAATCGCTTCTCGCCTACGCGGTAAGCATAAAGCTGAATATACTCCTCACGTAGATACTGGCGATTACATCGTCGTAATCAACGCTGAGAAAGTAGCCGTAACGGGCAACAAAGCGAAAGGTAAAATTTACCACTCGCACACTGGTTACCCTGGTGGCTTAAAATCAATTAGCTTTGAAAAGTTAATCGATAAAGCACCTGAGCGTGTTATCCAGTCTGCAGTGAAAGGTATGTTGCCAAAAGGTCCTCTAGGCCGTGCAATGTTCCGTAAACTGAAAGTATTCGCTGGACCTGAGCACACTCATGCGGCTCAGCAACCACAAGTATTAGACATTTAAGTTACGGAATTTTAATAATGGCTGAGAATCAATACTACGGCACTGGCCGTCGCAAAAGCTCTACTGCTCGCGTATTTTTAAAAGCAGGTAGTGGTAACATCACTGTAAACAACCGCACTTTGGACGTTTACTTTGGCCGTGAAACTGCTCGTATGGTAGTTCGTCAACCACTTGAACTAACTGAATTGTTAGAAAAAGTTGACTTACTCGTTACAGTTAAAGGTGGTGGCACAACTGGTCAAGCTGGTGCTATCCGTCACGGTATTACACGTGCACTAATGGAATACGACGAAAGTCTACGTCCTGAATTACGTAAAGCTGGCTTCGTTACTCGCGATGCTCGTAAAGTTGAGCGTAAGAAAGTTGGTCTACGTAAAGCACGTCGTCGTCCGCAGTTCTCTAAACGTTAATTGCTACGCACATTCGTGTTACAAAAAAGCTCGGCTATGCCGGGCTTTTCTTTATTCTAAAAGGTTAAAAACCTTGATTTCCCTTGTCAATTTGTGTGTTTTTTATTACTATTTTGTTCGCATTTACCTGCAATAATGTAGTAGCAAGTAAACGCTACCAGTAGCAGAAAAACGCTACCTTGTGCAGCATGCCGCAAGGAAAATTACAATAATTGCGCGGATCCTTACCGGAGAGACATTGGATGAGCAACGCTCCTGTCGATGCTGGCCGTCGTCGCTTCCTAACCTGGACAACAGCTGTTGTCGGTGGTGTAGGAGCAACGTTTGCCGCAGTACCTTTTATCAGTTCATGGAATCCGAGTGCCAAAGCTAAAGCAGCTGGAGCACCGGTAGAAGTGGATGTTAGCAAAATAGAACCTGGACAATTACTACGTGTAGAATGGCGTGGTAAGCCTGTTTGGGTGGTTAGCCGTCCTCAATCGGTTCTCGATAACTTGAACACCCTTGGTGACAAGTTACGAGATCCTGACTCTGAGGAGCCTCAACAGCCCGAATACACAGTTAATGTGCATCGCTCAATTAAGCCTGAGCTGTTCATTGGTGTTGGTTTGTGTACTCACCTCGGTTGTTCACCTACTTACTTACCTGGTAGCTTTGGTGAGCAAGTTCAAGGTGTTGAATACGGATTCTTCTGTCCATGTCATGGTTCGAAATTTGATATGGCTGGACGGGTTTTCCAAAGTGTACCCGCACCACTGAATTTGGTTGTACCTCCTCATCACTACGTTGATGAAACAACCATTTTGGTCGGTTTGGACCAGGGAGAGGCATAAGATGAAGGCACTTATCGGTTGGATCGATGAACGGATCCCGTTGACCAAGACCTACAACAAACATGTGGGCCAATACCCAACGCCAAAAAACTTCAACTTTTGGTATATTTTTGGCTTTATCGCCATGGTGGTATTAGTTAACCAAATCCTTACTGGGATTTGGCTAACCATGAATTACAACCCATCTGGCGATGGTGCTTTTGCCTCTATTGAATACATCATGCGTGATGTGGAATATGGCTGGCTACTGCGATATATGCATTCAACGGGGGCTTCAGCCTTCTTTGTTGTGATTTATTTGCATATGTACCGCGGTTTAATTTACGGCTCTTACCAGAAACCTCGCGAACTGATTTGGTTGTTCGGGATGTTAATTTTCTTGGTATTAATGGCTGAAGCCTTTATGGGTTACTTGTTACCTTGGGGGCAAATGTCCTACTGGGGCGCGCAGGTAATTATCTCGCTATTTGGGGCTATCCCCGTTATTGGCGATGATTTAACCCTATGGATACGTGGTGACTACGTAATCTCGGGCGCAACCCTTAACCGGTTCTTTGCACTGCATGTTATTGCACTGCCACTAGTATTGGTTATGTTGGTGTTCTTACATATTGTTGCTTTGCATGAAGTAGGGTCGAATAACCCAGACGGCATCGAAATTAAAGAGAACAAAGATGAAAACGGTTGGCCAAAGGATGGTATTCCTTTCCACCCGTACTTTACAGTAAAAGACTTAGCGGCGATTGTAGGCTTCTTGTTCTTCTTCTGTTGGGTGATGTTCTTCTTCCCTGATGGTGGAGGTTATTTCCTCGAAAAACCAAACTTTGAAGCGGCTAACCCTCTGAAAACACCGGACCATATTGCCCCCGTTTGGTATTTCACACCGTTTTACGCCATTTTGCGTGCGGTCCCTGATAAACTATTGGGTGTAGTAATGATGGGCTTGTCTATCGCAGTGCTGTTTGTTCTGCCGTGGTTAGACCGTTGTAAGGTTAAGTCGATTCGTTATCGCAGCACCATACATAAACTAAACATTGCACAGTTTGTAATTTGTTTCATTATCTTGGGGGTTCTAGGTGTATTGCCTTCGACTCCTGCTCTAACGTTATTGGCGCAAATCACCTCTTTTGGTTACTTTGCCTATTTCTTATTACTCTGGATTTACAGCAAGAATGAGAAAACTAAGCCACTTCCAGATAGGGTAACTAAATGATGAAGAATGTCTTTTTAGCATTAGCGTTACTTGTCCCTAGCTTAGCGTTTGGGGCGGGTGGCAACGTACACTTAGACAAAGCCAATTACGACCTGACTGACAACGCCTCGTTGCAAAATGGTGCTAAGTTGTTCATGAACTATTGCTTCGGTTGTCACAGTACTCAGTACCAACGTTATAACCGCGTAGCTGAAGATTTAGGTATTCCAGTTAAATTAATGGAAGAAAACTTGATTTTTACCGGGGTAAAGCCGGGTGAATTGATGGAAAATGCGATTCAGGAAGATGATGCAGCTAAATGGTTTGGTGCTCCAGCACCAGATTTAACTTTAGTTGCTCGAGTGCGTGGAGCAGATTGGGTTTATACCTACCTACGTACATTTTACGTTGATGAGACTCGTCCATTTGGGGTGAATAACAAAGTTTTCCCAAGTGTTGGTATGCCACACGTATTGCAAGAGTTGCAAGGTGTACCTAATGCAGTCTACGAAACAAGAATGATTGATGGTGAAGAACAGCAAATCTATGTTGGCATCGAATCAGATGGTAGCGGTGAGATGAGCGACGATGAATATGACCACGCAGTATTAGACCTCGTTAACTTCTTGGTTTATTCAGCTGAACCGATTCAGCTAGAGCGTAAACGCCTAGGTTATTGGGTGTTAGGGTTCCTGTTTATCTTCTTTATTATTAGTTATCTATTGAAGAAAGAATACTGGCGCGACGTACACTAAGTCATAAGCTAGTATTTGTTTATCGGCAATAGCATTTATGCTGTTGCCGTTTGTGTATTTATTTTTGATGGTTTTTGGAGGATTCAATGGCTGTAGCTGCCAACAAGCGTTCGGTAATGACGCTATACTCTGGTGCTAACGACTTATATAGTCATCAGGTACGTATCGTATTGGCTGAGAAAGGCGTCAGCGTAGAAATTAATCAGGTTGACCCGGATAACTTGCCGGAAGATTTGATTGATTTGAATCCGTACAGCTCTGTTCCTACCTTGGTTGATCGTGAATTGGTGTTATACCAATCTCAGATCATTATGGAATATTTAGACGAGCGTTTTCCTCATCCGCCACTAATGCCGGTTTATCCTGTATCTCGTGGTTCAAGTCGTTTAATGATGCACCGCATCAAAAATGACTGGTATACATTGGTTGAGCAAATTGAAAAAGGCGACAACGCTGATGCAGCGCGCAAACAATTAACCGAAAGCTTAATTGGTATCGCTCCTGTTTTTGCTGAAATGCCTTACTTCATGAGTGAAGAATTTAGCTTAGTAGATTGCTACCTAGCACCTTTATTGTGGCGCTTACCTACTTTAGGTATTGAGCTTGTAGGTAATGGTTCTAAAGAGATTAAGTCTTACATGATCCGTGTATTCGACCGTGAATCTTTCCAAGCATCATTAACTGATTCTGAACGCGAAATTCGCGATGGGTTCTTAGGTTAATGACTAGCGAGATGACACCAAATAGGCCTTATTTACTTAAGGCTTTTTTCGACTGGTTGTTAGATAACGAATTAACACCGCATTTGGTGGTAGACGCAACGCAAAGCAACGTAACGGTTCCCAGTCAGTTTGTTAATGACGGACAGATAGTATTGAATATTGCCCCCTCTGCGGTAGGTGCATTCAGTATGGATTTGGAGCATGTTGGCTTTAGTGCGCGGTTTGGCGGTAAGCCTTTTCAAGTGTATGTGCCCATGGCCGCGGTTGTAGCCATTTACGCTCGCGAGAATGGCGCTGGTACGGTATTTGAGCCTGAAGCTGCTTACGAGCCAGCAGAAGAGCTTGAAAGCGATGTACAGACTGAGGTGGTAGAAGAACCACCAAAGAAACCTACGCTAACGATCGTTAAATAAAAAAAGCGCCAATTGGCGCTTTTTTTGTGTCTTAAATTGAGCGTTTAGCTTTCGTCTACTAACTCAAATACCTTAATGACTTTGCTTACACCTGTTTCATGTCTGGCAATATCAATGGCTAGGCTCTCTTCTTGAGCAGTAACAACACCAATCAAAAACACTTCGCTATCTTCTGTGATTACTTTGATTTTTCCTGGCGGAAGCTTACTGTCTTCGTATATCTTAAACTTCACTTTGGTGGTGATCCACGAATCGTTACTGCGTACACCCAGTGAGACGGGGGGCTTGATACGAACTTCATTCAGTACCTGCTGAACTCCTTCAACCTCTTTTACAATTTGGGTAATTTGGTTAAAGTTTTCTTCGCTTGGTGTTTGCCCAACAATTAATGTTCGACCATTTAAGGCCACAACAGAAAGTTTACTGTTACGCCAAATCTCATCTGATTGACCTAAGGCATTTAATGCTTGTAGCTCAATCCCTTGGTCGTCAAACTGAGTGCCAATTGTGCGTCTGTCGGTGGCTGCGCCTGCGGCAACCCCTGCTCCTACTACCACCGCTCCAGCGCAAGCTTGAAGCAGCCCGGCTAAAACGATAATGCTGACTAAACGTAACATCCTCTAATCCTCTTGTTGGGGAAACAACGTACGGTCGACTAAATCACATAAACTATTTAGGGCCAGTAAGTGTACTTCGTTGATTCGAACACTTTGCTCGCCTGGTACTCTAATCTCTACATCTTGCTCGCTAAGTAAACCTGCCATTTCTCCGCCATCTTTACCAGTAAGGCCAATAATACTCATGTCGCGATTCACCGCAGCCTCCATGGCTTTAATCACATTACGGCAGTTGCCTGAGTCTGAAATGGCCACCAAAATGTCGCCTTGTTGCCCTAGAGCGCGAATTTGCTTGGCAAATACTTCATCAAAAGAGTAATCGTTAGCGATAGCTGACAACACTGAGCTGTCGGTACTTAAGGCCAATGCCGGTAAGCTTGGGCGTTCGGTATCAAAGCGGTTGACTAAGTTGGCCGAGAACTGTTGAGCTAGTGCTGCTGCCGAGCCATTGCCTGCAATCAGCAATTTATTACCATTAAGTAAAGCTTGCGCAATAATAATAGTGGCCTTTTCAATAGCATCAGGTAGGGCCTCGGCTGCGGCTATTTTTGTCTGAATGCTTTCTCTAAAGATTTCTTTTATTCGTTCTTGCATCTCATTCCCCAAAGGCGTTTTGGAACCATTCCAAGTGCGGTGCTTGTTCCTGAATGGCCACTACGTCAAAACGCATGGCAGTATCAAATTGGTTCAAATTTTGTTGTTGTAAGTAGTGTTGCGCACTTAGCAATATTCGGCGTATTTTATGCTGATCAACTGCTGCTACTGCGCCGCCAAAATCACGGCTTTTTCGGTATTTAACTTCAACAAATACCCAGGTGTCAGCCTGCTTACAAATTAAATCTATTTCGCCTCGTCGGCAATGATAGTTCTGCTCGACCAGCCTTAGCCCTTGTTGTTTTAGGTAATCAGCCGCTTGTTGTTCGGCGGCTTGGCCTTTATTCAACTGGACTTTCTTGAATATTGCTTTCTTGAACAGTGCTTTCTTGAATCGTGTCAGCTTGAATTTCCAAGGGAACCAATTGGCCATTTTTATACTGTGTCCACGTTAGCTGGCGTACGACTAAACCTTGTTGGTCAACGCTTAGATTTCCAGTTAAGCCTTTAAACTGGTACTCAGAGTAACCACGCATCTGCGCCAATTGGTTAATTAAGCTGTAAGCATCGTAACCTAGGCCATACAGGCGTTTTTGCGAGTCTGATGAACTCGGCCATAGCTGTTGGTGGCGAATCGAGTTCACCGACTGTTGTTCAAGTATCCAAGGCATCTCACTAATGTAAATACCGTCTAACTCATTCTCGCTGGTCTCATCATTTTTATCGTAGCTGCGCGAGCTTGCATATAAACGTGGGCTAACAGCAAAGGGGCTTACGGTAACATCAATAAAGGCCTTTATCAGTTTGGTTTCAGTATTGGTACCGACTAAGTACAGCGAATTTGCATCACTGCGAGAACGTACTTCGGCTTCAATATCTTGGCCAACAATTTGTTTAAACTGACTAATGCGTTGTTGGCTGGTATCAGTGTGTAACAGCTTGCGTACCGCACGCTGTAAATCGTTGCGGTTTGCGTAAAAAACAACATCTACCGGTGAACTTGAATGCAGTTTCCACTCTTCACTAAAGGCTTCTCCCATGCGAGTGCCCAAGCTACTTTGTGGCGCTAAAATAAGTGGGTTTTGTTCTTCTCGCTGAGCCATGAATTGCGCGGCTTGTTTAGCTTCGTCTTCTGGAGACAACGGAAAGAAGAATTGAGCGTCATTTTCGGTCGCTTGAATATCGTTAAGTGCAAACACTGGCATGCTCGGGGCAAGATTTACCAAGCTACGTAGCTGCGATTTAAGCAATGGCCCAACAATAAAGTCTATTTGGTCTAGCTCCAATTGTGGATATAGTGTTTCCATAGCCTGGGCTTGAGTGTCGTAAAATACCAACTCGGCATCACTATAAAACTCGCTTTGTTGATCTAAGAAAGCCGATACTAGGCCGTCTTTTACCGCTAAAGCGTTGCTTTGATACTTACCGGTTAATGGCAACAACACGGCGATTTTTTTAGGGGCGTAAGGACTAATGCTTAATGCTTTAGCCAAATCACCGCCGACATAGTCTAGAGCTGGGTGCTCTGGGTAATCAGTTTTCCAATTTTGTAGAGTAGCAATCAATTTTTCTGGAGATTGCTTGGGTTCATTACTAATCGCTACAATTTCTAACCAGCCGTTTCTTAGCTCGTTTCCAGGTTGCTGAAAGCTGCGCAGGGTAAATGCTGTTAGTGGTTTAAGTTGTTGCCAAATGTTTTGGTGGTTACCTTCGCGAGACTCTTCTGCTAAGTAGCGGTCTAGCTCAATATATGCGCCTGCTGCGGCTAGCGGGTTGTTTTGTTGTTGGTAGATATCACCACGGCTCAGGTAATAAGCAAACCAGTAATCATCAGGCAGTTGCCAAAGTGGATCAAAATCTAATATGCCCAGCGCTTTTGTGTAATTGCCTTGCTGCTGTTGAGCATAGGCTTGCACGATTCGTAAACCTGCTGCTTGTTTGGGCGTGGCGGCCTGTTTACTGAGTGATGTGGTTACCGCATCACCTGCTTGATACATACCTTGCTGGTAGTAGGCTTTAGCCGCAAGCAACTCCCACTCAAAGCTTTGTTCAACCGGCGCGATGCTGGCCTGATCCAAGTAAAATTCTGCGTTATGTTCTGGCGCAAGTGCAATTGACGGTAATTCAATAGCAACAACGGGTGGCTTGGTTGGGCCACTTGTACAGGCCGCGAGTATAAGCACAAGGCTTAAACTGATATAACGTAGCGCTGAAATCAGGTTATGTTTCAAGGTTCATACCACTAGTATTGATTAGTTAGTGCATATATTAAGAGCCTAACGCTAAATAATCTACAATCGAAGTGGCGAAAGATTGAGGCAAGTGACGCTTTTGATTAAAGTAGAGGCCGTTTTTACCAGAGGTTAGTTTATGTCAGCTATCGGCACCTTATATATTGTGGCAACTCCCATCGGCAATTTGGCTGATATTACATTACGTGCTATCGAGGTGCTAAAAAACGTATCGATGATTGCGGCAGAGGACACTCGCAATACCGGTCGTTTATTGTCCCACTACGAAATTGGTACTCGGTGTGTTGCCGTGCACGACCATAACGAACAGCAAAAAATTGCTTGGTTAGAGCAAAACCTGTTGGAGGGTAAAGACATTGCTCTAGTGTCTGACGCTGGCACGCCACTGATTAATGACCCTGGTTATCATTTGGTCAATGCTTTTCGAGCGAAAGGTTACCCAGTGGTGCCATTACCGGGCGCATGTGCGGCGATAGCGGCTTTATCGGTAGCTGGTTTGCCTACTGACCGCTTTCTATATGAAGGCTTTCTACCTGCTAAAACTAAAGCGCGCCAAGAGCGACTTAACGAGTTACGACAAGAAACGCGTACGGTTGTGTATTACGAGTCACCTCACCGTATCGTTGATAGCTTGGCGGATATAGTTTTGTGTTTAGGGGATGAGCGTCAGGTTGTGATGGCGCGCGAAATCACTAAAACCTTTGAAACGATAAAGTCGTTACCGGCCGCCGAGCTATTAGCGTGGGTAAAGGCGGATGCCAATCAACAGAAAGGTGAAATAGTGTTGGTGGTGTCGGGGCACCAAAAAAACAGTGATCAATTACCGGTAGACGCTTTAGATACGCTTAAATTATTGCAAACCGAATTGCCTTTAAAAAAGGCGGCCGCGCTTACCGCTAAAATCTACGGATTGAAGAAAAACGCGCTTTATGAATATGGCTTAAAACAAGCAGAATAAGCGCTATTCTTGCTGCTTATAGTTTGCTATAGTCCGCCACCGGAGTTGGCTAGACAACCGCTGCTTCGTCGTTGTGTGCTCTTTCGAGAGTGGCAGACGGGCGAAGGGGAGGAAAGTCCGGGCTCTATAGGGTAGGGTGCCAGGTAACGCCTGGGGGGCGCGAGCCCACGACAAGTGCAGCAGAGAGAAGACCGCCGATGGCTCATTCGTGAGTACAGGTAAGGCTGAAAGGGTGCGGTAAGAGCGCACCGCGCATCTGGTAACAGATTGCGGCGAGGTAAACTCCACCCGGAGCAAGGCCAAATAGGCCCCCTTAAGGCGCGACCCGCGTTGGGGGCGGGTAGGCTGCTTGAGCCGTTAAGCAATTAACGGCCTAGACGAATGGTTGTTCACGACAAAACCCGGCTTATCGGCCAACTCCCTCTAATTTTAAAGCCCTGTTGCTATGCCAACAGGGCTTTTCTGTTTTTATCATTAAAAACTGCGAGCGAATCTCTGCTAACTCAGCCTTCACTGTTTGTCTTTAAACAAAAAAACGACATTTAATTTGAATTATTTTTTATAGCAAATCTGCCTTGCTGCTTTGTATATCAAGTCTTTAGCCTTTTCTTATTTAAAGTTGGTGGAAATTTGTTCATTTTCTTGCTCAAGGTCGCTTGCAAAGGGGGAGACTCGTCCTTAAACTTAGTGAATTGTGGGATAAAGTGGATCTAAGTGGATCTATTTGACCAACAACTGAATTTAGTTAGGGATAAATGGGGAATTAACACTGATGTTACGTGGTGCCAGCTCAATCAATCTAGACGCGAAAGGACGGCTTACAATGCCGACCCGTTATCGCGAGTGGTTGATGGACGAGTGCCACGGGCAAATGGTGTGCACCATCGACATTAATCATCGTTGTTTATTGCTTTATCCATTAGCCGAATGGGAAGAAATAGAGCGCAAACTTAAACGCCTTTCTAGCATGAATCCTGCCGAGCGCCGCTTGCAGCGTTTGCTATTGGGCTATGCCGATGATTGTGAAATGGATAAAAACGGCCGTTTGCTTATTCCGCCTCCGCTGCGCCAACATGCCAGCTTGGAGAAAAAAATTATGCTAGTCGGGCAACTCAATAAGTTTGAGTTATGGTCAGACGAGCAATGGCAGCAACAAATTGTTGCAGATATTGCCCTAGAAGAGGACGTTGATATGTTAACCGATAACCTAAAGGATTTTTCACTTTAGCATGAGTACTGAATTTGCCCATACCTCGGTACTGCTGCAGGAATGTATCGACGGTTTAGCCATTAAAGAAGATGGTATTTATGTAGATGGCACCTTTGGTAGAGGTGGACATAGTCGCGCTATTTTGCAGCAATTAGGCCCAAACGGGCGACTCATTGCTATCGACCGTGATCCTCGAGCTATTGAAGCGGCCAAGCAATTTGCTAACGACCCGCGCTTTCAAATTGTTCATGGGCCATTCTCGGGGATAGAGAAATACATTACTGAGCTAGGTTTAGCCAAAAAAATAGACGGCGTATTACTCGATCTTGGTGTGTCTTCACCGCAGTTAGACGATGCAGAGCGTGGCTTTAGCTTTTTACGTGATGGCCCATTAGATATGCGCATGGATACTTCGCAGGGCCAAACGGCTGCACAGTGGTTAACTCACGCGGCCGAAGAAGACATTGCTTGGGTTATAAAAACCTTTGGCGAAGAAAAGTTTGGCAAACGTATTGCTCACGGCATTGTGAATGCTAGAGCGGAAACCGAGCTTACCGGTACCTTGCAGTTAGCCAAGATTATTGATGAAGCCTGCCCAGTTAAAGACAAATTTAAGCATCCTGCTACCCGTAGCTTTCAGGCTATACGCATCTATATAAATAGTGAGTTGGATGAAATTGACACTGCTTTATTGGGCGCAATGAATAGCCTTGCTACCGATGGACGTTTAGCGGTAATTAGCTTCCATTCTTTAGAAGACAGAATGGTAAAACGCTTTATTCGCAAGCAAGAAAAGGGTGAGCAATATCCAAGAGGTTTGCCATTAACCGAAGAGCAACTGGCTAGTGGCCGTTACTTAAAAGCGGTGAGTCGTGCTATCAAGCCTAGTGCCGCCGAAATAGAAGTGAACCCGCGTTCGCGCAGTTCAGTATTGCGAGTAGCTAGACGATTGTAATGAGCGAGCTTAATCGCCAGCCCAATTTGTTACGGGCAATGTTAAAAGACCTGTGGCGTAACAAACAGCAATTTTTGTTGTTAATTGCCGCCGTAGTATCGGCTTTTTGCGTGGTATGGGCCACTCACCATACTCGTATGTTTGTGGAGCAACGTGAGTTGTTGATGATGAGCCGTGACGAGTTAAATGTAGAGTGGCGACACCTATTAATTGAACAGAATGCCTTGGCTGAACACAGCCGCATTGAGAGCATCGCCAAGAAACGCTTGGATATGCATCGACCTAAAATTAAAGATCAAGTGGTAATAAGGCAGTAATGAACAGTAAAGCAAACAAACATGGACTGTTTATTCATTGGCGCTTTGTGCTAGTGATGGCAGTAGTTTGCCTGGTGTTTACCGCTCTGGTTAGTCGCGCTGCCTATATCCAAGTAATTGCGCCTGATATGTTAATTGAGCAAGGCGATTTACGTTCTATTCGAACCAAGACGGGTTACGCTGAACGTGGCGTAATTACCGACCGTTTAGGCAACGAACTGGCTGTTAGTGTTCCGGTTCGTGCGGTGTGGGCCGATCCTAAGCATGTTGCTGATCAACATAGTTTTGAAAACAAAGAAGCCTGGGTTGCTCTTGCCAAAGTACTTGATACCGATGTAGATAGCCTGCAGCAACGGGTTAGTAACCCGAAACGTCGCTTTGTATATCTGCAACGCCAAGTCAGTGCCGCAGTGGCAGGGTACGTAGAAAAACTCAAAATTAAAGGTGTCTACTTAAAGCCTGAGTCACGTCGTTTTTACCCTACCGGTGAAGTGAGTGCTCACCTTGTTGGCTTTACCAACATTGACGATAACGGCTTAGAAGGCATTGAACGTAGCTACGATGACTGGTTAACGGGTGAGCCGGGCAAGCGTAAAGTACGTAAAGATCGCCTTGGCCGAGTGGTTGAAGATTTAGCGGTAATTCATCAAGCGAAACAAGCTCAAAACATCGCCTTAAGTATCGATCAACGAATTCAAGCCATTGCCTATCGCGAGCTCAAGAAAGCAGTAGCAGATACTCAAGCTACGTCGGGCAGTGTGGTGGTATTAGACATTGATACTGGCGAAGTGCTAGCGATGGCTAACAGCCCGTCGTTCAATCCTAATAACCGTAACGAATTTCAAAGTTATCGCTATCGCAATCGCGCGATTACCGATAGTTACGAGCCTGGTTCAACCGTAAAACCGCTATCGGTGATTGCGGCTTTAGAGCGTGACCACATTGGCGCGACCAGCATGATCAATACGAACCCAGGTTGGATGCAGATTGGCGGTAGACGTGTACGAGACTCACGGAACTACGGAGAAATCAGCCTCACCAAGGTTATTCAAAAATCCAGCAACGTTGCCACAAGTCAATTAGCTCTTAAAGTGGGCGTAGAAGGTATGTTAGATACTTTCTATGACGTGGGATTTGGTAACGACTCAGGCCTAGGTTTAGTGGGTGAGTCTGGCGGTCAAATGCCGCAGCGTCGCCGCTGGTCAGATTTCGAGTTAGCTACTTTATCCTTTGGTTATGGCTTGATGGTCACGCCGTTACAGTTAGCACAAGCCTATGCAACCATGGGCTCTGGCGGCGTATTCCGTCCAACGTCAATTATTAAGTTACAACAAGCGGCTACCGGAGAGCGGGTGTTTGAGCAAAACAAGGCTCAAGCTGTTTTAGAGATGATGGAGTCGGTAATTCAAGATGGCGGTACTGGGCAAAAAGCTGCGGTACCTGGCTATCGTGTTGCGGGTAAAACTGGCACAAGCCGTAAAGCGGTGCGTGGTGGTTATGGTGATGACTACGTTGCTATTTTTGCTGGTGTAGCCCCCGTGAGTAACCCCAAGCTGGCCATTGCTGTATTTGTTAATGAGCCGAAAAATGACCGTTATTATGGTGGCGATGTTGCTGCACCGGTATTTTCAAAAGTGATGCAGGGTGGATTGCAGTATTTAAATGTAGCCCCTGACGACAACAACAGCAAAGTTGTACAGCTAAATGGAGGCAGCAATGGCAACACCTGATTTATCTGCCCTGTTAGCCCGATTTGCTATTTCGGTTGCACCCGACATTAGTTTTAAACATCTCTCGCTTAACAGCCGAGAGATTACCTCTGGTGACATCTTCGTGGCGGTAAAAGGCCATCAAGTAGACGGTAGAAATTATATTGAAGCAGCCATTAATGCGGGTGCTGTAGCGGTCATTATCGACGCGGATGATGAAAAGGATCATGGCCATATCTCGTGGTTAAATAAAGTGCCTTGCATTCAATTTTGGCGTTTAAATCGTCAGTTGTCACAATTGGCTTCGTCGGCCTATTTCCCTGATGGTAACCCTCTAACACTGGTTGGGGTGACTGGCACAAACGGCAAAAGTACCGTTACTCATTTAATTGCTAATTTAGCCAACTTAAATGGAGTACCTGCAGCGGTAACCGGTACTTTAGGTAATGGTAAGCCCGGGCAGTTGATCGCCAGCGAGAATACCACTGCTGATGCAATCACAATTCAACGCCAACTAGCAGAGATGCACCAGCAGGGATTCAAGTTAGTAGCGATGGAGATTTCTTCTCACGGATTGGTGCAACAACGTGTGGCGAGTGTCCCTTTCAAGGTAGCTATTTTTACAAATTTAAGCCGTGACCATTTAGATTATCACGGCAGCATGGCGGAATATGGTCGCGCCAAGCAAGCTTTGTTTGATTGGCCAAGTTTAGAGTGTCGATTAATCAATGCCGATGATGGCTTTGGTAAGCAGTTATTACAGCATTATCCAAGCGCTCAAGCCTTGTCTCTGGAAGATAGCCGAGCCGCTTGGCAAATTGGTGATTTACAGTTCAGTGAACTAGGGGCGAGTGGCTATTTACTCAGCCCAGATGCCAGCCATGAAAAAGTGCATTTTCAAAGCCCGCTATTAGGGCGGTTTAATGCCGACAACTTATTAGCGGCGATAGCTTGTTTGCAGCATATTGGCCTTGAATTTGCCGATATTATTGGGTCGCTACCAAAGCTAAATGCAGTGCCCGGAAGAATGGAACTGTTTACGGGTAAGTGTTCTGTGGTAGTGGATTATGCACATACACCTGATGCCCTAGATAAAGCGCTAAGCGCGCTGCGTCAGCATTGTCATGGCAAGCTTATTTGTATTTTTGGCTGTGGTGGTGATCGTGACAAGGGTAAGAGGCCACTAATGGCGGCCATTGCAGAGCAAAAAGCGGATCAAGTGATAGTGACTGACGATAACCCACGATTTGAAGATGCTAACGCAATCGTAGAAGACATTCTGTTGGGCTTTCAGCATTCGGAGAAAGTAACGGTAGTCCATGAACGCTCGGCTGCTATTGCTCAAGCGATTGAACAAAGTGGCGCGAAAGACATTATTTTGGTGGCCGGTAAAGGCCATGAGAGCTATCAAATTATTGGTGCAGAAGTACGAGATTATGATGAGCGTGCGTTAGTGCAGCAGTTAGTGGGGGCATCCGTATGATTCCATTAACGCTTGCTGAATTACAAGCCCCGTTAAATGCCCAGCTACATGGCCAAGACTTAACCATTGAGCAGGTGAGTACTGATACTCGCCAAGCAATGCCTAAGGGGTTATTTATTGCCCTAGTAGGGGAGCGATTTGATGCCCATGAATTTGCCGATAAAGCGCTTGAACAAGGCGCTATAGCCTTAATTGTAGAGCGTAAGCTAGCGATAAATGTGCCTCAATTAGTGGTGGCGGATTGCCGTATTGCTTTAGGGCAAGTAGGCAGTTACTTACGTGAGAAACTAGGCCTAGCGTGCTGTGCGATTACCGGCAGTAACGGTAAAACAACAGTAAAAGAAATGTGCAGTGCTATTTTGACTCAGTCAAAACAAGTGCTAGCCACTAAAGGCAATTTTAACAATGACATCGGTGTTCCGCTGTCTTTATTGCGTGCAGAGCCTCAGCATCAAGTGGGTGTTTTGGAGTTGGGGGCAAACCATATTGGTGAAATCGCCTACACCGTTAACTTAGTTAAGCCTCAAGCAGCGTTGATCAATAACGTTTCTGACGCTCACATCGAAGGCTTTGGCGACCAACATGGCGTGCTAAAAGCAAAATCAGAATTGTTTTTGGACTTAACCGCTGAGCAAACCGCTATTTGTGAGCTAGGTTCTGAATATCAAGCTTATCTTGATAAAGCCGCAAGCCCAGCTGCCGTGCAGCATTTTGCTTTGGACAATAAGCAAGCCGATTTCTTTGCCAGCAACATCAATTCGATTGGCTTAACAGGCAGTCGATTTAGTTTACATACCCCTCTAGGGCAGGTTGATGTTCAAATAAATTTAGCCGGTGAGCATAATGTTAAAAACGCTGTTGCTGCTGCGGCGTTAGCTATGGCTATGGGGGCTAATTTGCAGCACGTTCAACAAGGCTTGGCCTCGCTTGAGAAAGTGCCCGGCAGGGTGAACCTTCAATCGTTGAGTGCGTCTATCAATTTGATCGACGATAGCTACAACGCAAACCCAGCATCATTTAATGCTGCGGTGGACATTCTGGCAAGTTTTGAAGGTAAGCGCTTCCTCATTGCTGGTGCTATGGGAGAGATGGGGCAGCAAACTAAACAAGTACATAAAGACTTAGTGAGCAGAGCGCTTGACAGCAACATCAGCTTGTATTCTTATGGCGCGTCTTTTGACGAGGTGCTGGCTGAAATTGGTCAGTCCTCACTAGGTTTTGACAGCCATGACACGCTAGTTAAGCAGTTGATTAAAAGCTTAGAGGAGCAAGCCGGTAAAGCCTCGCTTGTTCTTGTGAAAGGGTCGCGTTCGACCCACATGGAAAATGTCGTTAAACAGTTACAGCAATATTATAAGAAGGGTTTGGAATGTTAGTTTGGTTGGCGGAATATCTGCAGCAATACTTTAGTGGATTTTCGCTATTTGGTTACTTAACCTTTCGCGCCATTGTTAGTGCGTTAACGGCTTTGGTATTTGGTTTGTGGATGGGGCCAAAACTGATTCGTCGTTTACAACTACTACAAATTGGCCAAACAGTCCGTAACGACGGTCCTGAGTCGCATTTAAGCAAGTCAGGCACGCCGACGATGGGCGGTGTATTGATCATTGCTTCAGTTTTTTTATCTACCTTACTGTGGGCACGTTTAGATAACCCTTATGTATGGGTAATGTTGTTTGTTTTTGGTAGTTACGGTGCCATTGGTTTTGTTGATGATTACCGCAAAGTTATACGTAAAGATCCTGCAGGATTAATTGCCCGTTGGAAGTATTTTTGGCAATCGGTGGTTGCGCTTATTGTTGCTGTGTATTTGTTCTGGAGTGCTGATTCCGCAGCGCAAACTCAGCTGGTGCTGCCGTTCATTAAAGACATAATGCCTCAATTGGGTTGGCTGTTTATTCCGCTGACTTATTTGGTAATTGTGGGTAGCAGCAACGCGGTAAATTTAACCGACGGTTTAGACGGCTTAGCCATTATGCCGAGCGTAATGGTGGCATCGGCCTTTGCGCTAATTGCTTATTTAACCGGTAACGTTAACTTTTCTAGCTATTTGTTCATTCCATACATTCCTGAGTCTAGTGAGCTAGTTATTGTGTGTATGGCCATGGTGGGCGCTGGCTTGGCATTTCTTTGGTTCAATACCTATCCTGCGCAGGTATTTATGGGCGATGTAGGTTCGCTAGCCATTGGTGCTGCACTGGGTGCGGTAGCGGTGTTGGTTCGCCAAGAGCTGTTACTAGTGATTATGGGCGGTGTTTTTGTCATGGAAACGGTGTCGGTAATTTTACAAGTGGGTTCTTACAAGTTACGCGGACAGCGAATTTTTCGTATGGCGCCCATTCATCACCATTACGAGCTTAAAGGCTGGCCGGAACCACGAGTGATTGTACGCTTTTGGATCATCTCTTTGATCTTGGTATTGATTGGTTTAGCTACCTTAAAAGTTCGATAAATTTAGGAACGAGTGAATACAGTGAGTAGATTGCAGCTAGATAAACGTTACGCAGTTGTTGGCCTTGGCGCCAGCGGCCTTAGTAGCGTGCGCTTTTTACTCAAGCATGCCGTATCACCGTTGGTATGTGATACCCGCAAACAACCGCCTGGTCTTGCTCAGCTTCCTGAACACTTAGAGGTAGTATGCGGTGAGTTACCACTGGCTAAGCTACTTGATTGCGATGTTGTTATTGTTAGCCCTGGAATTGCTTTGGCTACGCCTGAACTACAGACCTTAGCCAAGGCGGGAATTGAGCTGATTGGCGATGTAGAGCTGTTTTGCCACTATGCCGCGGCACCGATTGTGGCGATAACCGGATCTAACGGCAAAAGCACGGTAACCAGTTTAGTGGGCGATATGGCTAAGCAGGCTGGGATGAAGGTTGCTGTTGGTGGCAATATTGGAGTGCCAGCTCTGGACTTGTTAGCCGATGAAGTTGAGCTGTATGTGCTGGAGTTATCTAGCTTCCAATTGGAAACCACCTCTAGCTTAACTGCGAAAGCGGCGACTTTGTTAAATGTTAGCGAAGACCATATGGATCGCTACCAAGGTTTGGCGGAGTACATCGCGGCAAAACAAAAAATTTACAAGGGTGCCGAATGGGCGGTTGTTAATTTGGATGACGCGCAATCTACGCCGATTACCGGCTCTCATCCAACGCTTAGTTTTTCGGTGAACCAAATAGCAGATTATTGCTTAAGTGTTGATAAGCTGCAGCTAATGCGCGGTGACGAGATTTTAGTTCATACCAATGAACTGCCTTTGGTAGGCACCCATAACTACGCTAATATTTTGGCTGCTTTAGCATTGGCAGAGGCGGTAGGCGCAGAGTTAGGCGCTTGTATAGAGGCTGCTAAGCAGTTCACAGGTTTGGCGCATCGCTGCCAGTTAGTGTCACGTAAAAACGATATTGCGTGGATTAACGATTCAAAAGCTACCAATGTAGGTGCTACCTTGGCTGCGCTTCAGGGGTTGAGCACTGGGAAGGCTAATTTATGGTTGATTGCTGGTGGCGATAGTAAAGGTGGTGAGTTAGCTGAGTTAGCGCCCGCTTTTGCAAAGTTAGCTGGAATAGTGGCCTTTGGTAAAGACAAGCACCGTTTCCGAGAACTCGAACATAGTATTCAATTAAAAAATGATCTCAACGAAGCCTTTACTTGGTGTGCCGAGCAAGCTAAAGCCGGAGATATAGTGTTGTTATCACCAGCCTGCGCCAGTTTAGATATGTATAAGAACTTTGAAATGCGCGGTCAGCACTTCTGCGAACTGGTGGAGGCATTATGAATATAGTGGCAAAACCTCAAGCTTGGTTTAGCAGCCTTTGGCTGAGATTGAACCCAGAGACTAAAGACGCTCAAGAGCCGCTGTTATTTGACCGCCAGTTACTTTGGTTGGCTTTGTGCCTAATGGTGACTGGCTTGGTCATGGTGGCTTCATCGTCAATACCAGAAGGTATTGCACTAAATGACGACCCATTTCGTTTTGCTAAACGCCATGGTATTTATTTGGTCCTTTGTTTGGCTGCGGTTGCGGTGGTTGTGCAAATTCCTATTGCCTGGTGGCAGTCGCATAATGCTAAGTTGTTGTTGCTTGCTGGAGTAGCCTTAGTTTTAGTATTGATTATTGGCCGT
The DNA here is from genome assembly GCF_030548385.1 of Agarivorans sp. 1_MG-2023. Lineage (NCBI taxonomy): Bacteria > Pseudomonadati > Pseudomonadota > Gammaproteobacteria > Alteromonadales > Alteromonadaceae > Agarivorans > Agarivorans sp. 1_MG-2023. The sequence continues at coordinate 142,842 of NZ_JAUOSJ010000008.1, read as the reverse complement.
AACATTAACGGCAGTAGCCGCTGGATTGGCTTAGGGCCAATTAATATTCAGCCGGCAGAGTTTGCTAAGTTGGCGTTGTTTACCTATTTGGCTGGCTATTTAGTGCGTCGCCATGAGCAAGTGCGCGAAAACTTAAAAGGTTTCTTAAAGCCACTTGTGGTGTTTTTCTTCTTAGCGGTACTGCTGCTGGCTCAGCCTGATCTTGGTAGTGTGATTGTGATGTTTGTTACCACCGTTGGTATGTTGTTTTTAGCGGGTGCAAAACTGATTCAATTCTTCGGTTTGATGTTCACCGGCATTGTTGCGGTAGTGACCTTGGTGATTGCGGAACCTTACCGAATGCGCCGTGTATCTTCGTTTTTAGACCCATGGCAAGACCCCTTTGGAAGTGGTTATCAATTAACCCAATCGTTGATGGCTTTTGGCCGTGGTGACTGGCTGGGTGAGGGTTTAGGTAACTCTATTCAAAAGTTAGAATATTTGCCCGAGGCACATACGGATTTTGTTATTGCGGTATTAGCCGAAGAGCTAGGTTTTATTGGCGTATGCGCCGTGTTGTTATTGCAAATATTGCTGGTATCACGCGCCATGATCATTGGTAAACGCGCTTTACTGGCGGAACAAGCGTTCGCAGGCTATTTGGCCTGCGGTATCGGTATTTGGTTTAGCTTCCAAACCATGGTGAATGTTGGGGCGGCATCTGGGTTAGTGCCCACTAAAGGTCTTACCTTGCCACTGATTAGCTATGGTGGCTCTAGTTTATTGGCGATGTCTATTGCGGTAGCTATTTTATTAAGAATCGACCACGAACTTCGTTTGGCAAAATGCCAGGCCTATACGAGGGATGCTCATGGTTGATACTACTCAGAAAAAGTTATTGGTTATGGCTGGCGGCACTGGCGGGCATGTGTTCCCTGGGCTAGCGGTGGCTGATTACCTAAAAGAGCAAGGCTGGGAAATTTCTTGGTTAGGTACTGCTGAGCGAATGGAAGCTCAACTGGTGCCTAAGCATGGTTATCCGATCGATTTTATTAGCATCAAAGGTGTGCGTGGTAACGGCTTACTTCGCAAACTTGCTGCACCATTTAAGTTACTTAATGCTGTTAGGCAAGCGCGAGCAGTGATTAAGCGCTTTCAGCCCGACGTAGTGTTGGGAATGGGCGGTTTTGCTAGTGGCCCTGGTGGCATTGCTGCATGGCTAATGGGCAAACCTTTGGTATTGCATGAGCAAAATGCGGCAGCAGGTTTAACCAATAAAATGTTGGCGAAAATTGCCAAAAAATCATTAATGGCTTTTCCTGGTGCGCTGCCAAATGCAGATGTTGTGGGTAATCCGGTTCGCCACTCGGTAATAACTTTGCCAGAAAAAGAACTGGCCGACCGAACTGATTATAATCTTTTGGTTATTGGTGGCAGTTTAGGTGCTCAAGTGTTTAACGAAAAGCTTGCGGCGGGTATTAAACACAGTGGTCTAGACCTAAATATTTGGCACCAAGCTGGTAAAGATAAGCAGGCAAGTGCGGTTGATGCCTATCAGTGCCAAGGACTTGATGAAAATTTGAGTGATGCACCTAAAATAGTTGAATTTATTGATGATATGGCTGCAGCTTACCAGTGGGCTGATGTGATACTCTGTCGCGCTGGCGCGCTAACGGTGTCAGAGGTGGCCGCAGCGGGTATTCCTGCACTATTTGTACCTCTGCCTTATGCCGTTGATGATCATCAAACCAAGAATGCACAATTTTTGGTAAAAGCTAATGCCGCACGTTTATTAAAACAAAGCGATTTTTTGCCGCAAAATATTGCGGCGTTATTACATGAATTTGCTGACCCAGCATTGCGCTTAGCTTGCGCACGTAATGCTCGACAGCAGGCCTCTGTGAATGCCACTGAAAAAGTAGCCGCAGTGTGCCAAGCGTTAACAAAGAGTAGTTAGATGAGTAAAGTTGAATTAGCCAAGTTACGAACCATGATTCCAGAGATGCGAAAAGTGAAGCGCATTCACTTCGTAGGGATTGGTGGCGCCGGTATGGGCGGTATTGCAGAAGTATTGGCTAATGAAGGCTACCAAATCTCTGGCTCTGACCAAGCTGCTAGCGCGATGACTGAGCGCTTGCAATCGGTTGGAGCTGAAGTTTTTTTCAACCACGACGAAAGCAATATTCAGGGCGCTAACGTAGTGGTGGTTTCTACCGCTATTCGTGAAGATAACCCCGAAGTACAGGCAGCTCGAGCGGCGCGTATTCCTGTAGTGCGTCGCGCCGAAATGTTGGCTGAACTGATGCGTTACCGTCATGGTGTTGCCGTGGCCGGTACTCATGGTAAAACCACAACCACCAGTTTAATCGCCAGTATTTATGGTCAAGCAGAACGTGACCCTACCTTTGTTATTGGCGGTTTGTTAAACAGTGCGGGTACTAATGCGCGCTTAGGTAAAAGTCGTTACCTAATTGCAGAAGCTGACGAAAGTGACGCTTCTTTTCTGCATCTTCAGCCCATGGTCGCGGTAGTGACAAATGTTGAACCTGACCATATGGAAACCTATGGTGGAGACGAAGCGCAGTTGCACGCTACGTTTATCGATTTTTTGCACAACCTACCATTTTACGGTGTAGCGGTAATGTGTATCGATGACGAAGGCGTACAAACTTTGTTGCCGCAAATCGGTCGTCAAATTATCACTTACGGTTTTTCAGATAACGCTGATGTTCGGATTGAGAATTTTGCTCAGCAGGGAGACCGTTGTTCGTTCACGGTAAACCGCGTTGGTCACGAGCAGTTAAGCATAGCCTTGAACATGCCAGGCGAACATAACGCTTTAAATGCTGCAGCAGCGATTGCAGTAGCTACCGAAGATGGCATCGAAGATAGCGCGATTGTTGAAGCGTTAAATAGCTTTGCCGGTATTGGCCGTCGTTTCCAGCAATACGGCGAGTTTGCTACAGGAAATGGCTCCGCGTTGTTAGTCGATGATTATGGCCACCACCCAACCGAAGTGTTGGCCACAGTAAAAGCGGCACGTGCGGCTTGGCCAGAGCGCCGCTTGGTGATGGCATTTCAGCCTCATCGTTACAGCCGAACGCGTGATCTTTACGAAGATTTTGTTGATGTATTGGCCCAAGTAGACAGCTTATTGTTACTTGAAGTTTACTCGGCGGGTGAAGATGTAATTGCTGGTGCCGATAGTCGAGCCTTGTGTAGAAGCTTACGCCAACGTGGTTTAGAGCCGATTTACGTTAAACAACCTAGCGAGTTAAACGCCTTGCTCGCCGATGTGATTGAAGATGGTGACGTGGTGTTAACCCAAGGTGCGGGAAATATTGGTGTATTAGCGCGCGAGTTGGGTGAGTTAAAACTGAGTATCGATAAATTAAAAGGCAGTAACAGTTAATGGCCAGTTTACGTATGAATCGTGTAGCGGTGTTATTTGGCGGAGACTCTGCCGAACGAGAAGTATCGCTAAAATCTGGCAATGCGGTGTTGGCTGGTTTGTTAAGAGCTGGGATTCAAGCTGAAGGTATAGACACTAAAGGGTTTGATCTAAATATTCTAAAGCAGCGCAAGTACAGCCATGTGTTTATTGCCTTACATGGTCGCGGTGGCGAAGACGGTACGTTGCAAGGAGCTTTGGAGTACTTAGGTTTGCCTTACACAGGCAGCCGAGTATTGGGAGCAGCCCTAGCGATGGATAAAATTCGCTGTAAGCAAATTTGGCAAAATATTGGTTTGCCTACCGCCGATTACGCGATTGTAGATAAACAAGATTATCAAGCGACAGATGCAGCCGGCATTTTAGAGCGTTTATCTGGTGTAGTTATGGTTAAGCCAGCGCTAGAAGGCTCAAGCATTGGCATGGCCAAAGCGGAAACGGTAGAGCAGCTAGAAGAGGCGATTACCAATGCATTTGAGTTTGATTCGCGGGTTTTGGTTGAACAATGGATCACGGGCGCGGAATACACGGTATCGATTGTGGGAGATAAGGTATTGCCTTCTATAAGAATGCAAACGCCTCACACATTTTATGACTACAACGCTAAGTACCAAAGTAACTCTACTGAGTATTTCTGCCCAAGTGGCTTAGACGAGCAAGCAGAACAAGAGCTGGCAAATATTGCCATGCAAGCCTTTAAGTCGGTAGATTGCGAAGGTTGGGGACGAGTAGACTTTATGGCTGACCAACAAGGTAATTGGTACTTGTTAGAGGTGAACACTTCTCCAGGTATGACAGAGAAAAGTTTAGTGCCTATGGCGGCAAAGCAAACAGGCATTAATTTTGACCAGTTAGTGGTTAGTATTTTGGATTTGGCGCATTAATGATGACGCTAAGCGACCAGCAAAAGCAGCAAACCGCCTATTGGGCTGGTGTTGTATTTTTTGTTCTGGTACTGCTGAGTTTAGCTTATGGGGTGTACTCAGTTTATAACAGCGTAAGCGATAAGCAGTTAAGCCCAATGAACCGTTTACTGGTATCAGGAAAACGCGATTATGTATTGGACAACGAATTACAAGAAAGCTTAGCGGCGTTACCTGAAGCGGGTAATTTTTTCAGTTTAAATGTGTCTGAGGTGAAGCAGCAACTAGAGCTATTGCCTTGGGTAAAGCAAGTTACAGTGCGTAAGCAATGGCCAGATAAGTTATCAATTGCCTTACGAGAGCAGCAAGTGGTGGCTCGTTGGAACAATGCAGCTTTGCTCAATAAGCAAGGACAAATATTTGAAGCACCACAACAACGTGTGGTGAATAAACTAGCCACTTTAAGCGGGCCTGATGAACAAGCTGGAGCGGTATTAACCACTTTTGAGCAATTGCAGCGAGTATTGCAGCGCCACCAATTGATTATTGTTGGCTTGGCGTTAAACGAACGACACGCTTGGCAAGTAGAGTTGGCTGGCGGCATGGTGCTCAAGCTAGGAAAAGAAGACAAACTTAATCGCATCGAGCGTTTTGTTGCGGTTTACCCACAGCTTAAACAAGACGCTGTGGAATACATAGATTTACGCTATGACACTGGTTTTGCAGTGGGATGGAAGAAACAGGAAGGTTTGGCAGCAAATGACCAAAGTAACGGATAGAAAACTAATAGTTGGCTTAGACATTGGTAGTGCAAAAATCACCGCATTAATTGGTGAGGTATTGCCTAGTAATGAAATGAGCATTATTGGTGTGGGCAGTCATCCGGCTAAAGGCATGGACAAAGGCGGAGTGAATGACCTCGACTCTGTGGTCAAAACTGTGCAACGCGCTTTGCAAGAAGCTGAACTCATGGCCGACTGCAAAATAAGCTCTGTTTACTTAGGCGTTTCCGGTCGCCATATTCGCTGTTTGAATGAAAAAGGCATGGTGCCCATTAGCGATGAAGAAGTGACGCAGGATGATGTGGACAATGCTATTCACACTGCAAAGTCAGTAAAATTGCCCGACGAGCATCGCATCCTGCATGTACTGCCTCAAGAGTTTGCCATCGACTTTCAAGAGGGTATTAAAAACCCGATTGGTTTATCCGGTGTGCGTATGGAAGCGAAGGTACACTTGATTGCTTGCCATAACGACATGGTAAAAAATATTGTTAAGTGTGTAGAGCGCTGCGACCTTAAAGTAGATCAACTTATTTTCTCTGCGTTGGCGTCGAGCTATGCGGTACTCACCGACGATGAAAAAGAGCTTGGAGTGTGTGTGGTCGATATTGGCTCGGGCACCATGGATATTGCAGTTTACACTGGCGGTGCACTGCGCCATACCTCGGTAGTCCCGTTCGCGGGTAACTCGGTGACACGAGATATAGCAACGGTATTCGGTACGCCATTAAATGACGCTGAAGCGGTTAAGGTTCGTTATGGCTGTGCGCTAGGTAGCATGGTAAGTCGTGACGATACCATTGAAGTGCCAAGTGTAGGCGGACGACCATCTCGTAGCTTGCAACGCCAAACCTTAGCCGAGGTTATTGAACCTCGCTACAGCGAGTTGTTTGGCATGATTAAATCTAAGTTAGACGAACTAACCGAAGATATGCAGGCGCAGGGAACCAAGTTACAACTAGGTGCAGGGGTTGTGCTAACCGGCGGCGCCTCGCAAATAGAGGGCGTAGTTGAATGCGCCGAGAAAATTTTACAATGCCAAGTGCGGGTTGGTTCTGCCAATAACGTAGCAGGCCTAACAGAATACGTACAAGCACCCACTTACTCAACTGCAGTAGGTTTGTTGCATTACGGAATGGAAAACCAAAGTGAAAAACCAATTGAAGTAAAGAACATTAGTAGTGTTGGCAATATCGCGAAGCGATTGCACAGTTGGTTTAAAGGTGAATTTTAGTTTTTGCTAGTTGGCAGAAACCAAGCGGAGAGAGAACTATGTTTGAGATTATGGATAGCCATACCGATGAAGCGGTAATTAAAGTTGTAGGCGTAGGTGGCGGCGGCGGTAACGCTGTTGAGCATATGGTTGCACAGTCTATTGAAGGGGTGGAGTTCATCACTATCAATACAGACGCGCAAGCACTGCGTAATTCTGGTGCTGACAATACTCTACAAATTGGTGGGGCCATCACCAAGGGATTAGGGGCTGGCGCTAACCCAGAGGTGGGGCGTGAAGCTGCGATGGAAGATCGCGATGCGCTAATGAGCCAATTACAAGGTGCTGATATGGTATTTATTGCTGCTGGTATGGGCGGTGGTACAGGTACTGGTGCTGCACCCGTTGTTGCTGAAGTTGCCAAAGAACTCGGTATTCTTACGGTAGCGGTTGTAACTAAACCTTTTGGCTTTGAAGGCAAGAAGCGTACGAGTTATGCTCAGCAAGGTATTGAACAACTCAGTAAAAATGTGGATTCGTTAATCACTATTCCTAACGATAAGCTGTTAAAAGTTCTTGGTCGTGGTGTTTCATTGTTAGATGCCTTTAAAGCCGCGAACAACGTATTACTCGGCGCAGTACAAGGTATTGCTGAGCTAATCACACGCCCTGGTTTAATTAACGTGGATTTCGCTGATGTTCGCACGGTAATGCGCGAAATGGGCACTGCTATGATGGGTACTGGTATTGCTGCTGGTGAAGATCGTGCAGAAGAAGCTGCCGAATTAGCTATTTCAAGCCCATTGCTTGAAGACGTCGATTTAGCCGGCGCGCGCGGAATATTGGTAAATATTACCGCTGGCTTTGATATGAGCATCGAAGAATTCGAAACCGTGGGTAATGCTGTGAAAGGTTTTGCTTCAGAGAACGCTACAGTAGTAGTAGGTGCAGTTATTGACCCTGAAATGAGCGATGAGTTGCGTGTTACTGTAGTCGCAACAGGTATTGGCGCAGAACGTCGCCCAGATATCTCGATTGTTAAGCCGCAGCAAGCAGTAAATGCTGAGCCTGTAGCCCGCACTATGCCTGTTGATACCGCTCCTATGGTTGAAGAACCAGCAGCTGTAGTAAATGCAGAACCACGCAGTGCCGGTGGTGATGGTGATTATTTAGACATCCCAGCATTTTTGCGTCGCCAAGCAGATTAATCTGTTGGCGATTGCTGAAGTTTTAGACAAAAGTTTGTGATGTATATCAAACTTGTGTTAAGATGTCCGACCATCTAGTTTATTGGTCGTAAAGCAGAGGAATTTTTATGCTTAAACAACGGACTCTTGAAAAGTCAGTACAAGCGACAGGCATCGGTTTGCATTCCGGGCACAAGGTCACCATGGTCTTACGTCCAGCACCTGCGAATACCGGTATTCTGTTTAACCGTACCGATCTCGATCCGGTTGTAACGATCCCTGCAAAAGCAGAGTTAGTGCGCGATACCATGTTATGTACTTGTCTTATTGACGATGCAGGCAACCGTATATCTACGGTAGAGCACTTAATGGCCGCAATTGCAGCGTTAGGCTTGGATAATGTAATTATTGATGTTGATGCTCCTGAACTTCCAGTGATGGATGGCAGCTCAAGCCCGTTTGTATTCTTATTACAATCAGCGGGTATTGAAGAGCAAGCTTCAGCTAAAAAGTTTATTCGAATTAAACAAGCTATTCGTGTAGAGCATGAAGATAAGTGGGCCGAATTACTGCCAAGTAATGAAGGCTTTAAAATTGATTTCTCAATTGATTTTGACCACCCAGCAATGGAAGGGCGTAATCAAGCGATTTCAATGAACTTCTCTGCAGATAGTTTTGTTAAAGATATTAGCCGTGCGAGAACCTTTGGTTTTATGCGTGACATTGAGTACTTGCAGTCTAAAAACTTAGCCTTAGGCGGAAGTTTAGAGAACGCAGTAGTGTTAGATGAATATCGAATTCTTAACGAAGATGGCCTTCGTTATGATGACGAATTTGTTAAGCACAAGCTTCTTGATGCTGTGGGCGATTTGTATATGGCAGGACTACCTATCCTTGGTCATTTACGTGCTCATAAATCAGGTCACGCGCTAAACAACAATTTAGTTCGCGCAATGCTAGAGCAACAACATGCTTGGGAAATTGTCACTTTCGAAGACAAAGCCGAAGCACCAGCTGCATATCAACAACCGGTATACAGCTTCTAAAGTCCAATTTGGTCGGCGCTGGCTAACTCTCTCCGCTCAGCGCCGCTAATTTTTCCAGCTTTTCCCTCAGTTCATCGGGTACGTGTTTTGCTAATTCTGTGATATGTTTGGCTGCTTGGGCGCTTAGCTGGCGTTTTCCAGTGCTTTTTACCTCAGCTTCTGGTTTAATACTTTTCAATTCGGGATTTATTTTTAGTTCCAAACTGACAACCCCTGGTATGGCTTTGCGCAGCTCGCTGAGTAAATCAAAACGAAACTGTTTTAAACGCGTTAGCCAGGCCGAACTGGGTGCTTCGATAATAGCGACTCCTTGACGCATATTAACGATACGGCATTGCTGTAGTTTGTAGCGCGCCAAAATTTCGCTGCCAAGTTGCTGTAGCTGCACACGTTGTTGTAAAGGCTGCTCGATTTGCGTGAACTGTTTCTGGTGAAATATACGTTCTATCGAAATCGGCTGATGCTGACGTTTGGACATTAAAGTTAACATTTATATATGAAATTAAGTTTAGTATACGCCCATAAAGGTGAGACCAGAACCGTTCGTTTTAATCCCTTGCGATTAGCGTGGTTCGCATTCTTGTTAGTCGCTTTGCTCTGTAGTATTAGCTTATGGGGCGTGCAGCAATATCAAAACCTCGCCAAACAGCAAACACTATTACTGGGGCAACTAGACCGCTTGCAGGCAGAACCGAAGCTCGAGCAATACGAGCAACAGTTGCGGCATCGTTATAGCCAGTTGGCAGCAAAAGTTGGCCAAATGCAGGTGGAAATGACGCGGCTAAATGCCTTAGGTGCTCGGCTCATTGAAGACACAGAGTTCGCTGCAGAGTTTGATTTTACCAATACGCCGCCTATGGGCGGCCCAATGTTGGATATAGATAGTACAGTCCATCGCAGTGATACTCTCATTTTTGACCTTGGCCAGCTAGAAGCTCAAGTGGGTGCAAAGAAAAAATCACTGAATCTGCTTGAATCTTGGCAACAAAGTCACCATCTAGTTAATAGTAGTTATATATCTGGTTGGCCTGCAAAGGGACCGGGTATTTGGATTTCTTCGCCATTTGGTACTCGAGTAGATCCTTTTACTAAGCGTAAGGCTCGCCATAAAGGTGTAGATATCGCGGGTAAAGAAGGAACCAAAATACGCTCGGTAGGTTCTGGAGTCGTTGTTTGGGCGGGAAGCCGCTTTGGTTATGGTAACCTAGTTGAAATTGAGCATGGTAACGGAATGGTAACACGTTACGCGCATGCTAAAGCTGTATTAGTAAAAGAGGGTGATGTTGTAAGTAAAGGGGATGAGATTGCGTTGATGGGCAGTACCGGCCGTTCAACTGGGTCTCACGTGCACTTTGAAGTGCTGAAAAACGGTCGTCCGCTAAATCCCAGTAAGTTTATTTACCGCAAAGCCAGTGCCTAGAAAATTGGATTTCGTCTTAGCAAAAGTAGTGTTTCATGATTAGTAAATTAGTAACAAAAATCGTTGGTACTCGAAATGATCGTACCATCAAAAAGATGCGTAAAGTCGCTATCACTATTAGCGCTTTAGAGCCCGAGTACGAGAAACTGTCTGCTGAAGAAATACAAGCTAAGGCGGGCGAATTTAGAGAGCGCTTAGAAAAGGGCGAGACTCTAGAGGCCATTTTGCCAGAAGCATTCGCGGTTGTGCGTGAAGCATCTAAGCGTGTATTTGAAATGCGCCATTTTGATGTGCAGTTAATTGGCGGCATGGTACTTAACGACAACAAAATTGCCGAAATGCGTACCGGTGAAGGTAAAACCTTAACCGCAACCTTACCGGCTTATTTAAACGGCGTAACGGGCAAAGGTGTGCACGTTATTACGGTGAACGATTATCTTGCTCAGCGTGATGCTGATTGGAATCGCCCGTTGTTTGAATACTTGGGCCTAAGTGTTGCTGTGAACGTTTCTGGTATGGACCATGAAGCGAAAAAAGCGGCGTACGCAGCTGATATTACCTACGGAACTAACAACGAATTTGGTTTTGACTACTTGCGTGACAACATGGCTTTTGCGCCAGAGCAACGCGTTCAGCGTCCACTAAATTACGCAGTTATCGATGAAGTGGATTCAATCTTAATCGATGAAGCACGTACACCATTAATTATTTCTGGTCCGGCTGAAGATAGCTCAGAATCATATAAAAAGATTAATGACATCATTCCATTATTGGTTCGCCAAGCAGAGGAAGATACTGAAGAGCTTATTGGCGACGGTCACTATACGCTTGACGAGAAGAACAAGCAGGTTCACCTAACCGAAAATGGTCAGATATTTGTAGAAGAAACACTGCAAGAACGTGGCATGTTGGAGCAAGGCGATTCTTTATATAACGCCGCTAATATTAGTATGCTTCACCACGTTAATGCTGGTTTGCGTGCTCACACTTTGTTTGAGCGTAACGTTGACTACATCGTTAGCGATACTAACGAAATCGTGATTGTAGATGAGCACACTGGTCGTACAATGCCTGGTCGCCGCTGGTCTGAAGGTTTACACCAAGCTGTAGAAGCTAAAGAAGGCGTAGCTATTCAGAACGAAAACCAAACGCTGGCGTCAATTACCTTCCAAAACTACTTCCGTTTATACGAGAAGTTGTCTGGTATGACGGGTACTGCTGATACCGAAGCATTTGAATTTCAATCAATTTATGGCTTAGACACTGTTGTAGTGCCCACCAACAAACCAATGGTTCGTGATGACCAAGGGGATTTGGTTTATCTGACAGCAGAAGAAAAATACCAAGCGATTATTGACGATATTCGCGAATGTGTGAAAGCCGAGCGACCGGTTCTTGTGGGTACGGTTTCTATTGAAAACTCAGAGCTGCTTTCTAGTATTCTTAAGAAAGAAAAAGTTAAGCACAATGTACTAAACGCTAAATTTCATGAGAAAGAAGCAGACATTGTCGCTGAAGCAGGTACTGCAGGTGCTGTGACTATTGCTACCAACATGGCCGGACGTGGTACCGATATCGTGTTGGGTGGTAACTTACAGGTTGAGATCAGCGCTTTAGGTGAAGACGCGACCGAACAGAAAATCGCTGAAGTGAAACAACAATGGCAATTACGCCATGATGCTGTGCTAGCCGCTGGCGGGTTACATATTATTGGTACTGAGCGACATGAATCTCGTCGTATTGATAACCAGCTACGAGGTCGTTCTGGGCGTCAAGGTGACCCAGGTTCTACGCGCTTCTATTTATCAATGGAAGACAGCTTAATGCGTATTTTTGCATCAGATCGAGTAACCGGTATGATGAAAAAACTAGGCATGGAGCAAGGTGAAGCGATTGAGCACCCTTGGGTGACTCGTGCTATTGAGAATGCTCAGCGTAAAGTAGAAGGGCGTAACTTTGATGTACGTAAATCTCTGCTTGAGTTTGATGACGTGGCCAATGATCAGCGTAAGGTCGTTTACGAACAGCGTAATGACTTGATGGACAGTGATAGCATCACCGAAACCATTGAAGCCATTCGTGAGGATGTGTATTCAAGTGTCATTGATGAATATATCCCCCAGCAATCGCTTGAAGAAATGTGGCAAGTTAGCGAACTTGAGCAGCGCTTAAAAAGCGATTTTGGCTTAGATTTATCGATTCAAAAATGGCTTGATGAAGACGATAAATTACATGAAGAAAAACTTCGTGAAAAAATCTTAGAAGCCGCTATAGCTGATTATCAGATTAAAATTGACACTGTAGGTGCTGATCCTATTAAGCAATTTGAAAAATCTGTAATGTTGCAAACGCTTGATCAGTTATGGAAAGAGCATTTAGCTGCAATGGATCATCTTCGCCAAGGTATTCACTTACGTGGTTATGCTCAGAAGAATCCCAAGCAAGAGTATAAGCGTGAGTCTTACGAGTTATTCATGCAAATGCTTGAAGCGCTGAAGTTGGATGTAGTAAGTATCTTGAGTCGTGTTCAAGTTCAAGCTCCTGAAGAAGTTGAAGCGATGGAAGCCAAACGTCGTGAAGCTGAAGAGCGAGCAATGAAATTGCGCCAGCAACAATCGCAGGGCCAAACTGAGGAATCAGCTGAGCCCGGCCATACGGTCGTTCGCGATGGACAAAAAGTGGGTCGTAATGACCCTTGCCCATGTGGCTCCGGTAAGAAATACAAACAATGTCACGGTAAGCTTTCTTAAGGTTACAAAGTCTATTGAAAAGAGAGCTCAGGCTCTCTTTTTTTATGAGTAAGGAAAGATAATGAAAATTGTAAATGTAGCTGTGGGCGTGATTGTTGATGGTGAGAGAATCTTACTTAGTTTACGTAACCAAGCACAGCATCAAGGTGGAAAGTGGGAGTTTCCAGGTGGCAAAATTGAAGATGGAGAGCTTGTTGTAGATGCGTTGTCTAGAGAGTTGGAGGAAGAACTGTTAATCGTTGTAGATAAAGATAGCTGTAAGCCTCTTATTCGCGTTGAGCACGACTATGGCGATAAAAAGGTATGTTTACATGTTTATACGCTAACTCGCTACTCAGGTGAGCCACAAGGCGCTGAACAACAAGAAATTCGCTGGGTAAACAGAAATGAACTGGTTGACTTAAATTTTCCAGAAGCCAATGAGGTGATTCTAGAAGAAATTCTTAAATCTGGCTTTAGTGCGGATTAAAATTCCCAGCTATCGGGTTTATCTTCGTCTTCTTGTAGGTCCTGTCCGGCGATAAACTTCTCTTCATTGGCCCATTCGCCTAAATCAATAAGCTTACAGCGTTCACTGCAAAAAGGTCTGTATTCACTGCTGGCTTGCCAAATCACGGTGGTATCACAGGTAGGGCATTTTACTTGCGGAGCATTAGGTTTTTTCATTAAGCAATCTTACAACAATAAAGGCGGCAGGGAATATCGGCTACTTCAGCATTCACCGCACTAACAAATTTTATCGCAAAGCGGTGTTTATGTCCGCTAACGGTTGGATAACATTGAAACTTGGTATCTACCTCAATACGCAACAGGCCACATTCGGCTGCAACCCCTTGATAAAAGCCCTTATGGGCGATTACATCAGCATCACTGTGCTGTTCTCTGAGTAGATTTAATAAGTGTTTGATGGCTTCAGCCACTAATTGAAATGGGCTTAACCATTGCTGGACTTGAGAGTTTATTAACGCTTGTGGCTGATTTAACCATAAATGCAAATAGGGCAAGTCGAAGCTACTGTTTCCGCCTGGCAAACAAAGTCGCTGTCGAATACTCGCAAGTAGCCGATCATTTTTAAGGTGGTCAGATACACGAGTATGCTTAGCTATGGCGGCGATAAAGGTTTTAACTTGTAACAAGAGCTCTTCAATTTTACTGGTATCAACATTTGGCATTGATGCCCATTGGTCGAGCTTTTCAGCCTGTTTAGCTAAATCTTTAAGTAAGTCGGCGCGCCATTCACAGCGTTCTAATACTTCAGCCACTTCAAACAGCACTCGAAAGAACTGCTGCTGTTGCAGTGGATGTTGCAGTGCTTTGGACAGCATTAGTTGCTCAAACAATTGCTCTAAGCGTAAGTAGTTTCTTACTTTTTCGTTTAAAGGGTGTTCAAAAATCAATGCGGCCATGAGAACTCAGTTTTACAGCTTTGGGTGGCTTATCTGCGCTAGTGTAACCATTGGAGGATTAACTGTCATGGCTTTTACTGAGATCAAGGTAAAACTGGTGTAATGCTTTAACTTTTAGCTGTAAGGTTGGAAGATCGGCATTGTTTTCAATGATGTCATCGGCAGCGGCGAGTTTTGCTTCCCGTTTCATCTGGGCATCGATAATTTGTTGCGCTTGGGTTGAACTTACATTATCTCTAGCGATGGTGCGTTCTATCTGGGTATTGGTTGGAGCATCTACAACGAGCACTCGGTCTACTAGCTTGTTGAGTTTATTTTCCAAAAGCAGCGGAGCAACTAAGACTTTGTAGGCGCCTTGAGCTTGATTTAGCTGGGTGAGCATTGTTTCGCGAATGAGTGGATGCATCAGTTGATTTAGCCAGTTCTTTTTCTCTTCATCAGCAAAAATTTCTTGGCGTAATTTAGCGCGATTAAGCTCCCCATTTTCAAGCAAAATAGTTTGCCCAAAATACTCTGCGATTTGGGCTAGAGCAGGCTGGCCTATATTCACCACTTCTCTAGCAACAATATCTGCGTCTACAACCGTTATTCCAAGCTCTTCAAAACAATGGGAAACTTGGCTCTTACCGCTGGCAATACCACCCGTTAAACCAATAATCATTAGGCGATTCCAAGGTAAGAAAAGTACCAAGCATGAATAGTGTCACCAAACAATAAATAGCAAAGCGCCCCTAAAGCGAGATAGGGACCAAATGGAATAGGTTTGCTTTGTTGGTGTTTGCGAAACACAATTAGCCCAATACCGATGGCCGCCCCTGCAAACGAAGATAACAGAATGGTTAGAGGCAGGGCTTGCCAGCCAAACCAAGCGCCTATCATCGCTAGCAGTTTGAAATCACCGTAACCCATACCTTCTTTACCGGTGAGTAATTTAAATACCCAAAATAAGCTCCACAAAAAGCCATAACCGATAGCCGCACCAAGCACAGCATCATTCAAACTAACAAAGCCCGTATCCAAGTTGAAGAGCAAACCTAACCATAAGGTTGGTAGAGTGATTTGATCGGGCAAATACATGGTATCTAAATCGATCATGGTGAGGCAGAGCAAAATGATGCAAAACAGGCTAGCAAAAACAAACGGTAAACTAAGACCAAATTGCCACCAACACGCCAGAGTTAATAAGCCTGAAGCTAACTCTACTAAGGGGTAACGAGCACTGATTGGAGCCTTACAATTCGCGCACTTTCCTCGAAGGATTAGCCAACTAATAACTGGGATGTTTTGCCAAGCAGTGATTAGGCTGTTACAGCTTGGGCAGGCTGAACGGGGAATCATTAAGTTGTAAGTGTCGGCTTCTGATTTGGGGTTATCTTTTAGTTCATCAGCCAAAAAAGAGCGACATTCTATTTTCCACTCTCGCTGTAACATTATAGGTAAGCGGTGAATCACCACGTTCAAAAAAGAGCCAATACACAGAGCTATTAATAAGCAGAAACCCAGCGCAGTGGCTGGGTAGAGTAGAATAAAATTTTGCATGCTTAGCTTACAACTGAGCCTAGTTTAAAGATTGGTAAATACATGGCTACTACCATACCACCAACTAACACACCTAGCACAGCCATAATCAGTGGTTCAATAAGGCTTGTTAAGCCATCTACTGCGTCATCCACCTGTTGCTCATAAATATTAGCCACTTTATCAAGCATGCTATCTAATGAGCCCGACTCCTCACCAATCATCACCATTTGTGTAACCATATCCGGAAAAATTTCTACGGTACGCATAGCAATATTCATTTGCATACCGCCAGTGACCTCGATACGTATGGCATCGATAGCGTTTCTATAGACCACATTACCAGAGGCTCCTGCAGCCGACTTTAAAGCATCAATAAGGGGAATGCCTGCGGCGAAAGTAGTCGATAGTGTTCTTGCAAAACGTGCCATCGCTGCTTTATGCAAGATAGGATTTATTACTGGAATTTTAAGAATGAATCTGTCAGTGGCATCTTTAACCGCTTGGGATCGCCTAAAAGCTTGCACGTATGCATAACTAGCCACAAAAATTCCACCGAAAATAAGTGGCCAATAATCTTGTAGAAAGCGAGAAATACCAATTACAAACTGGGTGAAAGCGGGGAGTTCAGCATCAAAGCTCGCAAAAATTTCTTCAAATTGCGGAATAACAAATAGTAAAAGAATCGTGGTTACAATAATTGCAACAATAATCACCGACACAGGGTAGAACATCGCTTTTTTAATTTTTGATTTTAGTGCTTCGGCTTTTTCTTTGTATATTGCAACACGGTCATAAATGGTTTCTAAAGCACCGCTTTGCTCGCCAGCTTCAATTAAATCGCAATAAAGACTATCGAAATAAAGAGGGTGTTTTCTTAGCGTATCTGATAGTGCCGTACCTGACTCCACTTCAGCAGCAACCTCAGAGATGAGCTCACGCATTGCTGGTTTTTCTACACTTTTCGAAATTATGTTAAAGCTTTGGACTAATGGCACGCCAGCTTGCAACATGGTGGCTATTTGCCGAGACATTACAGCAATATCCATGGCATTGATTCTGTTACCCAACTTAGAAAGAAAATTCTCCGTTTTCTTTTTGGTTTTGGTAACCGTTATACCCTGTCGGCGTAGCTCCGCTTTTACTTGACTGATCGTCTCAGCTTGATATTCACCACTAACCTTACCACCTTTGCGGTTTACTCCGCTCCAGGTATAAGCGTTAATTTTTTTTACAGCGATTTTTCGTTTAGTGGTCGTTGCGGTAGCCATAACATCCTTGCTAATTTTTGTTACTTAATTTGTATAAAGCCAGTTGTCTAAATATATCAGGTGATTACATTACGTAGTGGGTGGAGTTACACATTTGTGACTCGTTCGACTTCGGAGAGGCTTGTAACACCTAAGCGGGCTTTTTCTAGGGCCGACATACGCAATGAATACATACCTTCTTCTGCGGCTTGCTCTGCTATTTGGATAGAATTACCTTCTAACATTATTAGCTTGGCGATTGCAGAACTCATTGGCATCACTTCGTAAATACCCACTCGCCCTTTATACCCCCCCGTGCATTGGTCACAGCCGACCGGATCAAATAATTTAATACCAGAATCAATTTGCGTTTGAGTAAAGCCCATTTTTGGTAGCAAAATGGCTTCTACCATTTTTGGTTTTTTACAATGTTCACATAATTTACGGGCTAGGCGCTGAGCAATAATTAAACTCACTGAAGAGGCAATGTTAAATGCAGGCACGCCCATATTTAGTAAACGAGTTAATGTTTCTGCCGCTGAATTTGTATGCAAAGTTGATAACACCAAGTGACCAGTTTGGGCTGCCTTGATCGAAATCTCTGCTGTTTCTAAATCTCGAATTTCACCGACCATTACAATGTCGGGATCTTGGCGTAAAAAGGCGCGCAAAGCGCTGGCGAAGGTCATCCCAGCCTTGTTATTAATAAGAACTTGGTTAACGCCAGGTAAGTTAATCTCTACCGGATCTTCTGCCGTTGATATGTTGGTTTCTGTGGTATTTAGAATATTTAAACCTGTATATAAAGATACCGTTTTACCGGAGCCCGTTGGGCCTGTGACCAGTATCATCCCTTGCGGACGAGCAAGAGCATCTAAATATAGTTTCTTCTGTTTGTCATCATAGCCGAGAATATCGATATTAAGATTGGCGGCAGATGAGTCCAAAATACGAATTACAATCTTTTCCCCCCACATAGTGGGAAGTGAGTTAACCCGCATATCAATGGCTTTGTTACGGCCAGTTTTTAGCTTAATTCGCCCGTCTTGCGGCAAGCGACGCTCTGCGATGTCCATACGCGCCATCACTTTAAGGCGAGCAGAAAATCGATTAGCAAGGTTAATAGGGGGGCTAGCAATTTCATGCAATATGCCGTCAATACGAAAACGAATTCGGTATTTATGCTCATAAGGTTCAAAATGTAAATCTGAAGCGCCTCGACGGATAGAGTCCATCAATATCTTGTTGATATAAACAACAATCGGTGCATCATCTTCTTTATTATCTTGCTTTTCATCAAGCCGAGAGTTTTCATCGCTTACCTCTAGGCCACTGATATCGTCATCAGAGATGTCGCCGATATCTAAGTTAGAGGTATCATCTACAAGGGATTGAATTGCTTTATGTAGTTTAGTTTCCTCAACCAAAAGCGCTTCAACATGTAGTCCAAAACTAAAACCAAAATCTTCAAGGGCAGCTACATTGCTTGGGTCAGCCATTGCAACATAAAGCGTTTGGTTTTGGCTATAAACCGGTAGTACGTGGTGTTTGAATATTAACTTTTCGTTTAAGAAGCTTTGCGGGATTTCGGTAAGCTCAATCGCGTCTAAGTCTAGCAACGGAATGCCAAATTGTGCTTCACAAAAATCTGCAAGGTCTCGACTAGAAATCAATTCGTTTTCAATGAGTACCGACGTAAACGCCGTTTGCTCTTGAATACTGCGCTTATAGAGCTCAATTAGCTGAGTTTCTTTTTCTGGAAAAGAAACGGCCAAGCTTGAAGCTAGGCCGTTTAAGTTGTTATTAGACATTGTAAATTATATTAACAAAGGTCTGCAGCGATACATGAACCCGTTTTGTCCCAAGTTACTGCCCCGCCAGAAACTGCACCTGAAAGGATATAAGTCTTATTCTCTGGTAACCCAGCAGATGTTGCGGTGATCACATATTCATTAGACGCAACTGTAATTTCAACTTTTTCAACAAAGTCACCAGTGGCTGAAGTTGCAGCCAAGTTTGTAGCTTTAGTGTAACACTCATCATTAGTTGAAGAAGGAGCAGATATGGCATTTGTTTGAACACAAATTTCAAGCGAGGTTTTGCTAGGTCCAACAGCTAACACTGTTTCTGAAAATCTTGATTTTGAAGTGTATGTTTGGTAAGCCGGAAGTGCTACTGCCGCTAAAATAGCGATAATCGCTACTACGATCATTAATTCAATAAGAGTAAAACCTGATTGCTTGTTAGCAACTTTGGTTTGAAGGTTTTGGATGGTTTTCATTGCGTCTTTCCTTTACACAAGTTTTTTGAAGTTATTCATTTACCGTTGTTTTTGTTCAGAGTTGTGGTGAAACAATTGAGTTGTTCCTACGTCCCTGATACCACGATGCTATAAATGAGTTTCACATTAAAGCATACGACTTAAAAAAGTATAGCTTTTATTGAAAAAAGGCAATGATATCGTGATCTTAGCAACACTTATTAAATCCCTTGTGTACATCTAGGTGTACACAAGGATGTTCGCATTAACATTTATTAGGCGACAAATCGCATACTTAGGTCTAAGGCCTTGACATGTTTAGTTAAAGCACCCACAGAAATGAAGTCTACGCCGGTTTCGGCATACTGACGAATTGTTGTTAGGGTCATGTTTCCTGAGGCCTCTAATTTTGCTCGGCCTTGGTTTAATTCCACCGCTTGTTTCATTAATGCCACAGAGAAATTGTCTAGCATTACCACATCACAATTGGCATCTAATGCTTGCTCAAGCTCATTGAGATTCTCTACTTCTACTTCTACCTTTTTACCTGGAGATAAAAGGCGGGCTTTTTCGATAGCTTGTTTAATGCCACCACAGGCCATGATGTGGTTTTCTTTAATTAAGAATGCGTCGTGCAAGCCAAAACGATGATTGGTTCCTGCACCACAAGTTACTGCGTATTTAGAGGCATAACGTAATCCAGGGAGAGTTTTACGGGTATCGAGTAGCTTGCAGTTAGTGCCTTCTAGCAAGTCCATGTATTCGGCAACTTGAGTGGCAATGCCGGATAGGGTTTGAATAAAATTAAGCGCAGAGCGCTCGCCAGTGAGCAAGATTCTTGCTGGGCCAGTTAAAAAACAAAGTGCTTGGTCTTCAACTACTCTATCGCCATCGGCCACTAACCACTCAATTTCTACTTCATCACCAAGCTGACGAAACACTTCATCGGCAAATGCTTTACCTGCAAAGGTGGCGGATTCACGGCTAATGATTTTTGCTTTGCTTATTTGCTGCTCTGGAATAAGGGCGGCGGTAATGTCTAAGTTTGCGTCGAGTGTTCCTAAATCTTCAACTAAAGCGGCGCTTACGTTGGCACGCAATTGTTCAGCGTTCATGCATCGTTTCTCTGGTGGTTAGTAGATGTGAAGTAGATAAGTGAATTATCATCATAATATTGGCGTATTTTAACGCAGAAGCTTCACGCTTGCATGGGCTAATCTAGTCTTTATTATGAGTAGCTACATTTGGTATAGGTTATACGGAGGTTTAGGCTTGAGAATCAACGCACAACATCAACTGGTTTCAGCTAGGCAAATACCCAGTGCATTCTATAATTTGCGGCCTAAGGCCGAAGTGAGTTTATTGGTTATTCACTGTATAAGTTTGCCAGAGGGCGAGTTTGGTAATCAATATATTGATGATTTGTTTAGTGGTTGTCTCGATTGTTCCGCAGAACCAAGCTTTCATGATCTTCAAGGTCTAGAAGTTTCAGCCCACTTGCTAATTGATAGAGCCGGACGGGTAACTCAATACGTACCTTTTGATAAACGGGCTTGGCATGCTGGTGTATCTTCTTTCGAGAATCATGAAAACTGCAATGATTACTCCATTGGCATTGAGTTAGAAGGCACCGATACAAGCCGCTATACTTCAGAGCAATATCAATGCTTAATAGAGGTCACTAAACTTCTGCAAAGTAGCTACCCAGCCATTACCAAGCAGCGCATTGTGGCACATAGTGATATTGCTCCAGGAAGGAAAACCGATCCTGGTTCGGAGTTTGATTGGATCCGATACCTAGACGCATTATAAAGTCGCTAGATATCGCTAAGTAATTAACTTAATATTTATTATCAAGCTGACGTTTATGGAGTAAATTCAGCAACATGTCTTTAATTTCACTTTTGTTAGCCTTGAGTTTAGAACGTGCTCGCCGAATTGGCGCCAGTTGGTGGTGGCAGCATGTATTTCATTGGTGGTTGCAGCGTTTCGACAGTTTATCTGCAACATGGCAGATTGTTATGGCGGTGGTATTGCCTACGCTGCTGCTTGCTTACTTGCAAGTTAGCTTAACTGGTTGGCTGTTTGGTTTACCCAGTTTAGCTTTATGGATTTTTATTCCACTGCTTACTTTAGGTTGCCCGCCATTGCAGCAAGGTTATCGTGATTACCTTCGGGCTGCCGCTAGTGGTAATGAGCAAGCCTGTAATGAGTTTAACCAACAGCTATTGAGCCAAATTCACCCGCTGCATCAGACTGATGAAAAAGAATCTATTGCTCTCTCTACTGGCACCCAGCTCATGTGGCTTAACTATCGTTACTATTTTGCGGTGATCTTTTTCTATGTATTAGCGGGGCCTGCTGGCGCTGTGTTTTATGGTTGCAGCCGCGGCTTGTATTTACATAAAAGCACCGAGGTACAGGCTCTTGCGCCTACGGTAAATAATTTCATGCACTATATTGATTGGTTGCCAAGCCGTTTAGCGAGTTTATGTTATTTGGCGGTAGGCAATACCTCAGCAGCTTTACCCATTTGGTTGCAAGCTTTAAATGATACTACCCATAGCAACGGTTATTGGTTGGCCAAGGTGGCGGTAGCAGCAGAACTTTCTGGCGACGAATCTGAACACGAGATGTTGTGTGTGGCGACTACCTGCCGTTTCGTTAGTTTAGCTAAGCGCGGAATTATGTTTGCGATTGCGATTATCGCCTTGCTAACTATCGCTGGTTGGTTAATTTAGCCCTATCAGTCGGGTTGTAGCAAACTCGACTAATTTTCACATTTCATTGTTAACTCCTTCCCCTTTGTTACATTCGGTCGATCTTGTGCACAAAAAAAGGTCTGACCAATTATATTTGTAGGACAATAGACTTTACATATCTGGCAATAGGTGCTGGCTAAATTGATGTGGGTCAATTTTTCTGGACAGGGTGTTTCTGATTTGTTAATTTGCTGCGTGTAAATTGGTATTACCAATATTCAAATTGATAGGAATCGATGAGCTACCAACGAATTAAACCACCTAAACTCGCCGACGTAATTGCTAAGCAATTAGAGCGAATGATTGTAGAAGGGAGTTTACCACCAGGTGAGCGTTTGCCTGCCGAACGCGAGTTGGCTATTCAGTTCGATGTTTCACGTCCATCACTGCGTGAAGCGATTCAAAAATTGGAAGCGAAAGGCTTGGTAGTAAGGCGACAAGGTGGCGGTACTTACGTACAGCAAAAGTTGCGCGAAGCGCTTACCGATCCCTTGTTTGATTTATTGTCCAATCATGATGAAAGCCAACTAGACTTGTTGGAGTTTCGTCACGCTGTTGAGGGGATTTCTGCCTATTATGCGGCCCTAAGAGGGACCGAGGCTGATTTAGATAAAATTCAGGCTTGTCACGAGCGCATAGAGTTAGCTCAGCAAGATGGAAATACTCAAAACGAAGCAAAAGCAGTTTTAAATTTTTATGAAGCGATTACCGAGGCATCACATAACTTGGTGTTGTTTCATTTGATTAGAGGCTTAAGTCCATTGTTGGAAAAAAACATTATGGACAATTTTCAACTCTTGTATACACGCCCAGATGTTGCCGAGAAAATTCGCCACCATCGGTCGTTAATGCTGCAGGCCATCTTAGATGGGAAGCCAGATGACGCGAGAGAAGCTTCACACAAACATTTGGCGTTTATTGAAGAAACGCTATTGCTGATTGAGCGAGAAGATAGCCGTGTAGAGCGGTCTAATCGTCGTTTAAAACAATTGAAAGTGTAACCCAAGCCTTAAAAACTAGGGTTTGGAAAACTATTAATAACTGATAAGGAAACAGCCATGTCAGAGGTACTGAAGCATGATGTTGACTCGCTAGAAACCAGTGAGTGGATCGACGCCATTGAATCTGTGATCCGTGAGGAAGGCGTTGAACGTGCACAGTTCTTGTTAGAGCAGGTCATTGCTAACGCTAAGATTGATGGATTAGCCGGCCCTGGCGGGTCTATCACTAGCGATTACATCAATACTATCGCAGTGTCAGATGAGCCTGAATACCCTGGCGACAGTGCAATAGAGCGTCGGATTCGTTCTATTATTCGCTGGAATGCAATTATGATTGTATTGCGCGCGTCTAAAAAGGACCTCGACCTAGGCGGCCACATGGCGTCTTATCAGTCTTCTGCTGCATTTTATGAGGTGTGTTTTAACCACTTCTTTCGTGCGCGAAATGAGCAAGATGGCGGTGATTTAGTTTACTACCAAGGGCACATCTCTCCGGGTATTTACGCTCGCGCATTTGTTGAAGGGCGTTTAACGACTGAGCAACTAGATAACTTCCGCCAAGAAGTAGGCGGTAACGGTTTAAGCTCTTACCCGCACCCTAAGTTAATGCCTGAGTTCTGGCAGTTTCCTACTGTGTCTATGGGCCTTGGCCCTATCTCTGCTATTTATCAAGCCCGTTTCCTTAAGTACCTTACCGGTCGTGGCTTAAAAGACTGTACTCAGCAACGTGTTTACGCGTTCTTGGGTGATGGCGAGATGGACGAGCCAGAATCACGCGGTGCGATTTCTTTCGCTGCTCGTGAAAAGTTAGATAACTTATGTTTCCTTATTAACTGTAACTTACAGCGCTTAGACGGCCCAGTAATGGGTAACGGCAAAATCATTCAAGAGCTAGAAGGCCTATTTAAAGGTGCTGGCTGGAATGTGATTAAAGTGGTTTGGGGTAGTGAGTGGGACAGCCTGCTAGCGAAAGACAGTTCTGGTAAGTTATTGCAGTTGATGAACGAAACCATTGACGGCGATTACCAAACCTTTAAAGCAAAATATGGCGCTTATGTGCGTGAGCACTTCTTTGGTAAATACAGTGAAACCGCTGAATTAGTTAAAGATATGAGTGACGACGAAATTTTTGCTTTGCGTCGTGGTGGCCATGATCCGGTTAAACTTTACGCCGCCTTTGATAAAGCACGTAAAACAGCCGGCGTACCTACTGTTATCTTAGCCAAAACGGTTAAAGGTTACGGTATGGGCGAAGCAGCTCAAGGCAAAAACATTGCTCACGGCGTGAAGAAAATGGACATGAACTATGTTCAGCAATTCCGTGACCGTTTAGGTGTAGACGTAAGTGATGCAGACTTACCTAATCTGCCTTACATTGAACTTAAGCCTGGCACTGCAGAATACGATTACCTGCATGCTCGCCGTAAAGAGTTAAAAGGTTACACGCCAACACGTTTGCCTAAATTTACTAAAGACTTAGAGATCCCTGAGTTGAGCGAGTTTGATGCCTTATTAGGTGAGCAAAAGCGCGAAATATCTACCACTATGGCTTACGTTCGAGCATTAAATGTCATGCTTAAGAACAAAGGTATTGGTAAAAACATCGTGCCGATTATTGCTGATGAAGCACGTACCTTTGGTATGGAAGGTTTGTTCCGCCAAGTGGGGATTTACAACCCTGGCGGTCAGGTTTATACCCCGCAAGACAGAGAGCAAGTGTCTTACTATAAAGAAGATACTAGCGGTCAAGTATTGCAAGAAGGGATTAACGAATTAGGTGCCATGAGCTCATGGGTTGCTGCTGCTACGTCATACAGCACCAACGATGTACCAATGATTCCGTTCTACATCTATTACTCAATGTTTGGTTTCCAACGTGTTGGTGATATGTGTTGGATGGCGGGGGACCAACAAGCGCGCGGTTTCTTATTGGGCGCTACAGCCGGTAGAACCACCCTAAATGGCGAAGGTTTGCAGCACGAAGATGGTCACAGCTTAATCTTGGCTAACACCATTCCAAACTGTATTTCTTACGACCCAAGCTTTGCCTTTGAAGTAGCGGTAATTCTGCAAGATGGTTTGCGCCGTATGTACGGTGAACAAGAGAACATTTACTACTACTTAACCTTGATGAATGAAAACTATCATCAACCAGCTATGCCAGAAGGCGCAGCTGACGGTATCCGCAAAGGTATCTACAAGTTTGAGAGTAATAAAGGTAGCAAGGCGCAGGTTCAGTTATTGGGCTCTGGCACTATCATGCAGCAAGTACTTAAGGCCGCTAAAGTGTTGAGTGAAGAATACGACGTAGCCTCTGAAGTATTCAGTGTTACCTCGTTTAACGAACTGACCCGCGAAGGCCAAGCTGTTGAGCGTTTGAACATGCTTAAGCCAGAAGCGGAAGAGCAAGTACCGTTTATTACTGAAGCTTTAAGTGATTTACCGACCATTGCCGCTACCGATTACATGAAGCAATACGCCGAGCAAGTGCGTGCTTACATTCCTGGTAGTTACAAAGTATTAGGTACTGATGGATTTGGCCGCAGTGATAGCCGTGAAAATCTACGTCGTCACTTTGAAGTGAATGCCGATTACATAGTTGTAGCTTCGTTAGCTGAGTTAGCTAAAGCTGGAACTATTGATAAGAAGTTAGTGGTAGAAGCGATTGAAAAATATGGCATCGACACTGACAAAGTTAACCCTCTCTACGCGTAAGGGCGAGTGATATGAGTATTGAAATTTTTGTACCAGATATTGGCGATGATGAAGTAGAAGTTACCGAAATTCTTGTCAATGTGGGCGACAGCGTAGAGTTAGAGCAATCGCTTATTTCGGTAGAAGGCGACAAAGCCGCTATGGAAGTACCAGCATCTCAAGCGGGTGTTGTGAAAGAAATTAAAGTAGCGGTGGGTGACAGTGTTGCGACAAACGCACTGATTATGATCTTTGAAGCCGAAGGTGCTGCAGCTGCAACGCCAGCAGCAGAAGCGCCGGTTGCATCAGCAACGCCTGCTGCTAGCTCGGTAGAGTTAGTGCACGTACCAGATATTGGCGATGATGAAGTAGAAATTACTGAAATCGCAGTGAGTGTGGGTGATGTTATTGACGCTGAGCAAACGCTTATTTCTGTAGAAGGCGATAAAGCCGCTATGGAAGTACCTGCTCCATTTGTTGGCACGGTAAAAGCGATTAGCGTAGCGGTAGGCGATAAAGTGACTACCGGTTCTCTTATTATGGAGTTTGAAGTAGCTGGTTCCGCGCCTGCTTCAGCTCCTGTTGCAGAGGCCGCACCTGCGGCTCCAGCAGCTAAACAAGAGCAGCAAGTTCTAATCCCTGATATTGGTGACGACGAAGTTGAAGTCACCGAAGTAACTGTATCGGTTGGCGACACTGTTGAGCTTGAACAAACTCTGATTTCTGTAGAAGGTGACAAAGCCGCTATGGAAGTACCAGCGCCGTTTGCTGGTGTGGTTAAAGAGCTTAAGGTTACGACTGGCGATAAAGTAAAAACTGGCTCGCTGATTATGGTGTTTGAAGTTACATCTGCAGCGCCTGTTGCTAGCGCACCAGCGGCGGCACCAGCTGAAGCTGCTAAACCACCTGCAGCGGCTCCTGCGCCAGCTAAAACGGCAAGCGCTCCTGCTAAAGCAGGTGAGTTTGTTGAAAACAGTGCCTACGTACATGCTTCACCGGTTATTCGTCGTTTAGCTCGTGAATTCGGGGTTGATTTAGCCAAGGTTAAAGCGTCTGGTCGTAAGGGCCGTATCGTTAAAGAAGACGTACAAGCTTACGTTAAACAAGCAGTTAAAGTACTTGAGTCTGGTGCTTCTGCTGGTGGCGCGGGTATGGCTGTAGCAGCTTGGCCGAGTATTGATTACTCTAAATTTGGTGAAGTGGAAGAAGTTCCGTTATCACGCATTCAGAAAATCTCTGGCCCTGCTTTACACCGTAACTGGGTGAAGATCCCACACGTTACTCAATTTGACGAAGCTGACATTTCAGAAATGGAAGCCTTCCGTAAAGAGCAGAACGTGATTGCTGAGAAGCAACAGCTTGGTTTCAAGATTACGCCTCTCGTATTTATGCTAAAAGCAGCTGCTAAAACCCTAGAAGCTATGCCTAAGTTTAACTCGGCGCTTTCAGATGATGGCAATAGCCTTATCATGAAGAAATATATTCACATTGGTATTGCGGTGGACACGCCAAACGGCTTGGTTGTACCGGTAGTGCGTGATGTGAACAAGAAAGGTGTTTACCAGCTTTCAGAAGAGCTGGTAGAAATTTCGAAGAAAGCACGAGCAGGTAAACTAACAGCCTCAGACATGCAAGGTGGCTGTTTCACTATATCTAGCCTTGGTGGCATTGGTGGTACGCAGTTCACGCCTATTGTAAATGCGCCTGAAGTGGCCATTTTAGGTGTATCACGCAGTGAGATGAAACCTAAGTGGAATGGTAAAGACTTTGTACCGAAGTTAATGCTACCGCTGGCATTGTCTTATGACCATCGAGTGATTGATGGTGCAGATGGAGCTAGATTCATCTCCACCTTAAGTGGCTTGTTAGGTGATATTCGCCGACTAGTACTTTAGTAATAAGAGCTGGGTGTTTATCACCCGGCTCTTCTTTTTTATACCGATTAACCGTAAACTCAGTTTAGCTGCATGGTTAACAGATTTACCCTACAGCAGCTTTACAACATAACAATACCAAGAGGTCATCAATGAGTAAGGAAATCAAGACCCAGGTGGTAGTACTGGGTGCAGGCCCTGCAGGTTATTCTGCTGCCTTCCGTGCTGCCGATTTAGGTTTGGAAACAGTAATTGTAGAACGCTACGCCACCCTCGGCGGAGTATGTTTGAATGTGGGCTGTATCCCATCAAAAGCACTATTGCACGTAGCTAAAGTGATTGAAGAAGCAAAATCACTGGCTGAGCACGGCATTGTATTTGGTGAGCCACAAACCGACATTAATAAAATCCGTACCTGGAAAGAAAAAGTCATCAGTCAACTGACTGGCGGCCTCGACGGTATGGCTAAAATGCGTAAAGTTAAAGTAGTTCAGGGCCTAGGTAAGTTTACTGGCGCTAACTCATTGCAAGTTGAAGGTGACGAAGGCGTCACAACTATCAACTTCGATAACGCGATTATTGCTGCGGGCTCTCGCCCAGTTAAATTACCATTTATCCCACATAATGATCCACGTGTTTGGGATTCAACAGATGCACTAGAACTAAAAGAAGTTCCAGGCAAATTGTTGGTATTGGGTGGCGGTATTATTGGCCTAGAAATGGGTACAGTATACGGCGCACTAGGCAGTGAGATTGATGTAGTTGAATTTGCTGACCAGCTAGTACCTGCTGCTGATAAAGACGTTGTGCGTGCTTACACCAAGAAGGTGAAAGACAAGTTCAACATCATGTTAGAAACCAAAGTGATAGCCGTAGAGTCTAAAACCGATGGTTTATACGTGACTTACGAAGGTAAGCAAGCGCCACATGAACCAGTACGTTACGACGCAGTACTAGTAGCTGTAGGCCGTGTACCAAATGGCTTGGGCTTAGAAGCTGAAAAAGCAGGCATCGAAGTAACCGAACGTGGTTTCATTGAAGTTGATAAGCAACTTCGTACAAACGTACCGCACATTCATGCTATTGGTGACATTGTTGGTCAACCTATGTTGGCTCATAAAGGTGTGCACGAAGGCCATGTTGCTGCTGAAGTTATCTCTGGCAAGAAGCACTTCTTTGATCCTAAAGTGATTCCTTCTATTGCTTACACCGAGCCCGAGATGGCATGGGTTGGCTTAACCGAGAAAGAAGCTAAAGCACAGGGTATTAACTACGAAGCATCGGTATTCCCTTGGGCTGCTTCTGGTCGCGCTATCGCATCAGATTGCCCAGACGGTATGACTAAGATGATTTTTGATAAAGAATCTGGTCGTGTAATTGGTGGCGCAGTTGTGGGTACCAATGGCGGTGAATTGCTTGGTGAAATTGGCCTAGCCATTGAGATGGGTTGTGATGCTGAAGATATTGCATTAACTATTCATGCTCACCCAACCTTGCATGAGTCTGTAGGTTTAGCGGCAGAAATTTTCGAAGGCAGCATTACCGACCTTCCAAATGCCAAAGCTAAGAAAAAGAAAAAATAGACTCAGATAGTTTTAAAAACTAAAGTTATAAAGGCAGCCTTGGCTGCCTTTATTGTTTGTTTTCAAAGGAATGACTCTTGATGCCGCGTTTGCGCAATAGCCTATTACTGTTAGTTTTTTTATCTACTGCTTTTAGCGTAGTAGCGCGTCCTAAAATAGGCTTAGCGTTAAGTGGTGGTGGCGCTAAAGGTGCTGCGCATCTTGGGGTTATGCAACTTTTAGAAGAATACAATGTTCCCGTTGATTATGTTGCAGGTACCAGTATGGGCGCTTACTTCGGCGCTATGTTAGCAATGGGCTATACCGCTGAAGAAATAGAAGCATTAACATTTTCTATTCATTGGGAAAGCGGCTTTGTTGACGATGTAACACGAAGCGAGTTGTCGCTACGCAGTAAAAAACAACAAGACGATTATCAGATCTCTCTACCTTTGGGGCTAAATGAGCAAGGTATTCAAATACCCAAAGGCGCTGTACAAGGTCAAACCATGGCCGAAATTCTCCGTTTTGCCACCAGTAATCTAGAAGCGCTAGCAAGCTTTGACGAGCTCGCAATTCCCTATCGCGCAGTCGCCACCGATATGGCTGAAATGAAACCTTATATACTTGAGCGAGGTGATTTAGCGGTCGCTATGCAAGCCAGTATGTCGGTGCCGGGAGCACTACGTCCAGTGGAGTTAGACGGTAAACAGCTGTCTGATGGAGGGGTAGTAAACAACATGCCGGTGGATGTACTTAAAGAGATGGGTGCCGATATTATTATCGCAGTTGATATTGGTTCACGGCTTAAAAAACAGGGCCAACTTAATACCGCGGTTGATGTGGTGGATCAGCTATCTATCTTTTTAACTCGCTCTGGCACCGAACGACAAATAGCGTTGTTAAGCGCCGATGATTTATTAATTTCTCCTGATATGACGGGAGTAGATACCGCGGACTTCTCTGCTATGCCGCTAGCGTTACAACGAGGTAAAGAAGCGGGCAGGGAGCCTATTGCCGAATTAGCTAAACGGATAGGTGTTATCGAGCAACATCAAGAGTATTTGGCCTATCGGCAAACTGTTACTGAGCGTAAAGCACAGCTCAAGTTACATGAGGAGTTTGTAGTAAGCCGTATCGAGCTAAATAACGACTCAAGCCTTAGTGATGAGGTTATTTTAGCGCGTTTAAAACTCAACCAAGGTGAGCTTTTATCTAAGGCTGAGTTAGAAGAAAAAATTAGCCAGCTGTATGCCTTAGGAACATTTGAGCGGGTAGATTATCGCATTAGCACTGAGCAAGGCGAGAATGTAATTCATGTGGACACTCAGGAGAAAAGCTGGGGTCCGGGCTACTTTGACATGAAGATAGGCTTACAAGAGAACTTCTCCGATAGAACTGAAGCCAACATAGGCTTGGGTTTTACCTTAACCAATTTAAACGATTTGGGCGCCGAGTGGCGTAATGAAGTTGAAATAGGTTCGATTAAACGACTGTATACCGAATACTACTCACCAATAACCGAAAGCTTAAAGTACTCTTGGGCGATTTCGGCAGAATACGATAAACGTAATCGTCGCCTTTACGGAATATCGGAAGACTTTGAATACCTAGAGGCTAGTTTCTCTGATCTGCAGTTTCGCACTCACTTAGCGTGGAATTATCAACCTTGGCAAGAATGGGCGGTAGGTCTAGCGGCAAAACATGGCAATATTGAAGTTAATGGTATCGCTGCAGAAGCAAACTATTGGCTGTATGGGCCTTATTTTAAGTTTGATTACGACACCTTAAATAGTTGGGCCTTTCCAACCCAAGGGAAAATGCTAGATGTTAATTTTACGCTTTATCATGAGGACGTGGATGAGTTTTCTAGCGTACTAGCGCCCAGTTTTGAAACACGTTGGAAGGTGCCGTTTGGTTGGGATAAGCACAATTTCAATTGGTTTGGTGAATACGGAAGCACCGGCAGTGATTTTATCATTCCTACTGATGCTCAAGATCTTGGTGGCTTCCTAAGGTTGTCTGGTTTTACCTACGAGCAGCTATCTGGCCGCTACAAAGCGCTAACCGGCTTAATGTATTTTTACCAACTTCATCATTACCAATCGCCGGCTTTTCAAGCGCCTGTATTTGTTGGTGGCTCACTAGAAAATGGTGGGGTGTGGAACAACTCTAGCGACATTTCATATGACAGCGCCATTTGGGCTGGGAGCGTATTTATGGCTCTAGATACCAGCATGCTAGGGCCAATAGTGTTGGCTTATGGGCATAATCAAACTGAGCAAACCTTATATTTGTTTATTGGCAATGACTTCTAAATACGTGACAAATGTGAATAAATTGTAACTTTAGGCTTTGTGGCTAAAGTATAATAATGCATTTATCTTATTGTAATTAAAGGTTTTTGTTTGATTTTTGGTGGTTTATTAAAAATGCCGATATTTTAATTTATAGTTAAAACGGCTATAATCTCAGCCCGATGAGGCCAGCTACCCAATGGCCCATATATATGGATATCCCCTACGGGCATTATTACAATAAGGAGCGAGCCGTGCTAGAAAGCTACCGCAAACACGTCGAAGAGCGTGCTGTTGAAGGTATTGTACCTAAACCCCTAGATGCTGAACAAACTGCAGGATTAGTAGAGTTATTAAAAGCTCCGCCAGCAGGTGAAGACGCATTCCTTCTGGATTTATTAGCTAATCGAATTCCCCCTGGTGTAGACGAAGCCGCCTATGTAAAAGCTGGTTTTCTTGCCGCTGTTACTACAGGAGAGGTGACTTCACCTATCGTGTCAGCTGCTTATGCAACAGAGTTGTTAGGCACCATGCAAGGTGGTTACAACATCGAGCCGCTTATCTCATTATTGGATAACGCCGAATTAGCCCCGATTGCAGTTAAAGCCTTATCGCATACCCTGCTAATGTTTGATTCTTTCCACGACGTGGAAGAAAAAGCCAAAACGGGCAATAACTTTGCACAACAAGTGATGCAAAGTTGGGCTGACGCAGAATGGTTCTTAAACCGTCCTGAGTTAGCTGAGAAATCGACACTAACTGTATTTAAAGTAACCGGTGAAACCAATACCGATGACTTGTCTCCAGCACCTGATGCTTGGTCACGCCCAGACATTCCATTACATGCTTTAGCCATGCTTAAAAACGCACGAGAAGGTATTGAACCTGATCAAGCGGGCACTATTGGGCCAATGAAGCAAATTGAAGCACTACAAGAAAAAGGTCACCCTTTAGTTTACGTAGGTGATGTTGTTGGTACTGGTTCTTCACGTAAATCTGCGACTAACTCTGTGCTGTGGTTGATGGGTGACGATATCCCTAATGTACCAAACAAGCGCGGTGGTGGTTTCTGTCTAGGTGGTAAAATTGCCCCTATCTTCTTCAACACCATGGAAGATGCGGGTGCGTTGCCGATTGAGCTAGATGTGGAACAACTTGCGATGGGCGATGTTATCGACATTTACCCATTTGCTGGTGAAGTGAAAAAAGCTGGTAGCGATGAAGTGATATCAACCTTCGAGCTTAAAACAGAGGTGTTGTTAGACGAAGTACGCGCTGGTGGCCGTATTCCTCTAATTATTGGCCGTGGCTTAACTGACCGTGCCCGTGTTTCTTTAGGTTTAGCACCATCAGAAGTATTTAAACGTCCTCAAGATGTTGCTGCTTCAAGCAAAGGCTTTACGCTGGCGCAAAAAATGGTAGGTAAAGCGTGTAGTGTTGAAGGGATCCGTCCTGGCCAATACTGTGAGCCTAAAATGACAACTGTGGGTTCGCAAGATACAACTGGACCAATGACCCGTGATGAACTTAAAGATTTAGCGTGTTTAGGTTTCTCTGCAGACCTAACCATGCAGTCATTCTGCCACACGGCGGCTTACCCTAAACCAGTAGACGTAACTACTCACCATACTTTGCCTGACTTCATTATGAATCGTGGCGGTGTTTCATTACGCCCTGGTGATGGTGTTATTCACTCTTGGCTAAACCGTATGTTGTTACCAGATACTGTGGGTACTGGTGGTGATTCACATACACGTTTCCCAATTGGTATTTCATTCCCTGCGGGTTCTGGTCTAGTGGCATTCGCAGCTGCAACCGGTGTTATGCCATTGGATATGCCTGAGTCAATCTTGGTGCGTTTTAAAGGTGAGATGAAGCCTGGTATCACATTGCGTGATTTGGTTCATGCCATTCCTTACGCAGCGATTCAAAACGGTTTGTTAACTGTTGAGAAGAAAGGCAAGAAAAACGCTTTCTCTGGTCGCATTCTAGAAATTGAAGGCTTAGAAAACTTAAAAGTTGAACAAGCTTTTGAATTGTCTGATGCTTCTGCTGAGCGTAGTGCCGCGGGTTGTACCATCAAGCTTGCGAAAGAGCCAATCATTGAGTACTTAAACTCTAACATTGTTATGTTGAAGTGGATGATTGCTGAAGGTTATGGCGACCGCCGTACCATTGAGCGCCGTATTACTGCAATGCAAGAGTGGGTAGCTAATCCAGAGTTAATGGAAGCCGATAAAGACGCAGAGTACGCTGAAATTATCGAGATTGACTTAGCTGATATTGGTGAGCCTGTATTGTGTGCACCAAACGACCCAGATGACGCACGTTTGCTGTCTGAAGTGGCCGGCCAAAAAATTGATGAAGTATTCCTTGGCTCTTGTATGACCAACATTGGCCATTTCCGAGCTGCGGGTAAACTACTTGATAAACATACTGGCTCGTTACCTACACGCATGTGGGTTGCTCCGCCAACACGTATGGACCAAAAGCAGTTAACTGAAGAAGGCTATTACGGAATCTATGGCCGTGTAGGTGCTCGCACCGAGATCCCAGGTTGTTCATTGTGTATGGGTAACCAAGCACGAGTAGCCGACAACTCAACGGTAGTGTCTACGTCTACACGTAACTTCCCGAACCGCTTAGGTACTGGCGCCAATGTATATCTTGCGTCGGCAGAGTTAGCCGCTGTATCAGCCATTTTAGGTAAGCTTCCTACTCCAGCCGAGTACTTAGAATACGCTAAGCAAATTGATGCAACTGCAGCAGATACTTACCGCTACTTAAACTTTGATCAAATTAGTGACTACACCAAAGTCGCTGATGAGGTAATCGTTCAAGCTGCAGTTTAACCTTCTGCAAAATCGACAAGCACAGCTAATAGCTGTGCTTTTTTTTTGCCTTTCACTTTACCTTTTTTACATTTTTTATGCCGCATTTGTCAATTTGTAGCTGTTTTTATGTAAGTTTTTTGTAATTTTTTGCTATTTTGCGCTATTTGTCATAGGATATTTTAGTATTTACTGGTATAAAGTGCATGCTAGATTTGACTAGCTCATTTACTTGCTGTTGGAAAACTATATGTCCTTTAATGATGTTGTTGTAGTTGGCCCTTTGGCCGTAGATATGAGCCAAAATAGTATTACGTTTAAGGATAAAAGTGCCTATTTAGGACCATTGAGAACCCATTTATTGGGATATTTATGTAAACATGTCAATCAAGTTGTGGGGAGAGACGACTTGTCTGACGCAGTATGGGGACGTAGTGTTTCCGACCATACTATTAATCAACATATATCCCAGTTACGTAAAGTGATTACCACGCTAAACAATACCGACTTAACCATTGCGACAATCCCTAAAAAGGGCTATATCGCTAGATGTGAGTCAGTAGGTCAACCTAACCGAACTAAAGCTGAACCGGCTCAAGTGCAAGCCAAAGCGCTGCTGTTGAGTGACCCTGCAACATGCCAACAGATCCAATCACATATGGAAGATGGCGAATTAAAGCATTTGGAAATGTTTTCTAATGCAGGCTTATTACATGATCGCCTAATGACCAATGAGTTTCAGGTTGTGATTGTAGATACTGATTTGGCGAATGCCGAAGGCTTAAAACTAATCAAAGCTATCCGCACTGGGCAAACACTTGCCAGTTCAGACATTGCTATTTTGTCAATGGCGTCGGAGGCTAGCAAGCAGTTGCTAGGCTTTAACGTATTGATGGACGTGCAGGGCTTAGTGGTTAAACCGGTTAATAACGAAGTGCTAGAAAAACAGATTAAATCTGCGCTAGCGGCTCGTTTCAAACTAAAGCCTAATGTAGCCTACGATCTTGTACCTACTATGCTAAACACTTCGGTTAACGTAAACTTGCAGTCAACTTGCATGAGCAACTAGACTAATAAGTATGGAACTGACGATACGCCGTTCTTTGGACGGCGAATTTATTATTGATTGCGGAGACGAGCATCGGTGTTTTTCGATGTGGCTTGAGCGTGAATTAAATAAAGATCGTCAGTTTGTTCTGCGCTTGTTAGCGCAACTCGAACAGCTTAGTGGTTTAGATGAGCTTTGTTTAGATAGCGCCGAGTTTCGTTTCGTGGCAAGTTGCGACGAAGTAAGCATTGAAGTCTCTACAGACGAATCAAGTGAACATCCGGGTTTACTAGAAGAAGCCTTGAGTTTAGACGCCGCCCACAGTGCGTGCGGTTATGACGATTTCATCGAACTGTTAAAATCTATTATTAAATATTAAATTGGTGCAACAACTTTCCACCTAGCATCCTTTTCCGCATTACTTGTTTGAATCATTAATCCTTATTGCTCATTAGCTTAGCTACTTACCTGTTAGTTTTCTTTTCCCTGTTTATTTGTCCTTAATAGTGTTTGCACTTAATTAGTGCTGCTGGATTTTGTTGTGAAATTTTGTGAGCCAAAATAGAACAATGTTAAAAATATTGGCACCAAGTTGGTGCGCGTGATTTTTTTGTCAATTAGGTTTTTGTTTTTAACTCTTTGTTTTTTATGGTTTATGCGCTTTTGGCACACCGCTTGTAAGTTGTTATTCGAGAAAAGTTAATCGATGACTCTTTGGAGGAGCTCAAATGAAACTAATTAGCGCGATAATCAAGCCATTCAAATTGGATGACGTGCGTGAAGCCATCGCCGAAGTAGGCGTAGATGGTTTAACCGTATCTGAAGTTAAAGGCTTTGGTCGTCAAAAAGGTCACACAGAACTTTACCGTGGTGCTGAATACCAAGTTGATTTTCTACCTAAAGTAAAATTGGAAATCGCTACTAGCTCAGAAAATGTAGATCGCATTATCGAAGCTATTTCTAGTGCAGCTTACACCGGCAAAATTGGTGACGGTAAGATTTTTGTATACGACTTAAGCAACGTAGTACGTATTCGTACTGGCGAAATGGATGCAGAGGCTATCTAAGGGAAACCTTAGCAAGCTTATAACAGGGATTACGGGGAAGTAATTATGGAAAACGAAATTTATCAACTGCAATATGCCATGGACACCTTCTACTTTTTGGTGTGTGGCGCATTAGTTATGTGGATGGCTGCTGGCTTTTCAATGTTGGAAGCAGGTTTAGTTCGTGCTAAAAACACCACAGAGATTCTTACTAAGAACATCGCTCTTTATTCTATCGCTTGTATCATGTACTTGGTATGTGGTTACTCAATCATGTACGACGGTGGCATCTTCTTATCAGGCATCGAAGCCTTTGACCTTGGTGGCGTACTGGCTTCTAAAGCTGAAGAAGGCTTTGAAGGCGGCAGCGTATACTCAGGTGCTTCTGACTTCTTCTTCCAAGTAGTATTTGTAGCTACAGCAATGTCTATCGTATCTGGTGCGGTTGCTGAGCGTATGAAGCTTTGGGCATTCTTAATCTTTGCTGTAGTGCTAACTGGTTTCATCTACCCTCTAGAAGGTAGCTGGACATGGGGCGGTGCAGACGTATTTGGTCTTTACAACTTAGGCGACCTTGGTTTCTCTGACTTCGCTGGTTCAGGTATTGTTCACTTAGCAGGTGCTGCTGCAGCATTGTCTGGTGTATTGCTACTCGGCGCTCGTAAAGGTAAATACAGCAAAAATGGTTCTGTTAACCCAATCCCGGGTTCAAACATGCCACTTGCTACTGTAGGTACTTTCATCTTATGGATGGGTTGGTTCGGCTTCAATGGCGGTTCTGTATTGAAACTCGCTGATGCCTCAAGCGCTCACTCTGTTGCTATGGTATTCCTAAACACTAACGCAGCTGCGGCAGCGGGTGCTGTTTCTGCTCTACTTGTGTGTAAGTTAACTTGGGGCAAAGCTGACCTAACAATGTTACTAAACGGCGCATTGGCTGGCCTAGTAGCAATTACTGCTGAACCTTCTACTCCTACTGCGCTTCAAGCCACTATGTTTGGTGCTGTAGCAGGCGTATTGGTAGTTGCTTCAATCGTATTCTTCGACAAGATTAAGATTGATGATCCAGTAGGTGCTATCTCAGTTCACGGTGTAGTTGGTTTGTTCGGTCTACTACTTGTTCCACTAACTAACGATGGTTCTAGTTTCTCTGGCCAAATCATTGGTGCCTTAACTATCTTTGGTTGGGTATTCGTTTCAAGCTTCATTGTTTGGAGTATCTTGAAAGCCGTAATGGGTATTCGAGTAACAGAAGAAGAAGAAATGAACGGTATGGACCTGTCTGATTGTGGTATCGATGCATACCCAGAGTTCGTAACAGTTAAATCTTCTAACTAAGAATAACTTGTTATCAAAAAGGCCTGCTTTTGCAGGCCTTTTTTTGTTTTAAAACATAGGCAATTTAGTTAACGCATGTTAATCTTAAGTCAAATGATAACGATTTGCGTTTAACTATTTGAAGGATTCGCTTGTGAACAAATCTGTATTCTCTTCGTTGGTAGCCGTATTGGCTTCATTGGTTGTTGCTACGCCAGCCATTGCTGCAGAAGAAGTTAACTTGTACTCATACCGCCAACAAAGCCTACTACAACCACTTACCGATGCATTTACCGTCGAAACTGGCATTAAGGTAAATGTTGTTCACGCAGAAAAAGGCTTAGCCGAAAAGATTAAGGCTGCTGGTGCGAATAACCCTGCTGATTTAGTGCTTACCGTTGATATTGGTCGCTTGGAAGAAGTACGTGCTGCTGGTTTGTTTGAAGCGGTAGATTCACCAGTATTAAATGACGTTGTACCCGCGCACTTGCGCCACCCAGAGAACCTTTGGTTTGCCTTAACCACACGTGCTCGTGTTGTTTACGCACATAAAGATCGTGTGAAAGAGGGTGAGTTAGCGTCTCTGAATGATTTAGCTGATCCAAAGTGGAAGGGTCGCATTTGTACGCGCTCAGGCAAACATGTATATAACATTGGTTTAATTGCTTCTGTGATTGCCGAAGATGGTGAAGAAGCTGCTGAAACATGGTTACGCGGCGTTAAAGACAACTTAGCTCGCAAACCTCAAGGTAATGACCGTGCTCAAGCTAAGGCTATTTTCGAAGGTCAATGTGACCTTGCTATCGCCAACCGCTACTACATGGGTAAAATGTTTTACAACACTAAAAGCCCTGAGCAACAGCAGTGGGCCGAGCAAATCCGTGTTGAGTACTTAGACCAACAAGTGGGTGGCCGCGGTCAGCACATTAACATTTCGGGTGCTGGTTTACTGAATACCGCTAAAAACAAAGATAATGCGATTAAGTTGCTAGAGTTCTTAGTGGGTGAAACGGCTCAAGGCCTGTACGCTACCGCTAACTTTGAAGAACCTGTACGCGCTGGCATTAAAACCGACGAGTTCATTGAAAGCTTAGGCGATTTCAAATCTGACCGCATTTCGTTACAAGACGTAGCAGACCAGCGCGCAGCAGCAGCTCGCTTGGTTGACCGCGTTGGCTTTGATATGTAAAGGTTGCTAAACTTGCTGTTCTATCTGCAAGCTTAGATAAAGCTGGCCTGAGGTCAGCTTTTTTTGTGTATACGGCGCAGCGCCGTTTTTTGTTTGGAAGCTATGAGCACTACCGCTACGTCTACTTCGGTTCGATTATTGTTGTCTAAATCTCGCTTCGATCTATGGGTATGGATAGCGCTTGCGATTGCCATTCTGGCGTTTATTCCGGTCATCACCTTATTTAAGTTATCTTGGGCGAATAACCAAGAAATTTGGCAGCATCTGCTCGATACGGTGTTTTGGATATATGTTAAAAACACCCTGCTGTTGTGTATGGGAGTTGCCCTGTTTACCGCTTTTATTGGTACAGGGGCGGCGTGGCTGGTTACTCGATTTAACTTCCCTTTAAAATCTGTTTTTGTATGGGCACTTTTGCTGCCTTTAGCTGTGCCGAGTTACATATTGGCCTTTGTGATAACCGATCAATTGGAATACGCCGGTTTTGTGCAAAAAAGCTTGCGGGCAATTTTTGGCTGGCAAACCGCGCGCGATTATTGGTTTCCTGAGATCCGCTCGATTCAAGGTGCTATCGCTGTACTCAGTTTAGTGCTTTACCCTTATGTGTATTTGTTGGCTCGTGCTGCATTTGTCGAGCAAGCCGCGCAGCTGTTTGAAATGAGTCGCTGTTTAGGGAAAAGCCAAACACAAAGCTTTTTTAAAGTAGCACTTCCATTGGCCAGGCCAGCCATAGTAGTGGGTGTGACTTTAGCCTTAATGGAAACCATTAATGAATATGGCACCGTAGAGTTTTTTGCGGTACCCACGCTTACCGCGGGTATTTTTGATGTATGGCTGAACATGAGTAGCTTGTCGGCCGCTGCACAAATTGCCTTAATGTTGGTGAGTTTCTCTATTTTACTGCTGGGGCTAGAGCGTTACAGCCGCAACGCAGGTAAGTTTTACAAGTTGACTGGGCAATCTCCAGCAATGTTTGCCGAGCCTCTTAAAGGCGCTAAAGCTTGGACGGCCACGCTACTTTGTTTGTTGCCGATTAGTTTGGGGTTCATCCTGCCGGTCACGGTGTTAAGTAATTATGCTTTACGTAACTTAGATTCTGGCTTTGACCAGTATTTAACTAATGCGTGGAATAGCTTTTCGTTAGCTGCAATGGCGGCGTTACTCACTACAGCCTTGGGTTTATTACTAGCCTATGGAGTACGTTTATCTAAAAGTAATAAGATGCGCAGCATCGCCGAGGCAGCAACGCTGGGTTATGCGATTCCTGGTGCGGTATTGGCGGTAGGTATTTTGTATCCGCTTGGCTTGTTTGATAATGCGGTCGATAGCTTAATGAAAGCTTGGTTTAACTACCCTACAGGTTTACTGCTTACCGGCACAGGAGGGGCTTTAGTGTTGGCTTACTCTTTACGTTTTATTGCCTTAAGTTACCGCACCCTAGATGCCAGCCTAACTAAAATTACGCCAGAAATGGACGACGCTTCTCGAGTATTAGGCAGCCGCTCTGGTAAAACGCTGTGGCGGATCCATTTGCCGCTGATCAGGCCAAGCTTACTTACTGCTATGTTATTAGTATTTGTCGACACCATGAAAGAGCTGCCAATTACCTTAATTTTAAGGCCGTTCAATTTTAATACCTTGTCTACTCAAGTATGGGATTTAGCCTCTTTGGAGCAACTAGAGCAAAGTGCTTTAGCAGCCTTAACCATATTATTGGCAGGTATTCTTCCGGTTATCATTATGAGTCGAAATATTGGCTCTTCAGAACAGCGCCCACAAGGACACTAAACCCGCAATGAGTATTGTTTTACGTAAAGTTAATCATTTCTACGGTGAACAGCAGGCGCTTAAAGATGTCAGTATTGAGGTTGAAGAAAACCAAATTGTAGCGCTGCTGGGCCCATCAGGCTGCGGAAAAACTACTTTATTGCGTTTAATCGCAGGTTTAGAACGGCTGCAAAGTGGTGAGCTGTACTTGCAAGACAAGTTAGTAGCAGCCCCGGCACAAGCTATACACTTAGCTCCAGAGCAACGCGCGATAGGTATGATGTTTCAAGACTATGCCTTGTTTCCGCATATGAGTGTTAAAACCAATATAGAGTACGGACTACGCAAGCAACAAGATTTACCAAAGCGTCGCCAGTGGATTGAAGAAAGCTTAAACAACATGGGCATGCAAGGTCTGCTAGATCGCTTTCCGCATACTTTGTCGGGTGGCCAGCAGCAGCGTGTCGCCCTATTACGCGCTTTAGCTCCAGAGCCTAACACCATGTTGTTGGACGAACCGTTCTCTGCACTCGATGAGCATTTACGCCAACAAGTGCGAGAAGAAACCCTCGACGTATTGAAGAAAACCAAAACCCCCGCAGTGATGGTGACTCACGACCCGCTAGAGGCGATGTTTATCGCGGATCGTATTGTTGTGATGGAGCAGGGCGAAATCGTTCAAAATGCTAGCCCTCAAGAAATCTACAATCAGCCAGAAAATGCCTTTGTGGCAGCATTGTTTGGCCCAAGCAATCGCTTTGTTGTACCTGCAGAGCAAGGTGCGGTTAGTACCGCTTTAGGGGCGTTTTCGGCCAATCAAATTAACGATGGCGAACTGGCAGAGGTGATTGTTCGCGCTAAAGATGTGGTGGTGCATCAGCTTGAAAACAGCCAACAAGTAGAAGCGAGTATTATCTCGGTGCATTCAATGGGTAATGAAACGCACTTTAGGTTACAGCTAGCTGAATTACCTGAGCAGGTGATTCATGCGCGAATGCGTGACCATTGGCAAGCAAGTCCGGGCACTAAGGTATGGTTATCGGTTAATGGTGATGCGGCATTTGTCTTCCCCAAAGTGTAGTTTGGGGAAGTGTTGTTTGAAGCCTTAGGCGACTTCAAACAGTTCTTTTACCGATTGAAATACATCGGCAATCGCAACTTGGCGGGTAGGGGTAATAAAAATAGTATCATCACCAGCAATGGTGCCAAGAATACCTTCAGCTTTACCTAATGAATCTAGCAAACGGGCAATTAACTGCGCCGCACCAGGGCTAGTATGAATAACGATTAAGGCATCGTTAAAATCCATTTCTAGTACTAAGATTTTTAATTGACTAGAAACAGTAGGAACACCTAGCTCTGCAGGTAGGCAGTAAACCATTTCCATTTTTGCGTTTCGAGTACGCACTGCGCCAAACTTGCTTAGCATGCGTGACACTTTCGATTGGTTGATATTTTCGAAACCCTGATCTTGTAGGGCGGTCACTATTTCAGCTTGAGAGCCAAAACGTTCTTCTTTTAACAGTGATTTAAATGCTTTAATTAACTGTTCTTGTTTATCGCTATATTTCATCGGTGATCCGAGCTTGTAAATCCGCGGTTATTGTCGCCAACTTTTATATGTATATCAACTTTATTCTAGTTTTATGCATATAAATGCATAGTGAAACACATAATTGTTGTTCAATTAGCCAACATTTTCTTGTGAGGCTTTGCTAAGCTGAATTATGATAGCAACATCAAACTTGGTGTGTAGTTAACTATGTGGCTAAAATCTCTGTTCTTTCTTCCTTTGCTCGTACTTCAATCAGTACTTGCTGACGATAAACCTCTGCGAGTGGTTACCGAAGCATCTTATCCGCCCTTTGAATCATTTGATGAGCACAAGCAGCTGGTGGGTTTCGATATTGAGTTGGCTAAGGCCATT
The DNA here is from genome assembly GCF_030548385.1 of Agarivorans sp. 1_MG-2023. Classification (NCBI taxonomy): domain Bacteria; kingdom Pseudomonadati; phylum Pseudomonadota; class Gammaproteobacteria; order Alteromonadales; family Alteromonadaceae; genus Agarivorans; species Agarivorans sp. 1_MG-2023. The sequence continues at coordinate 100,402 of NZ_JAUOSJ010000008.1, read as the reverse complement.
TGTGAACAAATAAATCGAGAGTGTGAGTTTTACCATCAGCCCTTTGATAGTTTGTTATCTAGCGTTGCTGCCGATCATTACGATGTGGCGATATCAGCCTTAGATATTACCGAGCAACGTAAAACCTTAGTAAGCTTTAGTGATGCTTATTTCGATAATATGGCGGTTTATCTCTCGAAGCCTGAGCTAGAAGTTGCAAGCAACTCAGTGGTTGCAGTACAAAGTGGCTCGAGCTTTATGCGCTTCTTACGTGAACAACGGCCTAATATTCTATCGATTGCTTACCCCAGTTATCAACTCGCCTTAGCAGATTTGAATCAAGCTAAAATTGATGCAGTATTTTTAGATTCGGCAGCAGCTCACTATTGGTTGGCAAGCCATCCGGATTTTGTGACTCAAGTGGATGAAAACTATCCAGCGAGCGGGTTAGGTATGGCGGTTTCAAAGCAAAACGAAGATCTGCTGAATCAAATCAACCATGCGCTTAATGTGTTAAAAAATAACGGCAGTTACCGAACAATATACCAGTCCTTCTTTAACTAACAAACACTGTTAGACCAAGGTCTTAAACCCTATAGTTAAAGTGTGATTAAGGCAGCTTTTTACTGTTTTAAAGTTGCTTTAAAAATGTTGCTAAATTGTATTTTAGAGCGGATTCCGTTATCTTGTTTCTGTCTTTATAGACATCCCCTCTACAATTACAAAAAAGCATGGAGAAGTTGGATGAAAGTTGCCGTATTAGGTGCTGCAGGCGGAATTGGCCAAGCCCTTTCATTACTATTAAAAACCCAGTTACCCGCTGGTTCTGAACTTTCGCTTTATGACATCGCCCCAGTAACACCTGGTGTTGCTGTAGATTTGAGCCACATCCCTACACAAGTGGCCATTAAAGGATTCGCAGGCGAAGACCCTAGCCCGGCCCTAGAAGGTGCCGATATTGTTCTAATTTCTGCCGGTGTAGCGCGTAAACCTGGTATGGATCGCTCAGATCTATTTAATATCAACGCGGGCATCGTTAAAAACCTTATCGAGAAAGTTGCCGTTACTTGTCCAAAGGCATGTATTGGTATTATCACTAACCCAGTAAATACCACGGTTCCAATCGCGGCCGAAGTATTAAAAAATGCTGGCGTATATGATCCCGCTAAATTGTTTGGTGTAACCACACTAGACGTGATTCGCTCAGAAACCTTTATCGCTGAAGCGAAAGGCCTAAACCCAGCAGACATTAAACTTAACGTTATTGGCGGCCATAGCGGTGTAACAATTTTGCCATTGCTTTCTCAGTTAGACGGTATTTCGTTTACTGATGAAGAAATTGCAACAATGACTACACGCATCCAAAATGCCGGTACAGAAGTTGTTGAAGCTAAAGCCGGTGGCGGTAGTGCGACACTTTCTATGGGCCAAGCAGCAGCACGTTTCTGTTTGTCTTTAGTTAAAGCAGCGCAAGGCGAAGACGTGATTGAGTGTGCTTACGTAGACGGTGGCAGCGAGCATGCTAAGTTCTTTGCTCAACCTATCCGTTTGGGCCCTCAAGGTGTTGCTGAAATCTTACCTTATGGTGAGATTAGCGCCTTTGAAAAAGCCGCAGTTGAAGGTATGTTAGATACCTTACACGGCGATATCGATAAAGGTGTTGAGTTTGTTTAAACTCTTCCACTAGCCGATACTAAGGAGTGCTTGCACTCCTTTTTTTGTGGCTAAAAAGTCACTTTAGTTTTTGCCAGCCTTGCCGATAGCATAATTGTTAAGACGATAGGAACGGCTATGAATAAGCAACTCATTTCATTACTTCTAGCAGCAGGCTTAAGCACCTCGGCGTTTGCTGAGTCTATTGACGCTTTGTCGGTAGAAGACGAACTTGATGCTCCTCAGCAGCAAGCAGAGCCGGTAACTATTGATCCCACTGAGTATACTAGCCCATCAGATATAGAAGCGGTTCAGCTGTATAGGCAAGATGAATTAATTACTTGGATTAACAATAACCAGCACCTAACACGTGTAAAAGCCGACGACTGTCAATTGGTGGAAGACATTGAAGCGCGCGCCGAGAAAGTAGCCATTCCCGCTTATCAGTTTTTGTGGGGCGACATGCTGGCTTGGGGGGTATGTGTAGAGCCCAACCCAGAATTAGGTGTGATGTACATGTGGCGCGCCGCAAATCAAGGTTTAGCCGCTGCCATGGAACAACTGGGGCGCTACTACGCTACTGGCACCTTGGTACAGCAAGACTATGCTAAAGCAATTCCTTTGCTGAGAGAATCAGCTGGTCAAGGCTTTGTTCCGGCTCAATTACGTTTGGTCTCACTGTATGTTGAAGGTAAGGGCAGTCCTTACGATTACGAAGATGCTTACCGCTGGTTACATCACTCTATTATTGCCGATAAAAAAACGCACCGAGAAGCCAGCCAATTGCTTGCTTCACTAGCATCGAAGATGCCCGATTACGTGGTAGCCAAAGCTAAAGCCAGTAACCAACCCTACTAAAGCCACGCGCAAAGCATTAACATAGAGCTATTCTTGAAGGGTAATCCCCTCAATTGCTCAACTTGGTAGGTTAGTTAATGCAAAATCAGGCTGCGTCGGCCACTCTTACATCGACCTTACTCAATGCCTTAACCGAAGAAATGGCACCTGTCTCTAAAGACTGGCTGCATGCGTTATGTTCTGAAGAACAGCAAGCCCATTTTTCGGCAACCTTAACGCATATGTTAGAAGAAGGCTTGTTAGTCACTACACGTATTGGCGCCTATACCTTGCCAGAACGTTTAGGTTTGGTTACCGGCACCATTATTGGTCATCGCGATGGTTTTGGTTTTTTGAAAACCACTCAAGAAGGCACCGACTTATTCCTTCCGGCTAAAGAAATGCGCAAAGTGTTTCATAACGACTTTGTTCTGGCTGCGCCGTCGAGTATGGATAAAAAAGGCCGCCGAGAAGGCCAAATTATAAAAGTGCTTAAAGCGGGTAAGGTCGAATTAGTTGGCCGTTACTTTGTTGAAGGCAATCACCGTTACGTGGTGCCAGATGATTCGCGGATTAACCAAGACATCTTGATTGGTAAAAATGATACCGCCGGGGCTCGCCAAGGCCAAGTTGTGGTGATTGAAGTAGTTAGTCGTCCTGCCGCGCCAAAACTGGCGGTGGGTAAAGTAACCGACATTCTGGGCGAGAAAATGGCTCCGGGCATGGAAGTTCAGGTGGCTTTACGCAACCATGATATTCCGCATGATTGGCCAAATGCGGTCACTAAAGCGGTGAGCAAGCTTGAAGAAGAAGTGGATGAGGCTGCTAAGCAAAATCGAGTTGATTTGCGTGACTTACCATTAGTCACCATTGATGGTGAAGATGCCCGCGACTTTGATGACGCCGTGTTCTGTGAGGCGAAAAAATCAGGTGGCTGGCGTTTGTGGGTCGCCATTGCTGATGTGTCTTATTATGTACGCCCAGACGCCGCCTTAGATAGAGAAGCGCTTAATCGCGGTAATTCAGTCTATTTCCCAGATCAAGTGATTCCTATGCTGCCAGAGCAGTTATCTAATGGTTTGTGTTCACTGAACCCGCAAGTCGATCGCCTGTGTATGGTGGCTGAAATGACTATCTCGGCAGCGGGGCGTTTGTCGGGCTATAAGTTTTACGAAGCGGTGATGCATTCACATGCGCGATTTACTTATAACAAAGTGGCGGCAATTCTCGATGGTGATGAAGCGCTAGCGCAACGTTATGCCGATCAAGTTCCGCATCTGCAAGAGTTACATCGTCTTTATAGTGCGCTAAAAGTTAGCCGCGCACAGCGTGGTGGTATTGAGCTAGAAACTCAAGAAACCCGCTTTATTTTTAATGCTCAACGCAAAATCGAGCAAATTGTGCCGCTAACCCGTAACGACGCGCACAAGATGATTGAAGAATGCATGATTCAAGCAAACGTAGCGGCTGCAAAATTTGTAGAGAAACATCAGCAAGCTATTTTGTATCGGGTACACGACCGACCGGGTAAAGAACGCCTGACTAACTTTAGAGGCTTTTTGAATGAGCTAGGCTTGCCGCTGGGTGGTGGTGATGAGCCTCAGCCGAGTGACTATTTTACTTTGGTGGCATCAATTCAAGAGCGTCCAGATTTAGAACTAATTCAAACCATGTTGCTGCGTTCAATGATGCAGGCGGTTTATCAACCTGATAATTTAGGACACTTTGGTTTAGCGCTTAAGTCTTATGCGCACTTTACGTCGCCGATCCGCCGCTACCCAGATTTGTTATTGCACCGGGTGATTAAATTTTTAGTCAACAAGCTTGAGGCGGAAGCGGCAGGTAAAACTGTTAAAAATAAGTGGACAGTGACAGGCGGCTATTCATATCAAGATGACGAAATGGATAAGTTTGGTGAAGCTTGTTCAATGACCGAGCGTCGCGCCGATGATGCAACACGTGAAGTGTCAGACAGCCTTAAGTGCGAATACATGCAAGATCATGTAGGTACGGTATTACCGGCTACCATTGCAGCAGTCACCGGATTTGGCTTTTTTGCCCGTTTAGAAGAGTTCCATATTGATGGCCTAGTGCACATCAATTCTTTACGTGGCGATTATTATCATTATGATGCAGCTCGTCAGATACTGGTGGGTGAGAAAACCGGCAAACGTTTCCGCATTGGTGATGCGGTAACGGTAAAAGTCGCGTCGGTAAATATGGCTGATCGTAAAATGGAATTTGTCATCGTTAATAAAGATGGCCAAGCCGATGAGTTTGACCGCCCACAGCGCAGTGGTAAAGATGGTGGCCGCGGCAAGCGTTTTACCAAACCTGGTGAAGAGCGAGAAACCACTGGGCGCAATGGCGGTAAAAAGAAACCACGCCATCGCGATACAAAAAATAAAGGCAAACGACGCAAGCCAAGTACTGCTAGTGACAGCAATAAAGACACCAGTTCTGAGAACAAAGGTGGCTTTAGCCCTTGGCAGCAGCGTGACCCTGATGCTAAGAAAGCAAAACCGAATAATGACGCCAAGGCCAAACCGCGTAAGAAGCCCAAGAAAAAACGCAAGCAACGCCCTGGTAAACAAGAGCGCACAGCCGCTAAACAACAGAAGAATTAATCATGAGCCAACAAGTAATTTATGGCCTGCACGCAGTGCAAGCATTATTAGAGCGCAGCCCAGAGCGTATTATTGAAGTATTCGCGCTTAAAGGTCGTCAAGATGACCGCTTATTACCGCTACTGAATGAAATGCGTCGCTTAGGGGCATCTGTGCAGTTTATGCCTCGTAAAGCTTTAGATGACAAAGCAGAGAGCACTCAGCACCAAGGTATTGTGGCACGAGTAAAAGCAGGGCGCGGCTATAATGAGCATGATTTAAAGCAATTAGTTGAATCAACGACAGCGCCGCTATTCTTAATATTGGATGGCGTAACGGATCCACATAATCTAGGCGCTTGTTTACGTAATGCCGATGCAGCGGGCGTAGTTGGCGTAATTGTGCCTAAAGATAACTCTGCTCAGCTAAATGCTACGGTACGCAAAGTGGCCAGTGGTGCAGCAGAGACGGTACCGCTAGTGGTGGTGACTAACCTAGCCAGAACCTTGCGCGAATTACAGCAATTAGGTGTATGGGTAGTGGGCACTGCAGGTGAGGCTGAGCAGTTTATTTACGACACCAAGTTGCAAGGGCCAATGGCATTAGTGATGGGTGCCGAGGGTACAGGCATGCGCCGCTTAACACGCGAAACTTGTGATGAGCTGGTTAAGCTTCCAATGGCGGGTACCGTCTCTAGTTTAAACGTATCGGTTGCTGCTGGTATTTGTTTATTTGAAGCAGTACGTCAGCGCCGTTAAACACAGGCCTTAGCGCCGTATAAGCACCAACAGAAAAGCCGCTGTTTAGATAATCTAACAGCGGCTTTAATTTAACTTGATTAAATTCTCGCCTTCGCATAGAATCAGCGCCCCTAAAACAGTCATTTTACTTTTAGTTCCTTGCCTCTTCGGTCCGGCTGTACCATGAACGAGGCTATAACCCGTAGGGAGCAATAATGCGTCATTACGAAATCGTATTCATGGTCCACCCAGACCAGAGCGAACAAGTTCCAGGCATGATCGAGCGTTACTCAGCAGTTATCACTGATAACGGCGGTAGCATTCATCGTTTGGAAGACTGGGGCCGCCGTCAATTGGCTTACCCAATCGAAAAATTGCACAAAGCCCACTATGTTCTTTTGAACATTGAAGCTAGCGCAGAAGTTGTTGATGAATTGGAAACTGCTTTCCGTTTCAACGATGCTGTTATCCGTAACATGATCATGCGCACTAAGTCTGCTGCTACAGAGATGTCTCCAATTGCTAAAGCTCGTGATGAGCGTCCAGCTCGCCGCGATGATGAGCGTCCAGCTCGTCGTGAAGAAGCTGCACCAGCAACTGAAGAAGCACCAGCAGTAGAAGCTAACGTAGAGTCAGCTAAAGAAGAGTCAGCTAGCGAAGAATAAGACGTATGTCTGAGAATAGATTAGTACTGCAGGGGCGGGTATTACGCGCACCAAAACGCTCTACTAGTCCGGCCGGTGTTGCACATTGTCAGTTTTGGCTAGAGCATCGTTCGCAGCAACAAGAAGCTGGATTTTCGCGCCAAGCCTATTGCCAGATGGCAGTAGTCGCAAGTGGCGATATTTTGAAGCAAGATTCATCGCATATAAGTATGGGGTGTGAAGTAAAAGTAAGTGGTTTTATAAATAGCCACAAAGCGGCCAACGGTACATACCGATTGGTACTTCATGCTTCTGAAATTGATTTGTTATCACGAGGATAATGTTATGGCACGTTTTTTCCGTCGTCGTAAATTCTGCCGCTTTTCAGCGGAAGGCGTTGTTGAGATCGATTATAAAGATACAACAACTCTGAAAAACTACATCACTGAAAGTGGTAAAATTGTACCTAGTCGTATTACTGGTACAAGCGCTAAATACCAACGTCAACTTGCACGCGCTATTAAACGTGCTCGTTACCTGGCTCTATTGCCATACACTGATTTACATAAGTAAATCCTTGTTGCAATTAGCCTAACTCAATCGAATTAATCGAGGAAAGGTAATGGAAATTATTCTATTAGACAAAATCGCTAACTTAGGCGGTTTGGGTGATCAAGTTAATGTTAAAGCAGGTTACGCTCGTAACTTCTTGATTCCACAAGGTAAAGCTGTACCAGCTACTAAAGGCAACGTTGAAGTTTTTGAAGCTCGCCGTTCTGAATTAGAAGCTAAACTAGCAGAAACTTTGAAAGTATCTGAAGCTCGCGCTGAGAAACTAAACGCTCTTGAAGCGATTGTTATCGAAGCTAAAGCTGGTGAAGAAGGTAAGCTATTCGGTTCTATCGGTACTCGCGACATCGCTGATGTTGTTACTGCTGCTGGTGTTGAAGTAGTTAAATCTGAAGTTCGCCTACCAAACGGTGTATTACGTAACACTGGTGAAATTGAAGTTGTTATTCAAGTTCACACAGACGTTAATGCTACTGTTACTCTACAAGTTGTTGCTGCTGAATAATTTCAGTTATATAGCTTGAAAAAACCGCGCCTAGGCGCGGTTTTTTTGTTTTTAGGCTATGATTTTAAAGGATTTTGAAAGATTATTTAGGCTAATCCGGTTTCACTATAGCAACAATGTAGTGTTCTGTTTTAGCGACTGAACAAGGAGAGTTAGTGTGCGTTTAATAATAGTGTTGGTAACGGCTTTGCTGAGTATGGTTTCCCACGCGGCATCCACTTGGTCTGAAGTGGAACAGCAAGCGAAGGGACAAACTGTTTATTTTAACGCTTGGGCGGGGGCTGATAATATCAACGCTTATATTCGCTGGGCTGGCGAACAAGTGGAGCAGCGTTACGGTGTAAAGTTAGAACACGTAAAAATTAACGACACCGCTAATGTAGTGAGTCGTATTTTGGCGGAGAAGGTGAGTGGCCGCACTAACGGTGGCAGCGTAGACCTAATGTGGGTAAACGGAGAGAACTTCCGCGCGTTAAAAGAAGCTAAATTACTCTATGGCCCATATAGTCAGCACTTACCTAATATGGCCTTAACCGATGAGAATAATCCTGCTTTACTGTATGACTTCACTTTGCCTGTTGAAGGTTATGAATCACCTTGGGGTGGGGCGCAGCTCACTTTCTATCACGATAGCAAACGCTTGCCGCAGGCACCTAAGTCAATGGCCAAGCTATTATCTTACCTGGAAAAACAACCGGGACTATTTACTTACCCAGCGCCGCCAAGCTTTTATGGAGCCACCTTTATTAAGCAGGCCCTGTTAGAAACTATTAGCGATAGCGAGCAGCTGTATCAACCTGTCAACAAGCAAACCTTTGATAAAGTTACTGCAGGTTTGTGGGCCTATTTAGACAAATTACATCCATTAATGTGGCGCCGTGGCCATAGCTTTCCTAGTGGCAGTGGCCAAATGCAACAGTTGCTTAACGACGGTGAGTTAAGTATTGCTTTCAGCTTTAACCCCAACGATCCTGCAGCCGCTATTGAGCAAGGTTTACTGCCAGATTCGGTGCGTAGTTATGTTCACCAAAGTGGAACCGTGGGTAATACTCACTTTTTAGCAATTCCGTTTAATAGTGACTCTAGTGCCGCAGCCATGGTGGTGGCCAACTTTATGTTGTCACCAGAGGCCCAAGCCCGCAAAGCGGATTTAGCTTATTGGGGCGATCCAACAGTATTGGCACTAGATAAACTCAGTAATGAGCAACAACAGTTGTTTGCTAAGCAACAGGGCAATAGCGCCAGTTTAAGCGCTGCAGACCGCGCCAATGTTAGGGGCGAACCTCACGCCACTTGGGTAGCTTTGCTAGAAGCAGAGTGGTTGCGTCGTTATAGTCGATGAAGGGCATATCTAAAAAGGCAGTAATACTGTTTCCGCTAGCTACTAGTGTGTTGTTGTTACTGCCTTTGTTGTTTGGATTTGTTGATACTCTGTTACCAGCTTTTGGCTATTTGCCTATCGCTTCTAAAACCGAATTGAATTTATCGGTTTGGCGTGAACTGTTTAGTTACTCCTCTTTATGGCATTCGCTGGCGTTAAGTATATTTACTGGCTGGGTCGCCGCTATCCTTTCTCTAGTTAGCGCTTTGTGGCTAATTATGCACTGCTACCAAAGTGCTTGGTGGCGATTCCTAGAAAAAAGTTTAGCCCCGTTTCTCGCTATTCCTCATGCAGCCATGGCGATTGCGCTATTGTTCCTACTTGCACCCAGTGGCTGGTTAGTTCGCTTGGTTTCACCTTGGTTAACTGGTTTCGATTACCCGCCTATGTGGCAAAGCACGCAAGATGCGTGGGGTTTGAGCTTAATTGTTACTCTATGGATTAAAGAATTGCCATTTATGTTACTGGTATTAATGGCTGCGTGCTCTCAACTACCGGTACAACGCAGCTTGGCGATAGGCCAAAGCTTTGCGTATTCCAGCCAGCAAATCTGGCGGCAAGTTTTATTCCCCCAGCTAATTAAGCGTATTCGCTTGCCATTTTTTACGGTTCTTGCGTTTTCGTTAACGGTAGTGGATGTTGCTCAAATTATTGGCCCCACAAAGCCAGTGACCTTTGCATTACTCGTTTGGCAATGGTTTAGCGATAGCAATATCGAAATGCGCTTGTTGGGCGCAGCAGGCTCTTTATTGTTGTTGGCTGCAGTTATTCTGAGCTTGTTAGTGGCAGTGCTGCTAGAGAAGCTTTATTTAAAGCACAATTTACAAAGCGCATTGAAGGGCTTAAGAAAAGCTTCCTCTAGTGCGAAACCCGCGCGTATTTTGTTAGTGGGGACGGTGCTGTTGTTAGTATTAAGTTTGCTGATTATTGTCATTTGGTCTTTTACTTGGCGCTGGCGCTTTCCCGATGCTTTGCCCGCACAGTGGGGTTGGCATTATTGGCAACAAGCAGGCAGTTATTTGTATACGCCGCTGCTAAACAGTTTGAGTATTGCTTTGTTATCATCGGCAAGCAGCTTGGTATTGGTGGTTGGCTGTTTAGAGTACCAACTAAAGCAGGCTCAGCCCTCACGCTGGTGGTCGTTAGTTATGTACTTGCCTTTGCTGTTGCCGCAGGTGGTATTTTTGTTTGGTGTACAAGTTCAGTTATTTAAATACCGTTTAGACGGCAGTTTGTTGACTGTAGTGTGGGCACATCTGATTTTTGTTTTACCTTATGTATACCTGGCGTTAGTGGATAACTATCGAAGCTTCGATAATCGTTATATGCAGGCTGCAATTAGTTTATCGCACTCCTACTGGCGTAGCTTTCTGAGAATCAAATTACCCATGCTCACTCGGCCGCTGGGTTTAGCATTTGCTATTGGTTTTGCGGTAAGTATTGCTCAGTACCTGCCTACTTTGTTTGTGGGTGGTGGCCGAGTCACCACGTTAACTACTGAGGCGGTAGCGTTAGCCTCAGGTGGTGACCGCAGAGTCACAGCGGTTATGGTTATATGGCAAACCTTGTTACCTTTACTGGTATACAGCATGGTTATTATTTGGCCTAAATGGCGCTACCGCCATCACCGAGGAATGCAAACCTAGTGTTAGACATTAGTCATTTTAGTTTGAGTTTATCTGGTAAATACTTAATCAGTGAGCTCAATTTGTCAGTCGCTAAAGGTGAAATAGTGACTATCATGGGCCCTAGTGGGTGTGGCAAATCAAGCTTATTGGCTGCAATAGCCGGCACTTTAGATCCCTCTTTGTCTTGCAGTGGTAGCATTAAGCTAGCGGGGAAAGACATTCTCGAGCTTGAGCAAGCGAAGCGGCGAGTTGGGATATTGTTTCAAGATGATTTATTGTTCCCACACTTTACGGTGGGGCAAAATCTGCAATACGCATTAGCAAGTGATAAGCAAAGCAATGCAAACTCTATTATTGAGCAGGCTTTAAGTGATGCTGGCATGTCTGGCTTTCAGCAGCGCGATATTGCCAGCTTGTCTGGAGGGCAGCGGGCGAGGGTTAGTGTATTGCGAAGCCTACTGGCTGAGCCTAAAGTTCTGCTATTAGACGAACCCTTCAGTAAGTTGGATAAACCCTTACGCAAACAGTTTCGGGAGTTTGTTCGCGATAGAATTGAAGCTCTGAATATCCCTGCAATTCTAGTCACTCATGACCAAGAAGATAGCTTACAAGCACCACCAATCTCTTTATTTGCTGACAATAACAGCTAGGGTAATAAACTGTTGCTGTTGAGTTTTATTTGATAAGCTGGTTTTTCCTGAGGCTTTATTGTGTGGAGCGAGAGCGTCAGGACTCAATGATTGAGATCCCCAATAACAATAAAGAGGATGAAGATGAACAAATTGATTTTTGCACTAGCATTGTCACTTCCATTTGTCGCATCAACAGCGAATGCAGCCCCAGCCAAGGCACCTTTATGTGCAGCTTGTCATGGTGCTAACGGAGTAGCAGCTATTCCTGGTTACCCCAATCTTGCGGGCCAAAACGAACAGTACTTGGTTTCTTCATTAAAAGCTTATCGTGATAAACAGCGTAATGGTGGCCAAGCTGCTGTAATGCAAGGGCAGGCAATGAATTTAAGCGACGCTGAAATTGCTGAACTAGCTGCTTACTTCGCAAAAATGTAGTTAAGTGAGCGTTAGCACTAAGCCAGCCTAGGGCTGGCTTTTTAGTTTCTGCCATTCAGGAAATGTTACTTGGTGTCACTTCAATCTTCCCGCATAATAGTGGCCAGAAAAAACAACCGCAATGAAGATTATGGCAGCCAGCGCGCCCTCTCGTAAATTTAAAGATAAAGACAAAAAGCCCAGAGATTCTCAGATTGATCAGTTAAAGGTGCCACCGCATTCCTTAGAAGCTGAGCAAGCCGTTTTGGGCGGCTTAATGTTAGATAACAATGCTTGGGATAACGTGTCTGAGCTAGTTGTAGAACAAGATTTTTATCAGCGCGCCCACCAATATACTTTTTCTGCGATGCACCGTTTGGCCGAAGGTGGTCAACCCATTGATTTGGTGACGGTGTCTGAGGAGTTGGAGCGACAAGAGCAACTTGATGATATAGGCGGTTTTGCTTATTTAGGTGAGATTGCTAAAAACACACCGAGTGCAGCGAACATTCGCGCCTACGCAGAAATTGTTCGAGAGCGAGCGGTGACGCGTGAATTGATTTCGGTAGCCAATGAAATTGCCGATAGCTGCTACGAGCCGGCTGGACGTAAAAGTAGTGACTTGCTCGACTTTGCAGAGAGCAAAGTATTTAAAATTGCCGAGTCACGCGCTAATGCTAATGAAGGCCCTAAAGAAGTTAAAGGCTTGCTGGCACAAACCATTGATAAAATTGAAGAACTATACAAATCACCAAACGATGGCGTAACCGGTGTTTCTACAGGCTTTGCTGACTTAGATAAGAAAACTGCGGGTTTGCAGGGCTCTGATTTGATCATTGTGGCGGCGCGTCCTTCTATGGGTAAAACCACCTTTGCGATGAACCTGTGTGAATACGCCGCAATGACTCGCGATAAACCGGTGCTTATCTTTAGTTTAGAGATGCCGGCAGAACAAATTATGATGCGTATGCTGGCCTCACTGGGCCGCATTGATCAAACTAAAATCAGAACCGGTGCCCTAGACGATGATGATTGGGCGCGTTTGTCATCTACCATGGGCTTAATGGCCGAAAAGTCAAAAATGTATGTGGATGATTCTTCTGGTCTAACACCTACTGAAGTTCGCTCTCGTGCTCGCCGTGTTGCCCGTGAAGAAGGTGGTTTGAGCATGATTATGATCGATTACCTGCAGTTGATGCAGGTGCCGGGCTTAAGCGAAAACCGTACCTTAGAAATTGCCGAAATTTCTCGCTCACTTAAATCCTTAGCAAAAGAACTAAATGTACCGGTAGTGGCGCTATCACAGCTTAACCGTAGTTTGGAGCAGCGTGCTGATAAACGTCCGGTGAACTCGGATTTGCGTGAATCGGGCTCTATTGAGCAGGATGCCGATTTGATTATGTTTATTTACCGCGATGAGGTTTATAACGAAGGCACCGAAAATAAAGGTTTAGCTGAAATCATTATTGGTAAACAACGTAACGGTCCAATTGGCCGCGTACCACTTACCTTCCAAGGCCAGTTCTCGCGCTTTGATAACTGGGCTGGTGAATTTTACGATGACGAATAATTACCAATGAATATTGCAAATGCCTTGGTGTCATTGTCAGCTTTAAGACATAACTTCTCAGTATTAAAACAACGCGCACCGAACAGTAAAATTTTGGTGGTGATAAAAGCCAATGCCTATGGGCATGGCATGCTGGAAGTAGCACAAGGCTTGGCCGATATAGCCGATGGCTTTGCAGTAGCAAGAACCAAAGAAGCACTCGCTCTGCGCCAAGAAGGGATAGTGGCGCCTATCCTCGCTTTAGAGGGCTTTTTTGATAGCCAAGAAGCCCAATCCTTGGCTGAACACAATATTGCTACGGTTATTCACAGTGAGCAACAGCTGGCACTGATAGAGCCGCTTAAGCTGGCTAAGCCACTAGATACATGGATAAAGCTTGATACCGGCATGCATCGCTTAGGTTTACTACCAGAGCAGTTTAAAGCCTTATTGCCACGTTTGAAAAGCTGTAACAATATTCAAGCTAACCTTAAGCTTATCAGCCACTTTGCCTGTGCTGATGACGTTGATCACCCGCTGACACCGCAGCAAATAAGGTGTTTTGAAACGCTAAAAGCGGAGCTTAATGCTGAGTGTTCTCTGGCTAATTCAGCCGGCGTTTTATTGTGGCCACAAGCGCATTCAGATTGGAATCGTCCGGGAATTTCTTTGTACGGCATTTCTCCTCAAAATCACAACAGTGGTGCTGATTTTGGATTAATACCAGCCATGACCCTGCAATCAAATCTTATCGCGGTACGCGAGCACCCGCAGGGAGAGAGTGTAGGTTACGGTGCTACTTGGCATGCCGAGCAAAACACCAAGTTGGGCGTGGTAGCGATGGGTTACGGTGACGGTTATCCGCGCAGTGCGCCAAATGGTACGCCTGTTTGGTTAAATGGCCGAATAGTACCCATCGTGGGTCGCGTATCAATGGACATGTTGTGTGTAGATTTGGGAATTGATAGCCAAGACCAAGTGGGTGACCGGGTTGTGTTGTGGGGCCCTGAGCTACCCGCAGAACGAATTGCTGAAGCGGTGGACACCATTGCTTACGAGCTCGTCACAAAATTAACCTCTAGAGTTCGTCTCAGTTACACTCAGTAGTATTTACAAGTGCCATTATTTAGGCTATTAATTGGATGCTGAATTATTAATCGTTTATTTGATAGTTTTTGCCTATCAAACTAATTGATTAGATCAATTCGTCTATTCGACAAATTTAGCGCATTATTCGTAGCGATATTGATAACCTATTTAACAAGGAATTCGAAATGAGTGTATTAGTTGGTCGTCCTGCTCCAGACTTTACTGCCGCTGCTGTATTAGGTAACGGTGAAATTGTTGATAGCTTCACTTTAAGTGAGCACATCAAAGGTAAAGCTGCGGTAGTGTTCTTTTACCCGCTAGATTTTACTTTTGTTTGTCCTTCAGAATTGATTGCTTTTGATCACCGCTTTAAAGATTTCCAAGCTAAAGGTGTTGAAGTAATCGGTGTTTCTATCGATTCACAATTCTCACATAACGCATGGCGTAACACTGCTATTGAAGATGGTGGTATCGGCCAAGTTCAATACCCTCTAATTGCCGACGTTAAACACGAAATCTGCCAAGCTTACGATGTAGAGCATCCAGAAGCTGGCGTAGCGTTCCGTGGTTCTTTCCTAATCGATACCGCTGGTGTTGTTCGTCACCAAGTAGTGAACGACCTTCCACTAGGCCGTAACATTGACGAAATGCTACGTATGGTTGACGCATTAAACTTTCACGAAAAGCACGGTGAAGTTTGTCCTGCTCAGTGGGAAGAAGGTAAAGAAGGTATGGACGCAAGCCCAGAAGGTGTTGCTAAGTACTTGTCTGCTAACGCTGAAGGCCTATAAGACTTTCGCTGCCCAGACATTAAAAAGCCCGCTAACGCGGGCTTTTTTGTATCTAATATTTGTGACTAGACGTTTTCGAAGCAAATTTCGATAGTGGCATTACCATGAATTGAAGAGAAAGGAATCAATACCTTAGGGCCTTCAGTTTTATGAGTAATAGTATGCGAAGGGCCAGATACCACCACAGGAGTAGCCATATCGAAATCATAGCCGCTTTCGGCTAACAAACGTTTCGCTCCACCGGTTACCATATTGGTAATCTCACCCACCATATCGGTGACTTCCTCATTAATCGAATCAGGGGCTTCGCCTAACATGCGTCGCATAATCTCGATGGCCAATCCTTTATCAAAACTGATGGATAAAGAGCCTTTGGTTTGCGGGCCAACCATACCAATTAAACCTGATACATCGCCACGCGCGATCTCGTCTTTCTTTACTCCAGGCTTGCCCGGTTTTAACTCCATTTGAGCCATTGTTTCTAGCACATTTAACAGAGACTTAAGAAATGGGTTTACAAAATTAACGTCCATAGTGACAGATTACTTCCTGCTGAGTGAATATGGTCAAAGCCAATAATAGAACCAAAGAGAGGGCTATTTGACTAAAAGCACAAAAATAATTGAGAATTACTTAAGAATCGCACGAGATCCGATGAGCTGCAACTATAAGTAATATTTTTAAGATGTGTTTCACTGAATCAATGCGACAGACTTGCTATTAGTAAGCAAGGCGCTTCTTTATTGATAGCTAGGAATAATTTTGAATACTATAAGGCCATTTAAAATAGGAGACTGTAGTCGCCGTAATTCATATGGTAGTTATCTCACTGATATATATTAAAGTGAGCTGTTGGGTCCACTCTTAAAAATCTTAATCGCAAGGATGTGAAATGAAAAAGTGTGTCACGGTGATTAGCCAAGCTTGCTTAGCTATGTTGTTAACGCCATTTGCCGTTGCTGAAGTCGAGCAAAATAGTGAAATGTTTGTGCTTAACTTTGAAGGACCAGACTACGTGCGAACCATTCGTTATACCAAACCTTACCGCGACGGCGACCGCTGGGAGATGGGGTCATTTGTTTATGATAAAACAGTTACCGATCAAGGCTTGGTGACTATATTTAATGGTGAATTGAAGTTAGGTAAACAAAGTGATGGCCGCGTTTTTGTTTATCAAAATGCCAGCGATTACCAGGCAAATAACTGGACCGTTTCACTGATTATTAATGAGGATCTAACGGGCTCATTTATTGATCAAAAAGGCAGTAATGTACATGAGTTCGTAGGTTCTTTTAGCGAAGTAGAAGGGCAGGTGGCTAAAGGTGATGAAGCCTATAGTGACCCGTTATGGCAAATAGCCTATCGAATACAGCCTAAACAAGGGATATACACGATTAATGGTGTAACAGCCTTTGAAGGCGAAGTGAGTGGTAAACATCGTTGGTTATCAAACTGGGTATTTGCTGATCGCTTTCAATTTACGAATAAGGATTCTAGCTCCGTTAAATAACCGTCAAAGCTCAGTGGCAAATTAGTTAATGATCCTCAACTCATAGTATAATCACTGGCTGATTTGAGCTGCATTCGCAAAAGGTGCGCTTTAGCTGCTGTAGTTCGTTGATTATTTTACCTTTGTTTAAATGTTGAGCTCATGACTAAAGATTTACCTTACCAAGCACATCGCTTTTCTGTCGCTCCAATGCTTGATTGGACCGACCGCCACTGCCGTTACTTCCACCGATTAATGACGAAGAATACCTTGCTGTATACTGAAATGGTGACAACCGGTGCCATTTTGCATGGAAAGGGCGATTACTTAGGGTTTTCGGATCCAGAACACCCAATAGCCTTACAACTTGGTGGTTCCAATCCCACAGAGCTTACCGAGTGTGCTAAACGTGCTGAAGACTTAGGTTATGACGAGGTAAACATTAACGTTGGTTGCCCGTCAGACCGTGTTCAAAACGGCCGTTTTGGCGCTTGTTTAATGGCTGAACCAAACTTAGTGGCCGAGTGTGTTAGCGAAATGCAACACCAGGTAAAAATACCAGTAACGGTGAAAACTCGTATTGGGATTGATGAGCAAGATAGCTATCAGTTTCTAAAAGACTTTATTGAACCGGTTGCTCAAGCGGGATGCGAAACCTTTATTATTCATGCGCGTAAAGCGTGGTTATCTGGCTTAAGCCCTAAACAGAATCGTGACATTCCGCCGCTTGATTACTCTCGCGCTTATCAAGTGAAAAAAGATTATCCTCAACTCACCATTAGTGTAAATGGCGGTATCAATAGCTTAGAGCAAGCTGAACAACACTTAGACCACCTTGACGGGGTAATGTTAGGGCGTGAGGTTTACCAAAATCCTTATTTGTTAGCTGAGGTGGATCAACGGATCTTTGACGATCACTCTCCACAATTAAGTCGACATCAGGTCGCTGAGTTAATGTTTCCTTATATTGAGCAGCATCTAGCTCAGGGTGGGCGTTTGCAGCACATTAGCCGTCATATACTTGGCTTGTTTCAAGGTTGCGTAGGTGCCAGAGCTTGGCGTCGTCACCTTAGTGAGAATGCGCATAAATCTGGCGCGGGCATAGAGGTAATGCAAGCCGCGCTGGCATTGGTTCCCGAGCATCAAGAAGCGTAAATACTGCTCGCTTTATTGTTAAAAACTGGCCGCTTAATGCGGCCAGTTTGTTATCTGGCATAGCCCTTGCTATCACTACCTGCGAAGAGTCAGCTTTTTGTCAGGAGAGTGAAACAATGGAATTTTTAAGTCGTTTAATTGCCCGTTGGGGGGTATTAGACATTTTAATGGCGTGGCTACTAATCGCTAGTGGTTTGCTGTTAATGATACCAAACCAATGGCTACCCGAAGCCAGCATAAATAGCCAACTTAGCTTAGTGCTTACCTTTAGTTGTGTAGTGGGTTTAGCTTATTTTATTAGCCGTGGCTTGCTGTTGTTAGTGACTAGCTTAAGTGGGGCAGTTCAACATCGCAAAGAGCTACAGCGTTTGTCGTCAATGGTTGCGTGTTTAGATCATTCTGAACGAGCGATTCTACGTGAGTTTATTATTGCTCGACGCAGTGTTTTAAGTTTGCCTCTCAACGAACCGGCAGTGGTTAACTTGTTGGAGAATGGGGTACTTAAACCGATTAATCAGCAGCATGTGCAAGAACAGCGTAGTAACGTTGACATGATGATTAACCTGGCAGCACGACCATTATTAAGTTACAAAGCCTTGGGCTTGCCAGTGGGTAAATTAAACGAGGAACAGATTGAGCATTTAAAATCAATTCGCCCTCGCTTTTTACAGCCTGACTACAAAGCTAACCGTACTCACTCTGGGAAGTTATTTAGGATCCGAGCGGGTGAAGCAGAGAGCCAAACAGCCGCATAACGTGCTGCTTATTTTGTGCGTTGTTTCAGGTAACCTGCATAGTCAGGAACATCTACCGAAAACTCCTGATTGAAATGACGGCTGGCTAAGATAAAGTCAGCCGTTGCTTGGTTTGTTGCCATAGGAATGTTCCATACCGCAGCCAAGCGTAGCAAGGCTTTTACATCTGGGTCGTGAGGAACCGCATCTAATGGATCCCAGAAAAAGATCATTAAATCTATTTTCCCTTCCGCGATCATCGCTCCCAGTTGTTGGTCACCGCCCATTGGTCCACTTAATAGTGCTTCTACCTCAAAGCCCTGTTGTGATAATAAGGTGCCGGTAGTGCCAGTGCCAAATAACTGATGTTGTACTAATGCTTCTTGGTGGATCTTAGCCCATTTTATTAGCGCGCTCTTTTTATGATCATGAGCCACTAAGGCAATGCGTTTTCGCTCGTGCATTTTGCGAGTTGTTGTATCCATGCTACCTCTTAAATACTCTTAGATTGAAAGCCTTTACTGCAGATTATGTTACTGTTTGTATTTACTATTAGCTAGCGATAGCAGACAGAACATAAGGGTAGGGATCGCAAAACGTGTGCGGCAGTGTGATGATTGGTGGTGAATACGAAATACGACAAGTAATTGGCGTAGATTCGTTATTTTTAGATTTTGGTGAAACTAAGCAATATCGACCCAGCGAGTCTTTGCCTGCGATAACTTTTACTCAAGGAAAACTAACTTGTGAGCACTATCTCTGGGGAATTCAGCATCCTCAAACGAGTCAGTTAATCATTAACGCTCGGGCAGAAACCGCTGCAGATAAAGCTATGTTTAGCCAAGCTTGGTTAAGTCAGCGTTGTTTACTTCCCGTTAAAGCCTGGCATGAATGGCGCAATCAGGAGCGTTTCGAATTTCGTCTAGACCATAGCCACTTGCTGCTATTAGGCGCTTTATATATTCGCCAACACCAACATGAGCAAGCTCGGCTGGTAGTGCTAACTCAAAATGCGAGCAGTCAATTAACGCAATATCATCACCGTATGCCTTTATTGTTTGAGTTAGAAAGCGGATTAGCTTGGCTTGCTGGTCAAGCGTCTCAATCTAAGCCTCAACAGTTTCATTATCATGTCTCTAGCAATAGCCCGCAGCTAGGTTTGTTTTAGTTTGTTCGCGATAAAGTCAGCGATATTATTTTTTAATCGGAGTGAGCGATGATTTACATTTTTGGTTATGGCAGTTTAATTGATACTGATTGCCGCCAGTGCACCTTTCCCGGAGAACACGCCTATGCGGCGCGCTTACACGGGTATCAGCGTTATTGGAGCGGTTTGAAAAGTGCCGAAGACCGTTCTGCCGTAGTCATTACTCCAGATAGTAATGCTAGCGTAAACGGGGTACTGATTCCGTTTGACGAGACATTCTTGCCAGAGTTAGATAAGCGAGAACAAGACTATGACCGTGTACTGCTTGATATTCAACAACTTGATTTGCTCGACGATTTGCCTGGTGAAGTTGTTAAGATCTATACCTATGTGGCAAAGGAGTATTGGCACCCACAAGCAAACAGCCCCATTTTACAAACCTACTTAGATGTATGTTTACGTGGGTGTTTAGCGGTAAATGAAGAATATGCACGAGAGTTTTTATTGTCGACTAATTATTGGGTAAATCATTGGCAGGATGATCGCCATCAACCCCTTTATCCACGGGCGATAAATATGAGTGCTTTAGCCTTGGAGCAAATTGATTCAATCTTGAATGACATGGCACATTTAACCGAGTTAAAACCGAATAAATCACCCGCATAAAAAAAGGCGCCTAAGGCGCCTTTTTTAACTTCGATTCAGTAAACGTAAAATTACAGTACGTGTACAGAAGAAGTGTTAGTAGTACCAGAAGGTACTAGCGCACCAGATACCATCACAATGATGTCGCCTTTGTTAGCAAGACCTGATTCCATCGCTAGGTCTTTACCTAGAGCGTAGAATGCGTCAGTGCTTTCAATGCTATCAACAACATGTGGGTAAACACCTTTAGTCAAACAAAGTTGAGCAGATGTTTTAGTGTTAGTAGTAATCGCTAAAATGTTCGCTTTAGGGAAGTACTTACGAACAGACTTAGCTGATTTACCGCCTTCAGTAGCCACAACGATAAGAGGAGCACTTAGCTTCTCAGACGCTTCAACAGCACCTTTACATACCGCTTCAGTGATGCGTAGTTTACCGCTATCACGTGCTGGATCTAGGTTAGAAGGCATTACTGCGTCAGTACGCTCACAAATAGTTGCCATGATAGATACCGCTTCTACAGGGTATTTACCTTTAGCAGACTCACCAGAAAGCATTACTGCATCAGTACCGTCTAAGATTGCGTTAGCAACGTCGCCCGCTTCAGCGCGAGTTGGACGTGGGTTTTTGATCATTGAGTCAAGCATTTGTGTTGCAGTGATAACCAGCTTACGAGCACGGTTACATTTCTCAATCATCATTTTCTGAGCGAAAATTACTTCTTCAACTGGGATTTCAACACCTAAGTCACCACGAGCAACCATGATGCCGTCAGATACTTCTAGAATTTCGTCGAAGTTATCTACGCCTTCTTGGTTTTCGATTTTAGAGATGATTTGGATAGCGTCGCCACCATTCTCTTTAAGAAGTTGACGAATTTCTAGTACGTCTTCTTTCTTACGAATGAAAGATGCAGCGATGAAATCTACGCCTTGCTCACAACCAAAGATTAAGTCGCCTTTATCTTTAGCTGAAAGTGCAGGTAGTTGAACGATTACGCCAGGAAGGTTAACACCTTTGTTTTCGCCTAGGTCACCGTTGTTAAGAACAGTACACTTAACTTCGTCGTCAGAAACCGCAATAACTTCCATTTCGATTAGGCCGTCATCTACTAAGATGATGTTGCCTACTTTCAAGTCAGCCGCTAAACCAGGGTAAGTTACCGCTACGCGAGTTGAGTCGCCGATAATTGTTTGGTCAGTAGTGAATGTGAACTCTTGACCTGCAACTAAGCTTACGTCATCGCCGCCAGCTAGTTTAATCGTGCGGATTTCTGGACCTTTAGTATCCAATAAAACAGCAGCAGATTTGCCCGTGTTCTTAATAACTTCACGTAGGTTGTTGATGCGAGTGCCGTGCTCTGCAAAGTCCCCGTGAGAGAAGTTAAGACGCATTACGTTCATGCCTGATTCAACTAACTTAGTTAGCATTTCTACCGATTCAGTTTTTGGACCAATGGTACAAACTATTTTGGTTTTCTTCATTGAAGTGACTCTCCGTTAAGGATGCTAGTAAAAAAATCTGCGCACATTATACAAGATTGATCACAAAAGGATATGTAGAAAAATAACTACAAATCAGAATGTCGATCAAAATATTGTCGATTTATTGGCTGTAAATGTGGCTGGTAATTTGTTCAATTTTGTAAAACCTTGCCAGCCTGCTCATTTATTGAGCATCTAGCAAGTATAAAAAAACCTCGCGAAACTGCGAGGTTTTGTTGAGCATTTATTGCTTACTCAATTTCACCACAAAAACGATAACCTTCGCCGTGAATAGTCGCGATGATCTCTGGCGTTTCAGGGATTGATTCGAAGTGTTTTCTAATGCGACGAATGGTAACGTCTACAGTACGGTCATGTGGCTTAAGCTCACGGCCGGTCATCTTCTTAAGCAAGTCAGCTCGGGTTTGAATCTGCCCAGGGTTTTCTACAAAGTGCAACATTGCGCGAAACTCGCTGCGTGGTAGTTTGTAGGTTTCTTGATGAGGGCTTACTAAAGAGCGACTGTTAATATCTAAGGTCCAGCCGTTGAAGCGATATTCTTCAACAGAGCCTTTATCTTCATTGGCTGCTTGACCATTTACAGTGCGGTTTAACAAGTTGCGAGCTCGAATAGTTAGCTCGCGAGGATTGAATGGTTTAGTAATGTAGTCATCTGCACCAATTTCTAAGCCTAAAATCTTGTCTACTTCGTTGTCTCTGCCTGTTAAGAACATCAAGGCAATTTGTTCACGATCACGTAATTCGCGTGCTAATAACAAGCCGTTTTTACCAGGAAGGTTAATATCCATGATAATTAAGTGAACAGAGTGCGCTTCAAGCACGCTATTCATTTCATTGCCGTCGATAGCTTCAAACACGTTGTAGCCTTCGGCTTCAAAAGTGCTTTTTAGCGTGTTACGAGTGACCAATTCGTCCTCGACGATTAAAATATTCGGTGTCATGGTCTTCCCCAATGCTGTTTAGAATAAGTGGGCTTGCGAACAAGTAGCTCAAATAAAAGGTGCAAAGCAATCGCTACTTAATTCAATCCATGTTGAGTTTGTGTTAAAACTCGTTGAATGGCAAAAAAATAGACAAATAGTTTGCCTGAAACGCGTGTTAAATCGGCGTATGAGACCTTCTATATGCATTGTTCGTTACAAGCAATAAACATATTCTATGGGCTTAACAGTGATATAACAACTTGAGACTGAAAAAAGCTTACGTTTTCTGCTGTGCTTTTGATTCAAATCAATCGGAATTGACCATTTTAACGATTTTTAAAAGACAATACTGAAAATAAACTACATGTTTACTTTATATGAAAACACTATCTTTTGGGTCATTGCTAACTTTAAATATCAATGGCTTGCGATAATTACCGTGAGTAATCCTTTTAGTGTTACGAGAATCCGATTATTCAGTCGAAAGTAAGACTGTTATTTAGTTTCATGTTTACAGTTGCTTCAGTTTACTCACTGCTGGCTTACGGCAGGCTGGCGTGATCTAAATCATTACGATTTTAGTGCAGTTGTTGATCGCTCGTTAATTGATGTGCAACATATTGCAAAGCTTTTCAGGCAAAAGATTTTTAGTTGGATAAACGACCACTGTTATCTGCGCGAATGGCTGTGTATTAAGCAAGCTATTTCAACTTAGGCCTAAGCCGACCATTGGTATATTGTATAACTTGATGATAAAGGATGACCGCCATGCAAGACCTTCTTCCCGAGCTTTGTGACCTTTACCCTGAGCAGGTAAAACTATTAGATCCGATATTTACTCTCTATGGTGCTAAGCCGTTATTTTGGGGGCAAGTGGTCACTGTAAAATGTTGGCAAGATAATAGCCGAGTTAAAGAGTTATTAGCCACTCCGGGTGAGGGTAAGGTGCTGGTGGTAGACGGAGGTGGAAGTGTAGAGCGTGCTTTAATGGGCGATTTAATTGCTGACTCTGCCTATGTGCAAGGTTGGGCTGGTGTGGTAATCAATGGAGCTATCCGTGATGTAAGCGCCATTAATACCATGGACTTGGGGGTTAGAGCTTTAGCAGCATGCCCAATGAAAACCGAACGAAAAGGCTTAGGTGAGCTTAACTGTAGTATTGAGTTGGCTGGCCAAGAGATAAAGCCCGGTATGTTCGTTTATGCTGATGAGAATGGTGTGCTAGTGAGTGAACAGGCCTTAGAGCTACCTGAAGGTTTTGCTTAGAAGCGGTAGCCTAAACCAAACTGTAACTGTTGCTGAGTTTGTTTATCTTGCTGTGCTTCTACTTGATAAACAGCTTTAACATCAATATTTTTAAGTAAGTGGTAAGTACTCGACAGCTCTAGACTATGCTCGGTATTGTCGTATTTAGGTTGGTGAACCTGCACCAGCTTACTTTGAATTGAGAGGCTTTTTAGGGGTTGATAATTTACCCCTGTGGAAAGGTTGAAACCTTTGCGGGTGGCAATATCGTCGTATTGGTTATTTACCCCTGCTTCAACAAATAAAGACAATTCGCTGCGCAGTTTGTGCTGATAGCCGCCGTTAAAGAACCAAGATTGAGCGTCGTTATCGTCACCAGTGGCTACAAACTGGCTATTGTTGTAACCCGTGACGTACCAATTTTTTACTTGGCTACGGGAAGACAGCTGTATATGTTCGCCATCGCCGTAACTTAGGCTCATTTCACTTTCAACATCTGCGGCAAACACCGCGCCAGAAACGACAAAAAGAGCAACAACAAGTGAATGCTGAAATAGTAACTTAGCCACCGCTGCTCCTTATTATTATTTTTGTTTCTAAAAAGTAGTATGGTTGATCCTTTGCTTAAGATCACCGCAGATCCTCAAAAATTTAAACAAAACCGATTAAATGATCATTTCCCATAATTTTGTAGCAGGATCCTCTACCTGTTTACAAATCGGCGACGTCTTCGATAAGGATAAACGTCTTCAAACAGACCATTTTTAATGTTCTGCTGTAGTTGCTGCCAATACTTGGCTTGAAACAGCTCAGCGTGTAACTCTCTAAAGACCTGTTTAACAACGGGTTTACCTAACAGAAAGGTGGCAAACTCTTCAGGGAAAATGTCATTGGGCCCAACGGAATAGCTTGGATGGGCACCCCATTGATCTTCGGGATATTGAGATTTTGGAAACTCTCTAAAGTTACACTCGGTCATGTAAGAAATTTCATCATAATCGTAAAATACTACACGACCATGACGGGTCACTCCAAAATTCTTAAATAACATATCGCCGGGGAAAATATTGGCGGCAGCGAGTTGTTTAATGGCGTTGCCGTACTCATCAATAACTTGTCGTGTTTGTGCTTCATCAGCTTTATCCAAATACATATTGAGCGGGATCATTTTGCGTTCGGTATAAAGGTGCTTAATGGTGATGGACTCGCCTTCTATATGTAACATTGATGGCGCTACCGCGTGTAACTCATCTAACAAGGTTTGGCTAAAACGTGCTAGCGGAAACTCTACATTAGAAAACTCTTGCGTGTCGGCCATTCTGCCCACCCGATCATGTTGTTTTACCAAACGGTACTTCTCTTTAACGATGGCATGGCTAACATCTTTGGGCGGAGTAAATTCATCCTTAATGATTTTGAAGACGACATCATAAGAAGGCAGGGTGAATACGCTCATCACCATACCTTTAATGCCAAGCGCAAGTTCGAATTGATCGCTCGAATTATGTAAGTGATTGAGGTAGTGACGATACAATTCGGTTTTACCGTGTTTTTGACAACCAATAGCGGTAAACAACTCGTAATCTGTTTTATTAGGGAGCAATTGCTTTAGAAAATTCACAATGCGCCTTGGTGCGGGGGCATCCACCATAAAGTAGGAGCGGGCAAAGCCAAAGATAATGCTCACTTCATCGCTATCGATAAGCACCGTATCAACACTCACTTTGCCATGTTGATTAAGCAGAGGAAACACCATTGGGAAACTTAATCCTTCACTTTTATAGTGGCCGATTAAATAGGCGGCTTTGTTACGGTAAAACACTGGCTGCAGCATGGTGATTTTGTGTAATTGTTGACCCGCAAGCTGAGGTACTTGATTAAGTCGCTCAGTGATAAAAGAGATATCGCGAGTTAAGTCTTCATAATCGATACTAAAGCCATAATCTTCAAACAAGCTATGCAGTAAGCGTTTTAGTTGAGTATCTTGATACCGCTTTGTGAGTAACTGATAGTCAAATAATTTACTGCAGCGACTCGGTCTTATAAAGAGTTGGCTTTCTTCTATATATCGATGATGGAACAAGCGTTGGTAAACCGAATTAAAGAAAGATTCAGCAACTTCAAAGTTATCATGCTGCTTAAGCAAGTCTGAATAGTGAGATTTAACCGCTGCGCAAAACTCGTTGCTGCGCTGTAGATGGCCGGTGAGCTGTTTAATGGCTTCTCGGGCTTCGGTTACGTGGTGGTCATAAAGACGAATACGCTCACGAGAAGCGAGTTGTACCGACATCCAATCGGCATCTTCAAAGCGTTGTTTAGCGCCTCGGGTTACTTCTAAAAAGCATTGGTAGAAGCTATTGAAGCGCTGCAGCATGGCGTGGGCAGCTTGGTGTTCCATCAATTCATTCATAGGTATTTTCTTATTGTTGTTTTTTTATCCACTATGGCAGGATTTAAACACCTGTTCAAATTTTTATTGCTGGGCTTCGGTTACCTTAATTAGCCAGCCAGATAGCGGGCGAAGGCGTTTAGTTTGTTTTCGACTCTAGGGGTTACTTATGTTGAATGAAGGATAATCAAAGGTGGGAGTTGAGCGAGAGATTGGATTATAAATGCTTAATTATTCGTATAAAACTTATGAAGCATTCACTACAAGTTATCTTTGAGGAGATAAAGCTGGAGCTAGCGACTGCTGAGATTATTAGCAAAAATCAGGGCTTAAGGCTGTTCTTGGCCTTTAAAGGCTTGTTTTCCCCATTATGCTAAACAAATAAAACTTGACTATAGCGCCCAGCTGGTTATGGTATGAACATAAATTGGATTTAGATTTTTTATTCAGATGTCAGTACATTTTGTTTACACAACCACCGGAACGATTACCCGCATTACTACATGCGGGTCGGGCTGGTTGTAGCAAATAACTACATCGAAGAAAGCCCGTATCACTCACGATGCGGGTTTTTTTTTGGGAGGAACAATGCGAGTTTTAAAATTTGGTGGATCATCTTTAGCTGACGCTGAGCGCTTTAATCGCGCTGCCGATATTGTGTTAAGCAATCAGCATCAATCTCAAATGGCTGTGGTACTGTCGGCTCCTGCTGGCGTGACCAATGACTTAGTCGCTGTCGTCGACAAAGTGAGTCACGGTAATGATGGCGAAAGCTATTTAAACCGTATTGAGGAAACCTTCCAAGCCTTGCTTACCCAGTTAAAGGCTAAGTACGCTGGTTTTGCGATTGAGCAAATGCAGTTAATGGTGCATCAAGAGTTGGGCGAACTCCGCCAACTACTTAAAGGTGTTGCCTTGTTACAGCAATGCCCAGACAACATTCGCGCTAAAGTACTCTCTACTGGTGAAAAACTTAGCATTCACACAATGAACCACTTGCTATCAGTGCGTGGTCATAGTGCTGAGATCATTATTCCTCAGCAAAAATTGGTTGCCAATTCTGGCGGCTATCTAGAAGCGGTTGTTGATATTCAAGCGTCTAAGCAGCGTTTAAATCGCGCTATGATTCAAGAAGGTGTTATTTACTTAATGCCTGGCTTTACCGCTGGTAATGACCAAGGTGAAACCGTGGTTCTTGGCCGCAATGGTTCAGATTATAGTGCAGCTGTATTAGCAGCTTGTTTGGATGCTGAATGTTGTGAAATTTGGACCGACGTAGACGGCGTATATAACTGCGACCCACGAATTGTTGAAGACGCACGTTTATTGCGTAGCTTAAGCTACCCAGAAGCGATGGAGCTTAGTTACTTTGGTGCGAAAGTATTGCACCCTAAAACTATTGCGCCTATCGCTCAGTACCATATCCCTTGCCTCATCAAGAACACTTTTAACCCGCAGGGTGAGGGTACCTTGATTGGGGCACAAAGCCCTGCTCAAGATGACCTACCGGTTAAAGCTTTATCCAGTTTATCAGAGCTGACGATGCTTACTGTTTCAGGCCCAGGCATGAAAGGTATGGTTGGCATGGCAGGGCGTATTTTTGAAAGCATTTCGCGCAGTAAAGTATCAGTGGCGCTAATTACTCAGTCTAGCTGCGAATATAGCGTTAGCTTTTGTATTCATAGTATTGACGCCACTCGCGCGCTTGAGGCCTTAAACGAAGAGTTTGAGCTAGAGCTAGCGAATCAACTATTAGAGCCGATTGAAACTATCGACAAGCTGGCGATTATTTCGCTGGTGGGCGATAGCATGCGCCGTAGCAAAGGGGTTGCTGCACGCTTTTTCACCTCTCTTGCTGAAGTGGCAATTAACATTGTTGCGATTGCGCAAGGCTCTTCAGAGCGTTCTATTTCGGCAGTGGTATCTCAAGAGAAAGCCGCCGAGGCGATTCGCGCTTGTCACCAAAACTTCTTTAACAGCATGCATTACATTGATTTATTCCTGATTGGCGTAGGCGGTGTTGGTGGTGCTTTAGTTGAGCAAATTCATGCTCAACAAGGCCATTTAAAAGAGCAGCAAATTGGTATTCGGGTATGTGGTGTGGCGAACAGTCGTAAGTTACTGCTTGATGCTAAAGGCTTAGATTTAGAGAACTGGCAACAACAGCTAGAGGCTACCGAAGAGAATGGTGGTTTCAGTTTAGCCAACGTTACTGACTTAGTTGGCCAAAGCCACCTTATTAACCCGGTGATAGTAGATTGTACTAGCAACGATGATATTGCCGGCAAATACGCCGAGTTTCTAGCTAATGGCTTTCACGTAGTTACTGCCAATAAAAAGGCCAATACTTCAAGCATGGAGTATTACCAACAACTACGTAAAACTGCCTTGGCAATGCGCCGTAAGTTTTTATACGACACTAACGTAGGTGCTGGTTTACCAGTAATTGAAAACCTACAAAACTTGCTTAAAGCTGGCGATAAGCTGGAACGCTTTAACGGGATCCTTTCTGGCTCGTTATCTTTCATCTTTGGTAAATTAGATGAAGGCATGAGCTTCTCCGAGGCAACAACTATTGCTCGTGAAAACGGCTTTACCGAGCCTGATCCGCGTGATGATTTATCGGGTATGGACGTTGCTCGTAAACTGCTTATTCTGGCTCGTGAAGCGGGCATGCCTTTAAGCATCGAAGACATTCAAATAGATAAAGCCTTACCGCCAAACTTTGATTCAAGTGGCGATACGGAAGCCTTTATGGCGCGCCTACCAGAAGCCGATGCTTACTTTACCAAGCTGATGGAAGATGCCGCAGCCGAAGGTAAGGTATTACGTTACCTTGGTAGCATTGATAAAGGTGTATGCAAAGTATCGTTAAGTGCGGTTGCAGCCGACGACCCATTAAACCGTGTTAAAGACGGCGAAAATGCCTTAGCCTTTTACAGCCGCTACTACCAACCGATTCCATTAGTATTACGTGGCTACGGTGCTGGTACTGCAGTAACTGCTGCGGGTGTATTTGCAGACGTACTAAGAACCTTAAACTGGAACCAAGAGGTATAATATGAGTGTTGTTGTTTATGCTCCAGCCTCAACGGCCAATGTCAGTGTTGGCTTTGATTCCCTAGGCGCTGCCTTATCTCCAATCGACGGCCGTTTGTTGGGGGATAGAGTAATGGTGGAAGCCGCTGAAGGTGATGATGTCGTCATTGAGAACGTGGGTGATTTTGCCCACAAGCTACCGGCCGATCCTAAACAAAACATTCTTTACGATTGCTACCACTATTTTGCTAAGCAGTATGCCGAGCAGGTTGGCAAGCCCTTAGCGTGTGTAAAAATGACCCTAGAGAAAAACTTGCCAATAGGCAGTGGTTTAGGCTCTAGTGCTTGTTCGGTGGTAGCCGCTTTAGAAGGCTTAAATGCTTTTGTTGATACGCCCTTTGATAAAGAGCAAATGCTTATTATGATGGGCGAGCTAGAAGGGCAGATTAGCGGCAGTGTGCATTACGACAACGTAGCCCCTTGTTACTTGGGCGGCATGCAACTGATGTTGCAGCAAGAAGGCGCCA
The DNA here is from genome assembly GCF_030548385.1 of Agarivorans sp. 1_MG-2023. Taxonomy (NCBI): domain Bacteria; kingdom Pseudomonadati; phylum Pseudomonadota; class Gammaproteobacteria; order Alteromonadales; family Alteromonadaceae; genus Agarivorans; species Agarivorans sp. 1_MG-2023. The sequence continues at coordinate 70,586 of NZ_JAUOSJ010000008.1, read as the reverse complement.
CTAGCCAAGCGATTCCCCATTTTGAAGATTGGTATTGGATTGTTGCCTACCCAGGCATTAATATCTCTACCGCGCAGGCTCGTTCAATTTTACCTGCGCAATACCGTCGCCAAGATACCTTAGAGTTTGGCCGTAATTTAGCCGGATTTGTACATGCTAGTTACAGCAAACAACCTGAGCTAGCGGCGACGTTGCTAAAAGACAATATTATCGCCGAACCTTATCGCGCGGCACTTATTCCGGGCTTTGATGAAGTACGCAGTTTTGCCGCTCAAAGCGGCGCTTTAGCTAGCGGTATTTCTGGCTCTGGACCAACAATATTTATTGTTACGCCAGTGCTTGAGCAAGCACAACGCACCAAAAGCTGGTTAGAACAACACTTTATTCAAAACGAAGATGGATTTTGCCATGTTTGTAAAATCGATGAACAGGGCACACGAGTAACAGGAACGTCGCTATGAACTTATACAATCTAAAACACAACGAAGAACAAGTTAGCTTTACTCAAGCGGTTAAACAAGGTTTAGGCAAACAGCAAGGTTTGTTTTTCCCTGATAATATTCCAGCCTTTGATGATATTGACGCGTTGCTTGATCTGGATTTTCATCCGCGCTGTGCAAAGTTGTTAGCGGCATTGCTAGATAACGAGTTGTCTGAGCAAGAATTGCTAGAAATGGTCACTAAGGCTTTTATCTTCCCTGCGCCCTTGGCCAAGGTAAGCGATAAAATTAGTGCTCTAGAATTATTCCACGGCCCAACTTTAGCGTTTAAAGACTTTGGTGGCCGTTTTATGGCGCAGTGTTTAGCTAAATTTTCTAATGGCAATAAAACCACTATTTTAACCGCAACTTCTGGCGATACTGGCGCTGCGGTGGCACATGCATTTTATGGCATGGAAAACATCAATGTTGTGGTGCTTTATCCAAAAGGTAAAATTAGTCCGCTACAAGAAAAGCTGTTCTGTACCTTAGGCGGTAACATTACCACTGTTGCAGTTGAAGCTGACTTTGATGCTTGCCAAGCCATGGTGAAGCAGTCTTTTGACGATGAAGCACTGAAACAAGCGATTGGTCTAAACTCTGCGAACTCAATCAATATTAGCCGTTTAGTGGCGCAGGTATGTTACTACTTCGAAGCGGCTGCTCAGTTGTCAAAAGCACAGCGTGAGCAATTAGTGGTTTCTGTGCCGTCAGGTAACTTTGGTAACCTAACAGCTGGCCTGATTGCAAAAGCGATGGGTTTGCCAATTAAACGCTTTATTGCCGCAACTAACGCAAACGACACGGTACCGCGCTATTTGGCCTCAGGTAATTGGGAGCCAAAGCCTACTCAAGCTACGCTATCTAATGCAATGGACGTAAGCCAGCCAAACAACTGGCCACGTGTAGAAGAGCTGTTTAAAACCAAAGGTTGGCCACTTAGTGACCTAGGTAAAGGCGTAATGAGCGATGCTCAAACTGCTGAAGCTGTTAAAGCTTTAGATGACGCAGGCTATGTATGTGAACCGCATGGCGCAATTGCTTACCAACAGCTAACCGAGCAATTGGCCGAGGGCGAGCAAGGTTTGTTCTTATGTACCGCGCACCCCGCTAAGTTTAAAGAAAGCGTTGAAGATATATTGGAGCGCGAAATCGGTTTACCTAAGCCGTTAGCAGACCGAGCAGATTTAGCGCTTTTATCTAAAGAAATGCCTGCAGATTTTGCTCAACTACGTGAACTGCTTATGAGCATTTAAGTTCAGCCTAAGCTAAGCAGGAAGCACTAAACAGCGCCTTATTTGGCGCTGTTTTTATTTGAGCTGATAGTAAGAAAAGTCGAGGGGATTAAGCGGCTAAACTATTATGGCAAGCGGTTGGCTGAGGCGAGTATCAAGCCAATTAAAGTTAATCAGTTTGGTCTTTAGTGGCAGCCTAGTTTGACCCCGAGTTGATCTTTGTTTCGTTCTCGCGCATATTGCAGGGATTGCTAGGACAAAATCAAAATAACTATGAGTAAAGTGTTAAAAGATCTACTTGAGCTGCTTACCCTAGAGCGTATTGAAGAAGGGCTGTTTCGTGGCTGTAGCCAAGATTTAGGTTTTGGTGCTGTGTTTGGCGGCCAAGTAATGGGGCAGGCGTTATCGGCTGCTAAAGAAACGGTAGATGAGAAGCGCCAAGTTCATTCTTTTCACTCTTACTTTCTACGCCCCGGCGATCCCAACCACCGAATCGTTTATGACATTGAAAGTATTCGCGACGGGCGAAGCATGTCTACTCGCCGAGTGAAAGCTATTCAGTTTGGTAAGCCTATCTTTTATATGACTGCTTCATTTCAAGAGCCTACCATTGGCTTTGAACACCAAGATGAAATGCCGCAAGTGCCCGCACCGGAAGAGCTGCAGTCAGAACAAGAGTATGCTTTTCAATTGCGCGATCAACTGCCTGATGCGGTGCGAGATAAGTTTATTTGCGACAAGCCATTAGAAATGCGCCCGGTAAGCTTTGTTAACCCTTTGCAGCCTGAAAAGCTAGAAGCTAAACGTTGCGTATGGTTTAAAGCAAATGGACAAATGCCAGACGATGGCCGTATTCACCGTTATTTGCTGGCTTACGCCTCAGACTTTAACTTTTTGCCTACAGCTTTGCAGCCACATGGTCGCTCGTTTATTGAGCCCTCTATACAAACTGCCACTATTGACCACAGCATGTGGTATCACCAAGATTTTCGCTTAGACGAGTGGTTATTGTATGTTGTCGACAGCCCAGCGGCTTCTCAAGGGCGTGGCCTAGTGAGAGGGCAGTTCTTTACGCGTGAAGGTAAGCTGGTGGCATCAACCATTCAAGAAGGGTTGATTAGAGAGCGTGATTAAGCTTATTTAGCCTGTACTAAAACTAAAAAAAGCATGCCTAGGCATGCTTTTTTTTATTGAGCGAAACTGAAGCTTATAAAGATTCAGTAAAGGTACGTGTAATTACGTCCTGTTGTTGCTCAGTCGTTAGCGAGTTAAAACGTACCGCATAACCTGAAACACGAATGGTTAGTTGTGGGTACTTTTCTGGGTGCTTAACAGCATCTTCTAGGGTTTCGCGACGTAGTACGTTCACGTTTAGGTGTTGGCCACCTTCTTCAATAGGTTGTGCTTTCATTGGCACTTCACGATACTCGATTTGACCCAATGCATCGATAGCTACCACTTCATCTTCAGCGTACAGCTCATCTTTTACACATAGGCAACGAGCTTGGCTTTGCTCGTTATCTAATAGCCAGAAAGAACCCAATAGTGCGTCGTTGTCTGCTTTAGTAATTTGAATACCTGTGGTCATAACATACCTCATTAGCTAAAAATTGTAATTTTATTACATAATATAGCGATCCTTGAGCCACTTATCGAATCATTATCGCCACTTGCTGTAACTATACTACAATTGACCTTAATCAAAAAAGGGTTTTTTTTGAATTTTATTATTAATTTTATTGATGAGGGTTAAGAGTAAGTTTATTGGCTTGTGCTAGGAGGTGAAGCTGTGTTTGAATAATATCTAAGCAGTAGTGGTCGATTTGTTATTCAAGCATTTGTTTTTTATGGTTTAGTGGTTACATAACTGTGTGTGATCCCATTTTGGGGTGTTTATCTTAAAAAGTGTGAACTGAGCGAAAAGCAAATCTGTCTAATAAACGATCTAGCGCAATTAAAGTACAACGGTGAGTCCTTTATACTGATTTAAAGAGTGCTGGTTAGCCAAGGAGAAGCAATGTTACAAAGTCTTCATCAAGATCATCAAAATATCGCTAAGTTGCTGAAGGTGTTAGAGCAGAAGTTGGCTCACATTCGCAATGAAAAAGCGGTTAAGTACAAGTTGATCGCTCATATCATTAGCTACATGCAAGAATACGCAGATCGTTACCACCATCCTAAAGAAGATTTAATTTACGAATACTACGTTAAGTATCGTGTTGTAGAGGATGACCTTTCCGACCAACTGAAAAAGCAACACCAACATCTGTTGGAAATGACTGATGAGTTGAGTGATATTCTTGACATTATTTTGCTGGATGCAGTGGTTCCGCTTGACCAGTTCAGTGACAAGTTAGAAGCCTTTATTAAGGCGCAGTGGGAACATCTTAACTATGAAGAAGAGGTGATTTTCCCTGCATTAAAACGCCACCTAACCGCTGACGATTGGCGTGCGATAGAGCAAAGTTGGCAGCACGGCAATTATGAAGATCCATTGTTTGGTCATCGTGTGCAAGAGCAATACAAAGCTCTATCAGAACGCATTAAGCTATCTGAGCCACAAGAATAGTCAGCAAATACCCAGTAACAAAAAACCCGGCTTAGCCGGGTTTTTTTATTTAGTATTCGTATTCAGTTTGAAGGTCAAAACTATTGTCGATTGACTGTAGTTCCTTTTGTAAACGAATCTTATCTTTAATGGCTTCTATTTCACGCCATTTACGCTTCTTATTTGAACTGCGAGAAGATTTACTTGTTTCAACAGTATCCAAGTCTAGCCTATCCATGGTTATCTCCTTGTATGTTGTTGCAATTAATAAGTACCACACGTGCACAAAAAGTAAAATACTAATGTTGCAAAAAAGTTACCGTGGCCAATCTTTTTCATCAAATTTTGTGAAACTTCCTATGCTTTATATGTAGTCTGTAACTTAGTTACCAGCATAAATAACTTTTATTTATATACGGCCGTGTTTTTATCTTGTTTTTGTTATATATCAAAGCATGGTTAGTTGCTCACGCCTAAACTCCGCGCTCATTTAAACCTAAGCTAGGTTTTAAACGAACAACAAAAGTAAGGTGAATGTAAACCATGAATGAGATTGTGAACTGGTTAAACGACGTACTTTGGGGCAATTTGCTCATCTATTTGCTGCTGGGTACCGGTGTTCTATTCACCGTGCGAACTAAATTTATTCAGTTTCGTCATTTTGGACACATGTTTTCAGTAATGAAATCGAGTCGTAAAGGCGATGCTAGCGGTATTTCTTCTTTCCAAGCCTTGTGTACCAGCCTGGCGGCTCGTGTCGGTACCGGTAATTTAGCTGGTGTTGCCTTAGCCATTAGTCTTGGTGGGCCTGGAGCGGTGTTCTGGATGTGGGTAGTGGCATTGCTAGGCATGGCTACCAGCTTTGCAGAAAGCAGCTTGGCCCAGCTCTACAAAATCAAAGACAGCGACGGTAACTTCCGGGGTGGGCCTTCTTATTACATGGAGCAGGGCCTAGGTAAACGTTGGATGGGCGTGATCTTCGCTATCTGTTTGATTGTAGCGTTTGGTTTAGTCTTTAACGCGGTACAAGCTAACTCAATTGCTTCAGCCTTACACGAAGCATTTGGCTTTGAAAAATATGTGGTTGGCGGCATCTTAGTGGCTGCAGCTGCATTAATCATCTTTGGTGGCATTCGCAGTATTGCTCGTTTTGCCGAGTTAGTGGTACCGATTATGGCCTTAGCTTACGTGCTAGTGGCCTTAGTGGTTGTGCTGATGAATATTCAACAAATGCCTGAGGTGTTTAGTTTAATCTTCCGCTCGGCATTTGGCTTTCAAGAAGCAGGTGCTGGTGCCTTAGGCGCCGCCATGATGAACGGTATTAAGCGCGGTTTGTTTTCTAACGAAGCAGGTATGGGTAGTGCACCAAATGCAGCGGCTACGGCAACGCCTTACCCGCCTCATCCTGCATCGCAAGGTTACGTGCAAATGTTGGGTGTGTTTATCGATACTCTAGTGATTTGTACCGCGACAGCAGCCATTATTTTGCTTAGCTACAATGAGCAATTAACGGGTGATGGTATCGCGTTAACCCAACAAGCACTTAGTGGCCAAGTGGGTGAGTGGGGAAGCTATTTTGTTGGCGTGGCAATTATCTTCTTTGCCTTCACTTCTATTGTGGGTAATTATTCTTACGCTGAAACAAACTTGATTTTCCTCGAGCATAACCATAAAGCGGGTTTATGGATTTTCCGCTTATTAGTGCTCTCAATGGTGATGTTTGGTGCGGTAGTGAAGATTGATATTATTTGGAATCTAGCAGATGTATCGATGGGCTTTATGGCAATTGTTAACTTAGTGGCTATTTTAATGCTCTCTGGCGTAGTAGTTAAACTGGCTAAGGACTATAACCGCCAATTAGATGCAGGCAAAGTGCCTACTTTTAACAGCGACGATTACCCAGAACTGAAGCAGCAAATAGATCCAGAAATCTGGTCGAGCTCTAAGAAGTAAGTTCTTACTTATACGTGGTAAAAAGCCAACTGATATCAGTTGGCTTTTTTGATTAAAAATTAGCTGCTGAACATGCCGACTTCTCGCTGACTCGTCGTCCAAAATTTTTGCCATTTTCTTAATAAGCTTGGATTGTTCAAGCCTTGCGCTTCGACAAGACATTCAGAAACTAAACCACTCAGAATTTCTTGGGCATATGCTTGATCGTGGGTATGTTCAAGTAAGCGTCGATAAGACGATAGAAAATAGTATTTCCCTCGGTTGTTACCACGCGCGTACTTGTATTGCATGATATTTTCAGCAATTACTTGCGACGATTCCACTTGGTTTTCATCTAGCTTCATGGAGATTAAGTCACCTGCCATTTCAACCATTTGAGTGGCGTCGTTGCAAACGTTGCTATAACAATCTCCATCCCACTGGCTTGTCATATAGTGTTCCAAGAAAAACTCATATAAAGGCATGAATTCTCGTGTTGTTCCTCTCGCTAAATCCCACCCTTGTTGTAAGGGGTCATCTTGATGCAGTAGCATAAAAACGTAAGCAACTTTAAAACGGCGTAAGTGTTTATCAGACCCTTTGTTTTGCTCCACATAGCTTTGGTATTCTTCGCTGGTATAACTCATTGGGTCGAAGTATTTTATAGGAACCTCGCTCCACCATGCCGGCTTAGGTACTGCCTCTTCAAATTCTGGCCAGCTCGGCCAAGATTGCTCTGAAGCTAATTCGCTAGCGAGTTGTTTATTGTGCTGCTTCATTAATAGTTGGTTTACTGCAATTGGCGAGCAGAGTATCAGCAACATCCAGTATGCAAACTTTTTGCTACCTTGCTGGTCAAGCACGCTGTGTTTGGTGACGATGAAAGAAACTAGTACAGAAAACATAAATATCACTAAGCTAAGTACAGTCGTAAACCAAACTTGCACTGGGTGAGCAATCCGTGATTTTGGTGACATAGCGGGGTTGTAATAAATGGCTATTGCATCACCTTGACGCATTTGTCCGTATACCAAAGGTGCTAGCTCTAACTCTCGCTCTAACTTACCCGCTACACTTGGATTTTCGAACTGGTAAATAATGTTTAGGTGTAATGCTCTTGACTGAGATGAGCTGCTGGTATTACTGGTGTAAGAGGACTTTTGGGTGACCTCTGCAGTCAGAACTTGGCTATAATTGATATAGCTATAGTTGCTCGCGAATAAATGACCGGTTAAATAAGCCAAGCAGGCACTAACTAACCAAAAAAGCATTGCGGCTTTTTTCCCGAGTTGTTTAAGACTTCCTTGTCTCTGTGTTGCGTTCATTTGCTATTCCTAGATCCGATACCAAATCCATTTAGTATCTATTGATAGTAAATACGGGGGAAACCTTAATATTGCTCAGCGCACCAGCTTTCAAAGATAAGGGCGGCTGCTAGGCTGTCTACCGCACCTTTTTCAAGGGCTTTATAGCCACCTAATTCAAATAACTTTTCTTTGGCATCTACTGTGGTTAGTCGCTCGTCTTGCATCGCAATTTGATAGCCAAAGCGGCCGTGTAAGCGGTTGGCGAATTTTTTAGCGCGGCTGGTAATATCTTGCTCGGTACCGTCCATATTCAGCGGTAAACCAATCACTAATAAATCGGGCTGCCATTGTTCCAGTAGCTTTTCTAATAGGGGCCAGGAAGGGATCCCATCTTGAGCTTTGATTGCGGTTAATGGTTTAGCGCTGCCAGTGAGCTCTTGGCCAATGGCTACACCAATGCTTTTGGTTCCAAAATCAAATGCCAGTACTGAACGTTCTCCTTCGCGCGCCATTATCTTCGACCTAGTGGTTTAATGTTAGAAGGCTGCCATGATTCTAGACAAGCAGTACTGAGAAGCTTGCAAGAACACTGCGGTTTTGCATTCATTACGCGTGCCCCACTTGGCTAGATAGTTGCCAGATATCAATACCTAAGTGATTAGCCGCGGCCTCCCAGCGCTTATGGCTTGGTGTCTTAAAAATGATATCGGTACTGGCGGGCAGGGTTAGCCAAGAATTTTCGGCAATCTCTTGCTCTAACTGACCCGCTTCCCAGCTGGCGTAACCTAAGGTAACAATGTATTCACTGGGTTGAGAATCTGTGCCTAGGGTATCGAGCACATCTTTTGAGGTGGTCACCATCAGTTCATCGCTTATTTCTAAGCTACTGCTAAAGCCTTTAACTGGCGAGTGCAAAACAAAACCGCGTTCTTGAGCTACTGGTCCACCTTGGTAAACCGGTTTATCTAAATCTTGGCGGATCATCTCTACTTGATCTTGCAATTCTATTTGCTCTAGCAAGGACTCTACCGATAAATCGACAGGAACATTGATGACTAGGCCCATAGCGCCTTCATCGTTGTGCTCGCAGAGGTAAACTACCGAGCGCTTAAAGAACGGGTCGTTCAGGCTCGGCATGGCGATTAAAAACTGATTTTGCAGGGTATTCATTGCTTCCAAATTAAACCTTACTACTGTCTAGGTTGATGCTTTAAGTCTAGCTTCAATCGCATCCATTAACTTACCTGTGATAGATATATCGTAGGCGGCTTCAATCTCTTTAATACAGGTTGGACTGGTAACGTTAATTTCGGTGACTTTATCGCCAATCACGTCTAAGCCCACAAAGACTAAACCCTTTTCTTTAAGAGATGGGCCAATTGAGTTGGCAATGTTCCAATCGCTTTCGGACAGCGGTTGTGCAACACCACGGCCTCCTGCTGCTAAGTTACCGCGAGTTTCTCCTTTAGAGGGAATGCGCGCTAAGCAATAAGGCATTGGTTCGCCGTCTACAATCAAAATACGCTTATCACCATCCACAATCTCGGGAATGAACTTTTGCGCCATGCAATATTCTTGACCGTGATTGGTGAGGGTTTCTAAGATTACGCCTACATTAGGATCGCCATCTTTTAGGCGGAATATAGACGCGCCACCCATGCCGTCTAGCGGCTTCATAATGACGTCTTTATGTTGTTGATGGAACGCTTTAAGGCGCGGCATATCACTGCTAACTAAGGTGGTTGGCGTAAATTCAGAGAACCATGCGGTAAACAGCTTTTCGTTGGCGTCACGTAGGCTTTGTGGCTTGTTAATAATTAAACTGCCTTCAGCTTCTGCGCGCTCTAGTATGTAGGTGGCGTAAATAAACTCAGTATCAAAAGGCGGATCTTTACGCATCAGTATCACGTCGAGCTCACTGAGGCTCTGGTCTACTTGGCTGCCAAGTTCGTACCAAGATTGAGGATTCTCTTGTACCGCAAGTGGGCGCATATTGGCCGCTGCACGGCCGCCATCTAAGTAAAGATCTTGCATTTCCATGTAGTAAATTTCGTAGCCGCGCTTTTGCGCTTCCATCAACATGGCAAAGCTTGAGTCTTTTTTAATGTTAATGTTGGCGATGGGGTCCATCACGATACCGAGTTTAATACTCATTTATGCTAAGTCTCCAAATTGACATTGCAAAGCGGTGATTGCCGTTAATGCGGCGGTTTCTGTGCGCAATACACGGGGGCCTAAAATGGTCTCTTGAAATTGGTATTGATTACATACTTCAATTTCTTGAGCACTTAAGCCGCCTTCTGGCCCAATTAGTAAGCGTACTCCATTTTCAGGAGTAGGCAGGGTCTTAATGCTATATGGGGCCTTTGGATGCAAATTCAACTTCATTGCTGATGAGGTCTCGCTAGCCCATTGCTCTAAACTTTGCAGTGGTGCTACTTCAGGCACGATGCTTCTGCCTGATTGCTCGCAGGCAGCGATTGCAATTTTTTGCCATTGCTGGCGTTTTTTCTCGAACCGTTCTTGATTCAGTTTTACGCCACAGCGCTCGCTGGTGAGAGGGGTAATTTTGTTTACGCCTAGCTCTACAGATTTTTGAATGGTGAATTCCATGCGATCACCACGAGAAATAACTTGGCCTAGATGAATATCTAGCGGTGATTCAGAATCATTGACATGCACTTCAGTAATTTTTACAGACACATGCTTTTTGCTGCTGCTCTCAATGATGGCTGGGTAGTTGTTACCATCGCTATTAAATAGCTCAAGTTGTTGACCTGCTTCCATTCTTAATACTCGGCCCACATGATTAGCGGCTTCTTCATCTAACTCTGTGAGTTGATGTAGCGCGAGCGATTGAGGCTGATAAATACGAGGAATGCGCATGGTAAGAAGGTGGCTCCGTAATCTAGCAAGAAAAATGGTTGGTTTTACTGCTAAAGAATAAACCTATTGCTGGTTTATTCCCAGCAACTCTATGAATCTGGGAAGGATAAGGCACCTCTCTTCACTGACTTATTTGAAGAACCTGTCTGCAGGTGCGGCATTGATAGCTCGCGCCTTTAAGTACCTTGTTGTGGCGACGGATGCTGAGCAGGTGACTTTGGCACGCACAGCGGTATTCAACGCTGTTGATTTTTATGCTTTCAAGCGAGTAGTTATGCGTGGTGTGCGGCGGGCAGTTAAATACGTTTAACATAATGGCTTGCCACTCTTTACCGTGTGGTTTTACTCGGCCATACACCGCATGGCAGATGATATGAGCGACTTCATGAGGAACTGTTTGTGCTAGAAAGTGTTCAGGTTGTTGCTGATAAAAGTGGGCATTAAAGCGCAAACGCCAGCGGCTTAAGTTAGCACTGCCTGCCACTTTGCTATTACGCGCCGATAACAGTATTTCTGGGCGGGTAAATGTTCGCTCAAAAAAAGTCTCAGCTTGGATAAAGCAATCTTCTACGGTTTGGTTTAGGCGTTGCACGCTAACTTGAGTTCTCCATAGTGTTAAATGGTCAGTAATGTTTAACGATCAAAAAAGCCGAAAGGATAATCAAGGATTATACGCTTTCGGCTTAGCTTGGCGAGTTTACCTCTGGTTTAAAGGCCAGCTTCGCTCTTTAGTAACTCTGCTTTATCGGTCGCTTCCCAAGGGAATTCTTCACGACCAAAGTGGCCGTAAGCCGCAGTTGCTTTGTAGATCGGACGCTCCAAATCTAACATGCTTAGAATACCGTAAGGGCGTAGATCGAAGTGTTTGCGTACTAATGCAACCAATTTGTCGTCGGCAATTTTGCCTGTACCAAAGGTTTCAATGCTAATTGAGGTAGGCTCTGCAACACCAATGGCGTAAGACACTTGAATTTCACAGCGGTCTGCTAAACCTGCAGCCACAATGTTCTTAGCTACATAACGACCAGCATAAGCGGCACTACGGTCTACTTTTGAAGGATCTTTACCAGAGAATGCACCGCCGCCATGACGCGCCATGCCGCCGTAGGTATCTACAATAATTTTACGACCGGTTAAACCACAGTCACCCATTGGGCCACCAATTACAAAACGACCAGTTGGGTTTATATGGTATTGGGTATTTTCATTTAACCATTGCGCTGGCAATACTGGCTTAATGATTTCTTCCATTACTGCTTCACGTAAATCGGCAGTAGAAATGCTGTCACAATGCTGAGTAGATAACACGACCGCGTCAACGCCAGTGATGATGCCGTTTTCGTAAGCAAAGGTGACTTGCGATTTTGCATCTGGGCGTAACCAATCTAAAGTGCCATTTTTACGTACTTCTGCTTGGCGCTTAACCAATAGATGCGAGTAGGTAATAGGAGCTGGCATTAATACGTCGGTTTCGTTGGTGGCGTAACCAAACATTAAACCTTGGTCGCCAGCGCCTTGTTCTTCTGGGCGAGAGCGGTCAACACCTTGGTTAATGTCTGGGCTTTGCTTGCCTACAACGTTGAGTACCGCACAAGAATCAGCATCAAAGCCCATGTCTGAGTGAGTGTAACCAATGTCGCGCACGGTTGAGCGAGTAATCTCTTCAATATCAACCCAAGCTGAGGTGTTAATTTCGCCGCCAACCATTACCATGCCGGTTTTTACGTAAGTTTCACAGGCTACACGTGCCTTAGGGTCTTGCTCTAAGATTGCGTCTAATACTGCGTCAGAGATTTGATCTGCAATTTTATCTGGATGCCCTTCAGACACTGATTCTGAAGTAAATAAATGAGTAGCCATGTTTATATCTCGTAAATGATTATATACGTATGGATGTTTTACCATCTGGACGTCTATTCTAAGTGAGGGTTTACAGATTTGCTAGCGCTTATTAATGAAAAAAATTCACCTTAGTGGATTAGTTTTGTTGTATTGATTTGTTTTGCTTAGTGCTGGATAGCGCTGACAGGATGCCTGGCAGGCGTTTATTTAACGTTCACCCACTATTCTATCTTAAGAATAAGGGGTTAACTGGTGGGCTTAAATATGTTCAATTCGGGCTGGTGATATATCTGAAAGGGGGAATTACAATGCTTCTTTATGGCTTAGTAAGAAACTAAACAAGTGGTGATTGTCGCTAGTGCATAAAGATAACCTAGCCGCCTCAGGTGCGGCTATGTGTTTACAGCTTGAATCAAGCAGCTTTATCAAGGCTTGCTGAGTTCATGCTTAATCCAGTTGCTCATATTCTGCCGGGTTTCTAGTCCAGTTTTTCGCGCAATTTCTTTATCGCCACGTACCACTAACAATATTGGTAAGGTAGAAACCTGATATTTGCTACGCGCAGATTTGTCCTTACTGAGATTGATGAGCTCAATTTTCTTTTCGTTCTGCTGGTTATAAATCATCACCAAATCAGCTTGGATCTTACTTTCGTCATTACGGTCATGCACAAAAGACACTAAACGTAAGGGGGGGCGAGGGCTACGCACTAAATCTAGGCATTGGCCATTATCACCGTATTCTTTACATGACCAAATGAATTCATAGTACTCAAGACGTTGCGAGTAGAAGTATTGGCCAGCATCAAATTTTTTGAGGCTAGGTATTTGTTTAGTGCTGACACCATACTTATCGGTGAAACTTTCTATAACCCGACTATTAGGGCGGAAAGTGGTGGTTTCGGTATTGACTGAAGCTAAAACTTGGCTAGGTAACATAGCCATTATTAACAGTACAACTAGGCGGCGCATAAAAAATTTCCCTCTATAAATACAAAGCCACTATTAATATCTCTGGCATAGTAGATCACTCTAAGCCGTAAGCCCACAGTAATTTACTGTGATAGCGCTCTCATTTTTAAATAAACCAAATATTTAAGTGAATAGTTGCTGGTTGAGACGATTGTATAGGTTAAATCAATACTTTAGAGGCAAAGCGTTATCTTGCTTAACAAGGGATTATCCGTTTATACAGCTTTCTTCATAGCTATGTATTAATTACAACTCTATTGAATTGTCGGAGGTTGGTTTTATTTCCGACGTCGCACTGGGCTGATGCTTACGCAGATTTGAGCGTTGAGCTCTTATTGCTTGATTAAATTAGCGAGTAGGCTGCTAAGATGAAGATATATTGACGATCGCATCGGCACATAAACAGTCGTCAATTCGATTTAGTGTTGTTGTATTTGTTCGTTGTTTAAGGTTTTGTTTTCTTCTTTTACCAGTACTGGGCTATTGATTAAGCGGATCTGGGCATTAAGTAATTGTTGCTCGATCAAACTAGGCGAACGGAATAGATACTTGGCAACAGCGCTGGCACACAAACAGGCCACAACGGCCGGCAGTACAATCTCTACTTGCAAGGTTTGTTCGGTAATGAGTAAGAATGCGGCCCAAGGAGTGCGAAAAACAGCACCAAACATTGCGCCCATGCCAACGATAACAAGCATCGAGTTGGGGGCATTAGGAATTACATTACCGATAATGCTACCTAAAATGCCACCAATCACTAACATGGGCCCTAAGCTACCACCTGGCAAGGCAAAGGCTAAGGCTACTGTGGTGAGTACTATTCTGGCAAGCAACCACAGGTGTTGCTCAGTTAAGGCTAATTCCCAGCTCAATAAGCCATTTGGAGTAATGGGCTCTAAACCTAACCAGTGTGGATTAATTACTCCCGCTAAGGCAGTGATACCTGCAGCGATAGCCACTGCATAACTGCGCTTAAGTGTTGGAATAGAACGAATCGCTCGCACCAATAAAGTGGCAAATAAACCACACAACATGCCAAGCAACGCAAATTGAGGCAGCCCCGCCCAAGTAAAAGATTGGTCGGGGAGGTCGATGCTTAACATACTGCCACCATGTAAATCGGAAACAACGCTAGCGGTATAGGCGCATATTGCAATGGTAGCAATTGACCGCCAGTTAAAGCGGCGCATCACTAACTCGTAAGCGATAACGGTTCCTGCCAGTGGAGCATTAAATAAGGCGGCTACTGCGGCGGCTGTGCCGCACGCGACACTTAAGCGAATTTGTCCTTGAGTAAGGCGAGCTGCGTGAGAGAGATTACTGGCCACTACCGCGGTAAGGTAACAAGCAGGCCCAACTACGCCAACAGCGAAACCGCCCCAAGTAAGTATTAGTCCCACAGCGAATTGATAAGCTAAATTGCCCCAATGAAGTTGCCCTTCATCAAAATGGTAGGCTTTAACCACAAAAATTAAACCCACTTGTTTGTAGTTAGCAAACAGCCGTTCAAGCAACAAGATGCTTAAGGCTGCGAGTAAAGGAAGCGAGTATGGGGGAAGGGGCTGATTAAGCAAAAAATTAGGATTAAGGTGGGCAAGGTCGCTAAATAGCAAGGCAATACCACTAGAGAACAAACCAATGAACAGGTAAACAAAAAAACTGCGGCTGCGAAATGCAAAATTATTTGCCATCTAGTTGGTTTACCGTCCCTCAATATTTCTTATATCAAGACTTTATCACGTCCTTGTCAGCTGTAAATATGAGTTTGCTTAAGCAATTAGCAGAGTTTTTTAATAAATCTGGTTATTCTTTTTAGATATTTATTGAGTAACACCGTTGACTTTGTGACAATACGCGCCTCTCGACACCCTATAGCCCTAATATTTGCAGGAGAAATTCATGTCTTCTCGTCGTCAATACGCCAACGCTATCCGTGCTTTAAGTATGGATGCAGTTCAGCAAGCTAACTCTGGTCACCCTGGTGCTCCAATGGGAATGGCTGATATTGCTGAAGTTCTATGGCGCGACTTTTTGAAACACAATCCAACTGACCCAACTTGGGCAGACCGTGACCGCTTTGTTTTATCTAACGGCCATGGCTCTATGTTGCTGTATTCTCTGTTGCACCTATCTGGGTATCAACTTCCGATTGAAGAGCTTAAAAACTTCCGTCAGCTTCATTCTAAAACACCTGGTCACCCAGAGTACGGTTACGCACCTGGCGTAGAAACCACTACTGGCCCGCTAGGCCAAGGCATTACTAATGCCGTAGGTATGGCACTGGCTGAGAAAATCTTAGCGGCGCAATTTAACCAAGATGGTTTCCCGGTTGTTGATCACTACACTTACACCTTCTTAGGTGATGGCTGTTTGATGGAAGGTATCTCGCATGAAGCTTGTTCTTTAGCGGGTACTCAAGGCCTAGGTAAGCTTATCGCATTCTGGGATGACAATGGCATCTCTATTGACGGTGACGTAGAAGGTTGGTTTACCGACGATACCGTTAAGCGTTTTGAATCTTACGGCTGGCATGTAATTGGTGGCGTAGATGGCCACGATAGTGAAGCCATTAGCGCAGCGATTAAAGCCGCTCAAGCTGAAACGACTCGCCCAACCATGATTTGTTGTAAAACAGTGATTGGTTTTGGTTCGCCAAACAAATCGGGTAGCCATGATTGTCACGGTGCTCCACTAGGTGCTGAAGAAATTGCAGCTGCTCGTGAGTTCTTAAACTGGCCACATGCTGCGTTTGAAATCCCACAAGATGTTTACCAAGCGTGGGACGCTAAAACTGCGGGTGAGAAATCACAGTCAGAGTGGAACCAATTGTTTGCCGGCTATGAAGCGGCTCACCCTGCATTAGCAGCTGAGTTCAAGCGTCGTGTGACTGGCCAAATGCCAAGTGATTGGAAAGAGTTTGCCGACAACTACATTAGCGAGCTTCAAGCAAGCCAAGCTAAAATTGCTACTCGTCAGTCTTCACAAAAAACCTTAGAGGCCTTTGGCCCTAAATTGCCAGAGCTACTAGGTGGTAGTGCTGATTTAGCACCTTCTAACCTTACTATGTGGTCTGGTTCTGAAGCGGTAACCGCCGAAGATGCATCAGGCAACTACATGCACTACGGTGTGCGTGAGTTTGGTATGTCGGCCATTATGAATGGTATGACTTTGCATGGTGGTTTAAAGCCTTACGGTGCTACGTTCCTAATGTTTATGGAATATGCACGTAACGCTTTACGTATGGCTGCTTTGATGAAGCAACCGGCAATTTTTGTTTATACCCACGATTCAATTGGTTTGGGCGAAGATGGCCCAACTCACCAAGCGGTAGAGCAAACTGCTAGCTTACGTTTAACACCTAACATGAGCACCTGGCGTCCATGTGATTCAGTAGAGTCAGCGGTTGCTTGGCGTCATGCGGTAGAAAGTACCGATAGCCCCACTTCGCTTATCTTCTCTCGTCAAGGTTTAGCGCCGCAACCGCGTGATGCACAGCAACTAGCTGATGTTGCGCGTGGTGGTTACGTACTGAAAGATTGCGCTGGTACGCCAGAGCTTATCTTGATTGCTACTGGTTCAGAAGTTGAGCTAGCGGTAGCAGCAGCGGATGAACTAACGGCTGCAGGTAAAGCAGTGCGCGTAGTGTCAATGCCAGCCACTGATGTGTTTGATGCACAATCGCCAGAATACCGTGAATCAGTGCTACCTATTGCTGTACGCAAACGTATTGCTGTTGAAGCGGGAATTGCAGATTTCTGGTACAAGTACGTTGGCTTTGATGGCAAAGTACTGGGTATGACGACCTTCGGTGAGTCAGCGCCAGCGGGTGAATTGTTCAAGCTATTTGGTTTCACTAAAGAAAACTTAGTGAACATGGCGAACGAACTTCTGTAAGCACTCACAAGTGCTCGTTCAGTAATAAATAGAACCCTCTGCTAAGAGGGTTCTTTGTTTCAGCGTTATAGAAAAAGGCGATTATTATGCCTCGTCAGCCTATCAAAGTAGCGATAAATGGTTTCGGCCGAATTGGTCGCAGCGTGCTTCGCGCTTTATTTGAATCTCACCGTCAACACAAAATCAAAATCGTTGCAATTAATGAGCTGGCCAGCCCAGAAGCAATGGCTCATCTGCTTAAATACGATTCTACCCATGGCACGTTTGCTGAAGATGTATTGCTGCAAGGCGAAACGCTCACAGTAGAAGGTCAAGCCATTCAACTGCTGCATCAAAGCGAGCCCAATCAGTTACCGTGGAGAGATTTAGCGGTAGATATTGTCATGGAATGTACTGGGCGTTTTAGCTCGGTGGCCGATGCGCAAATGCATATTGACGCCGGGGCAAAGAAAGTTTTGTTTTCTCACCCTGCCGATCCTTGCGTAGATCAAACGGTAGTCTATGGTGTAAATGAAGATTTGCTGAGTGCTAGCGACAAAGTGGTTTCAAATGGCTCTTGTACGACCAATTGTATCGTACCGGTGATTCAGGTCTTAGATGAAGCCTTTGGGGTTGAATGTGGTACTATTACTACAATTCACTCAGCAATGAACGACCAACAGGTCATTGATGCCTACCATACTGACTTACGCAGAACCCGTGCGGCTGGGCAGTCAATCATTCCTGTTGATACTAAGCTGGCTAAGGGTGTAGAGCGAATCTTGCCTAAATTCGCCGGTAAGTTTGAAGCCATTGCGGTGAGGGTGCCTACGCAAAACGTTACGGCGATGGACTTAAGTGTAACATTGTGTAAAAAAGTTACAGTTTCTGATATAAATCAAGCCATACAAGCCGCACTTTGCGGTAAATTAAGCGGCATATTGAGCTACACCGAAGAACCTTTGGTGTCTATCGACTTTAATCACGATAGTCATTCAAGCATTATTGATGGTTCTCAAACACGGGTTAGCGGCGAGCACTTAGTAAAAGTGTTGGCCTGGTGTGACAACGAATGGGGCTTTGCTAATCGTATGTTAGACACCGCAGAATTAATGAGTAATACCGAATTGTAGGTTTAGCTATGCTGGCTAAACTGTAAGTTTAATTTTCAAAAACTATAGAGGACAGATAATGTCAATTATCAAAATGACCGATTTAGATCTTGCAGGCAAACGCGTATTCATTCGTGCTGATCTAAACGTTCCAGTAAAAGACGGTAAAGTAACTTCTGATGCACGTATCCTAGCATCTCTTCCTACTATTAAGCGTTGTATAGAAGCTGGCGCTAAAGTAATGGTTACTTCTCACCTAGGTCGTCCAACTGAAGGCGAATACGCTGAAGAATTCTCACTAGCTCCTGTAGTTAACTACTTAAACGACGCACTAGATTGTGACGTTAAATTAGCGAAAGATTACCTAAATGGCCTTGAGCTAAACACTGGCGAGTTGGTTGTACTAGAAAATGTACGTTTCAACAAAGGCGAGAAGAAAAACGAAGAAGAGCTATCTAAGAAGTATGCTGCATTGTGTGACATCTTCGTTATGGACGCATTTGGTACAGCTCACCGCGCCCAAGCTTCTACCCATGGTGTAGGTACTAACGCGCCTGTAGCGTGTGCCGGTCCTTTACTTGCTGCTGAACTAGAAGCGCTTGGTAAAGCAATGGACAACCCGGCTCGTCCGTTAGTGGCTATTGTTGGTGGTTCTAAAGTATCAACTAAATTAACAGTGCTTGAGTCTTTATCTAAAATTGCTGACCAACTTGTAGTGGGTGGCGGTATTGCTAATACTTTCATCGCTGCAGATGGCCACAATGTAGGTAAATCTTTATACGAAGCTGACCTAGTAGATACCGCTAAAAAACTAATGAAAGAGTGTGCTATTCCTGTAGCCACTGATGTTGCCTGTGCTAAAGCCTTTGATGAAAATGCAGAAGCTGAAATCAAAAATGTTTCTGAAGTACAAGACGACGACATGATCTTCGACTTAGGCCCAGATTCTACAGCAGCTCTTGCTGAAATTATTGGCAATGCTAAAACTATCCTTTGGAATGGCCCTGTTGGCGTATTTGAATTCAAGAATTTTGAAGCAGGTACCGCGGGTATTTCTAAAGCAATCGCCGAGTCTGCAGGCTTCTCTGTAGCGGGTGGTGGTGATACACTAGCGGCCATCGACAAGTTTGGTATTAAAGCCGATGTATCTTACATCTCTACGGGCGGCGGCGCTTTCCTAGAGTTTGTAGAAGGCAAAGTATTACCAGCTGTAGCCATGCTTGAAGAGCGTGCAAAAGGCTAAGAACGTAATCGGGAGCGCAGCTCCCGATTTTCTGTATTAGAATACTCTGTTACAGAAACAAGAATTTTTAATCAACAAGACTAAATGGAACCATTGCTATGTCTAAGATCTTTGACGCAGTTAAACCAGGTGTAATCTCTGGTGATGACGTACAGAAAGTTTTCGAAATTGCTAAAGAAAACAAATTCGCACTACCAGCGGTAAACGTAGTTAACACTGACTCAATCAACGGCGTACTAGAAGCTGCGGCTAAAGTTAAGTCTCCAGTTGTTGTTCAGTTCTCTAACGGCGGTGCAGGTTTCTTCGCAGGTAAAGGTGTTAAACTTGAAGGTCAAGGTGCTCAAATCCTTGGTGCTGTTGCTGGTGCAAAATATGTACACGCTGTTGCTGAAACCTACGGTGTTCCAGTTATCCTGCACACTGACCACGCGGCTAAGAAATTGCTTCCTTGGATCGACGGTCTTCTAGATGCTGGTGAAGAGTTCTTCGCTCAAACTGGTAAGCCTCTTTTCTCTTCTCACATGCTTGACCTAAGTGAAGAGTCTCTAGAAGAAAACATTGATACATGTGCTAAGTACCTAGAGCGCATGGCTAAAATGAACATGACTATCGAAATCGAACTTGGCTGTACTGGTGGCGAAGAAGACGGCGTAGATAACTCTGACATGGACGCATCTGAGCTTTACACTTCTCCTGAAGACGTAGCATATGCATACGAGAAACTAATGGCTGTTAGCCCACGTTTCACTATTGCTGCTTCTTTCGGTAACGTACACGGTGTTTACCAAGCGGGTAACGTAGTACTTACTCCTACTATCCTACGTGATTCACAAGCTTACTGTGCTGAGAAATTTGGTATTGCACCAAACGCACTTAACTTTGTATTCCACGGTGGTTCTGGTTCTTCTGAAGCAGAAATCCAAGAGTCTATCGGCTACGGTGTTATCAAAATGAACATCGACACTGATACTCAGTGGGCAACTTGGGATGGTATCCGTACTTACTCAGCTGAAAACTTTGATTACCTACAAGGCCAAATCGGTAACCCTAAAGGTGCTGATCAACCTAACAAGAAGCACTACGATCCTCGCGTATGGTTACGTGCTGGTCAATCTTCAATGGTTGCTCGTTTAGAAAAAGCGTTCTCTGACTTAAATGCAGTAGACGTACTGTAATTTAGTCATTTAAGGCTATGTTACTTAAGGCTCGCTTTGGCGAGCCTTATTCGTTTTTGAATCACAAGTAAATGGCATTAGATGGATTTACTTCAGCCATAATTGATGAATTGTACATTTTAATTTACGTTTAAAGTGGCACTCCGCCAGCTATTTGTTCACTTATCCTACCTCTTCAATTTTCTCGCTTTTAGTTCATGATTGTTTTACTTTAGCTTTATAAGCCAATGAATTTTCTATATTTATAGTTTTAGTATTAAGTATTTTCCTAAGCTATTCAGGCTCTTAAGTTTGATCTTAGGTTTAGATTAGAAAAATTCATTCGTTAAACTAAGGTCTATTGACTAAAATTTATACTCTAAGCCCTTCGATATAGGCTGAGTCGCTGGCTGCGGATAGCGGGCATGTTAAATAAAGTTTGAAAGGAATAATCAGATGGAACAGAGCATTGCAACATCAAATGCAACGATTGTATCAATACAAGGACAAGCGTTTGCAGTAGATGCCCAAGGCAATATTAGATCCCTGCAACCAGGTGATAGTGTTGTGCCTGGCGAAATGATTATTACTTCCCAAGGTGCGCAACTTGGCTTTTACTATGGTGAAGACCAGTACCTGCTTGGTGACAATAGTGCTACTCAACTTCCCAATGTTGATATTGCAGAAGGCCCTTTAAGCGCGGCTAATGATCTTGATGTAGACGCTTTGCAACAAGCCATTTTAGAAGGTGCTGACCCAACGGAGTTGTTTGAAGCGACTGCGGCTGGTGGCGCTCCTACTGCTGCGGATGGTGAAGCAGCTGGCAACGGTGGGTTTATTACGATCGATAGAGTTGGTGGAGAAACCATTGCTCAAACTGGTTTTGATACCCAAGCTCCCCAAGTTCCAACTAATGCAGCCCAAACGGACTCTGATACAAACGCTCCAGAACCGCTAGCAGCAATCGATAACTCCCAACCTGAACCCTCTCCTCCAGCGCCTAGCCCCGATCAAGCACCAACGATTACGCTTACTGCTGGAAGTATTACTGAAGATTTAGTGGATGCCGATACCGTTATTGCTAGCTTTACATCAAATGATGCCGACGGTGATGTTTTAAATCACAGCTTACTAAATGATACCGACGGTTTTTTTGTTATTGATGGAAACGAAATTAAGTTGAGTGATGCGGGTATTGCCGCAGTTAACAATGACCAACTCAATTTAACGACTTTGAATTTAACCATACAAGTTGAAGCTAATGGCCTAACGGCTTCTGATAGTGCTTCCGTCGAGATTGTTAGAGTAGACGACGAGCCCGCCACGCCTGTAGATCAAGCTCCAACGATAGACGTGGTTGCTCAAAGCGTCACTGAAGATGCAGTGAGTACTGATACAGTTGTTGCCAATTTTACCTCAAACGATCCTGATGGTGACGTTCAAACTTACCAATTGTTGAATAACGATGACGGCTATTTTGTTTTAGATGGTAATCAAGTCAAACTCACCGCTGATGGCGTGGCGGCGATTAATAATGACAGCTTAAATCTGACAAGTCTTGATTTGACCGTTCAAGTTGAAGCTAATGGCCTTACTGCTGCCGATAGCGATTTGCTTAGCATTGTAAGAGTGGATGACGAACCAAGTACACCAGAAGATCAAGCTCCAACGATAGACGTGGTTGCTCAAAGCGTCACTGAAGATGCAGTGAGTACAGATACAATTGTTGCCAATTTTACCTCAAGCGATCCAGATGGAGATGTGCAGACTTACATGTTGTTGAACAACGACGATGGTTATTTTGTTATTGATGGTAACCAAGTCAAACTCACCGCTGATGGCGTGGCGGCGATTAATAATGACAGCTTAAATCTGACAAGCTTGGATTTGACCGTTCAAGTTGAAGCTAATGGCCTTACTGCCACTGATAGCGATACGCTTAGCATTGTAAGGGTGGATGACGAACCAAGCACACCTGTAGATCAAGCTCCAACGATAGACGTGGTTGCTCAAAGCGTCACTGAAGATGCAGTCAGCACAGATACAATTGTTGCCAATTTTACCTCAAGCGATCCAGATGGAGATGTGCAGACTTACCAGTTGTTGAACAACGACGATGGCTATTTTGTTATTGATGGTAACCAAGTCAAACTCACCGCTGATGGCGTGGCGGCAGTAAACAGTGATGCTTTAAACTTGTCTGAACTCTCCATTAATGTTCAAGTCAGCGCGAATGGACAAACCGCAGCTGATAGCGACATCGTGAATGTTGTTCGTGTGAATGATGCACCGGACACCGATGCGGTGGTACTAACGCCGATAGCAGAAGACAGCGGTGCGCGTACTATAACCAGTGATGAACTGTTAGCTAGCGCAGGAGATATCGAAAGTGATGACTTAACGGTAAGTAACCTGCAAATTAGCGCAGGGAGCGGTAGCTTAGTCAATAACAACGACGGTACTTGGACTTACACGCCAGCTGCTAATGACGACACAGAAGTGAGTTTCAGCTACGACATCACCGACAATGGCAGTACAGATGGCGCTAGTGACCCGCAAACGGTAAGCGGCAGTGCCAACTTAGACATTACTCCCGTGAATGATGCACCTGAAACCGATGCGGTGGTATTAACGCCAATAGCGGAAGACAGCGGTGCTCGTACTATTACTAGTGATGAACTGTTAGCTAGCGCAGGAGATATCGAAGGTGATGACTTAACGATAAGTAACCTGCAAATTAGCGCAGGGAGCGGTAGCTTAGTTAATAACAACGACGGTACTTGGACTTACACGCCAGCTGCTAATGACGACACAGAAGTGAGTTTCAGCTATGACATCACCGACAATGGCAGTACAAATGGCGCTAGTGACCCGCAAACGGTAAGCGGCAATGCCAACTTAGACATTACTCCCGTGAATGATGCACCTGAAACCGATGCGGTGGTATTAACGCCAATAGCGGAAGACAGCGGTGCTCGTACTATTACTAGTGATGAACTGTTAGCTAGCGCAGGAGATATCGAAGGTGATGACTTAACGATAAGTAACCTGCAAATTAGCGCAGGGAGCGGTAGCTTAGTTAATAACAACGACGGTACTTGGACTTACACGCCAGCTGCTAATGACGACACAGAAGTGAGTTTCAGCTACGACATCACCGACAATGGCAGTACAAATGGCGCTAGTGACCCGCAAACGGTAAGCGGCAGTGCCAGCTTAGACATTACTCCCGTGAATGATGCACCGGAAACCGATGCGGTGGTATTAACGCCGATAGCAGAAGACAGCGGTGCACGTACTATAACTAGTGATGAACTGTTAGCTAGCGCAGGAGATATCGAAGGTGATGACTTAACGATAAGTAACCTGCAAATTAGCGCAGGGAGCGGTAGCTTAGTTAATAACAACGACGGTACTTGGACTTACACGCCAGCTGCTAATGACGACACAGAAGTGAGTTTCAGCTACGACATCACCGACAATGGCAGTACAAATGGCGCTAGTGACCCGCAAACGGTAAGCGGCAGTGCCAGCTTAGACATTACTCCCGTGAATGATGCACCGGAAACCGATGCGGTGGTATTAACGCCGATAGCAGAAGACAGCAGTGCACGTACTATAACCAGTGATGAATTGTTAGCTAGCGCAGCAGATATCGAAGGTGATGACTTAACGGTAAGTAACCTTCAAATCAGTGTGGGGAGCGGTAGTTTAGTTAATAACAACGACGGTACTTGGACTTACACGCCAGCTGCTAATGACGATACCGAAGTGAGCTTCAGCTACGACATCACCGACAATGGCAGTACAAATGGCGCTAGTGACCCGCAAACGGTAGGCGGCAGTGCCAGCTTAGATTTAAGACCAGATAATGACGCGCCAGATGCTCAAGACGATGATTTCTCAAATGTAGCGCCTTCTGAATCTGTCCAATTAGATTTGTTGGCTAACGATAGCGATCTGGAAGGTGATGCGATAAGCATTAAATCAATTAACGGCACAGAACTTACCCCGAGAATTGCGCAAGATATTGCTGTAGCCAATGGTGTTGTTAACGTGACAGCGGCAGGAGTAATTAGCTTTACTGCTAATGCAGATGGTAATGGCGCAGTTGATTTTAATTATGTTTTACAGGACGAATTTGGCGCTGAAAGTTCAGCTAGCGTATCTGGAAATGTCGTTGATCTCGTTAATGATTCAGCGCAAGTATTTGAAGCTGGTTTAGATACTGGTTCGGACGCTGGCGTCGCAGCTACGCTAACAACGGGTAACTTGCTCAGTAATGATGGTGGGGTGGTTGATGGCTTAGCCATTTCTAGTATCGGTTATGATGGTGGAGTGAACACTGCTGACGTAAATGGTGTGATTAGCTTTGATACTGAACAAGGCTCGCTAACGGTTTATACCGAAGACTACAACGGTTTTTTCAAAGGCGATTACGAGTACCAATTGAACTCGTCAAGCCTTAATGGTGATGGCGTCACCGAAAGCTTCGATTATGTTGTGAGTAACCCCGCAGAGGGCTTCGCTACTCAAGGCAAGTTAGAAGTTAGTATCGTTGATGATGCTCCGGTGGGTAGCGATGTATATCATAACTTAGCTTCTAGTCCTCTATTGGTGACTACGAACTTAGTGTTGGTACTCGATACTTCTGCCAGTATGACGAATGGAGGGGATTATCTTGGTATTGCTGTAGAAGCTTTATCTGGCCTGATTGAACAGGCAGACTCTCGCGGAAATGTAAACGTTCAGGTCATTGGTTTTTCGGAATCGGTGAAGACTAGTGGTTGGATTAGTGACGATGTATCTGAAGCAATTAGTTTCCTTGAAAGCCTTAATTCGGGAGGGGGGACCCATTATGATTTGGCTCTGAATGAAGTGATAGCGACCAGTACCTCGATTAATCAACCGCTTGCTGACAACACTTTGTTGTATTTTATCTCTGATGGTGAACCTACTTCTGGTCACGGTGTTGATGACACTGTTGAGTATGAAGGTCTAAATGGATTAGCTGCATGGGATTCCTTTGTCGAAAATAACCTAGACACCAGCTATGGTATTGGGATTGGTGATGCAGATTTGGGGGTTCTAGAAGATGTAGCTTCGGAATCAGCAACCGATGAATTTGCTTTTATTGTCGAAGATGTAAACGACCTCTCGGTTACACTTATAAAAAGCTATCTTGACTCTGATATTGAGGCTTCTTTGGGTCTGTTCAAAACAGCTTCAACTAATGGTTTTATGGTCGGAGCCGATGAAGGGTATGTAAGCACTATTACTATTGAGACAGTTTCTGGCCCCCACACTTATTATTATGACCCATACGCTGAACCACAGCAGGCGAAAAACATCAATATTACAACGGCTTTGGGTGGTTTGTTTTTGCTTGATTTTTCTACAGGAGCTTATTCATATGAGTTGGATGTAGATAGCGATGGATGGGGTAAACAAGAGAGTTTAGAGGTCTCAGTAACGGACTTGGATGGCGACTCTCATTCTATTGATATTGAAATTAGTACTATATTTGAAGCAGCTGTAGATGCTAATCGTGATGTCATTATTACAAACCAAGATGGTAGTAGCACAATTAGCGTACCAAGTTTGGCCTTGCTGTGGAATGACACTGGCGAAGAGATCTCTTTGCTTGAAATCGATAATGTCGTAGGCGGTTCTGTGGCTGGCAGCGATGAAATTCTATTTAGTTCAATTGATGATGTAGGCCTAGGTATTCACGATAGTAACTTTGAAACTGAAGATAAAGCTATCACCGGCTCAGAAAATGAGAATGATAGTGAATTAAATGGTCTTAACAATAGCCTCGCAACTGCTGTAGATTTAACTGACCGTTCTCTATTTAGCTCTAATGATGCTGATTT
Organism: Agarivorans sp. 1_MG-2023; assembly: GCF_030548385.1. Lineage (NCBI taxonomy): Bacteria > Pseudomonadati > Pseudomonadota > Gammaproteobacteria > Alteromonadales > Alteromonadaceae > Agarivorans > Agarivorans sp. 1_MG-2023. The sequence goes on along the minus strand of NZ_JAUOSJ010000008.1, from coordinate 44,128 downwards.
TATTCAGTTACCTAATGGGTATTCATATTCATTTAAAGGAAGCCTTGCTAGTGATAGTGACGCTACAAATGGTCATGATCAGGATTGGTTAAAGATATCTCTAGCGAAAGGTGAAAAAATCTGGGCAAACATGGATCCTGTTTCGGGACAACCTTCTGTGAAAACAGATCTATATCTTTATGATAAAGACGGTAAATTGATAACTAAATTTGGTGAAAACTGGCAGGGCCCCAAAGATGGTTATGAAGCCCAATATGAAGGTGAGTACTATTTCCAAATAGTCGCTGACAACCCTTCAAAGAGTGGTGATTATCAGCTTTATTTAACTATTGACGTAACCAACGCGGATTATGTAAAAAAAGCTGATGATGATGTGCAGGAGCAATTTGACTATACCATTATTGATGATACTAACGATGTTATCGATACTGCAACTGCAGAGCTTATTGGTGTTCATGGTAACTCTGTTGATGGTAGAGATGGTGATGAGGTGTTGGTGGGTAATGAATCTGCCAATACCATTACTGGTGAAGCGGGTGATGATGCTTTGGTAGGCTATGCTGGCGACGATCAACTTGAGGGTGGCGAAGGCGCTGATTTATTAATTGGTGGCCAAGGTAACGACGTATTAATTGGTGGTGATGATAGTGATATGTTTGCTTGGCTTGACGGTGACGATCAAGGCACCATCAATGACACCATTAACGACTTTACCTTAAAAGACGATAGTGATCCGAATAACGCCCCTGATGTACTTAACTTGAGTGATTTATTACAAGGCGAAACCGAAGCGAGTTTAGAGTCTTATTTGTCGTTTGAAACCATAAGCAATGGTGGCGCTGTTGAAACGATCATATCAATTGATAAAGATGGTGGAGCTAATGGCGAGAGTGTTCATCAAACCATCACCCTTAAAGATGTCGATTTCAGTGGTATGAGTGATAATGATATTTTGACTCAATTGATTGAAGATCAGCAGCTTAATGTAGACAACTAGGCCGTTTACGTTTGGGAAAACCCACTTTCAAGAGTAAGCTAAGGCTTACTCTTGATGTTTTATATTTAGGAAAGGATGCTAGGTGCAGGACGCAAAACCACAGCAGCAATATCGTGATTTAGATGTAACCGCAGAACGCATTGATCCCTTACTGAACAGTTTGGTATTTTTGTCCAAGTTTTATGGTAAGCCTTTTTCTGCTCGAGCGTTGTCAGCGGGATTACCTTTGGAAGAAGGGCTGCTCACACCGGCTTTATTGCCGCGTGCTGCTTTGCGAGCAGGCATGGATGCATCCCTTGTAAAAAAGCCTATCGGCAAAATTCCTGAATTACTCTTACCCTGTATCTTATTGTTAAAAGATGGTCGTTCGTGTGTTCTCGTTTCACGTACTTCTGATTCTGTTGAAGTAGCTTGGCCAGAACTTCCAGATAGCCATGAAACCATCTCTCTAGACAAACTCGCCCCAGACTACACGGGTTTTTGCTGCTATGTGCGCAAACGCTACCGTTTTGACGCTCGCTCGCCGGAATCCCTGAGCAACAAGCAGGGCCATTGGTTTTGGAATACTCTGCGTCGTTCTGCGCCCATTTATCGGGATGCCTTGGTGGCATCGTTATTCCTCAACTTGTTTGCGATAGCTTCACCGCTGTTTGTTATGAACGTCTACGACAGAGTCGTGCCAAACTCAGCCATTGATACGTTGTGGGTGCTTACCGCAGGTATGGCCTTGGTATTGGTGTTTGATTTTGCCTTAAAGCAAATGCGCGCTTATACGCTGGATTTAGCGGCTAAAAAATCGGACATTTTGTTGTCTGCTCGAATTTTTGAAAAACTGTTAAACATAAAGGCAGAAGTAAGGCCTCCGTCGGTAGGGGCTTTTGCTAAAAACGTGCAAGAATTTGATTCTATTCGAGAGTTTATTACTTCTTCTACGGTTGCTGCCTTGGTTGACGTACCGTTCTCATTGCTGTTCTTGTTAGTCATCGCCTTGGTGGCTGGCCCCTTGGCGTTAGTGCCAGCAGGGGCTGCAGTATTAATGCTGCTTTATTCGTTTTACATCAAACGGAAAATGCATCAAGAAGTTGAGTTAGGCAGCCGGTTTGCTAGCCAAAAAAATGCTCACTTAATTGAGAGTTTAAATGGTATCGAATCCCTTAAATTGGCAGGAGCCGAAAGCCAGTTTCAACATAATTGGGAAGAGCTCGTTGGTAACATTGCTACTTGGAATATGGCTATTAAAAAGCTTGCCACCTCGGTAGGTAATGTGAATGCCTTTGTCTCACAAAGTACTACTGTATTACTGGTAGTTGTGGGGGTATTCCAAATCTCTCAAGGTAATCTCTCGATGGGAGGCTTAGTTGCCGCAGTTATGTTAACTGGGCGAGCGTTAGTGCCTTTTTCTCAGGTGTCGCTATTGGCTACAAGATATAACCAAGCGCAATCAGCCTTAGAAAACCTTGAAGATATTATGCAGCTGCCAGATGAGAATTTAGAGCGCTATATGCATCGTTCTCATTTTGATGGTGCGATTAGTTTTAGCGATGTGAGCTTTACTTATCCTGGCAGTGAACAGCAAGTTTTGAAGCAAGTGAGCTTCTCAATTAAAGCCAAAGAGAAAGTAGCCATTATTGGTAAAATTGGCGCGGGAAAAACCAGCTTAGAAAAACTATTACTCGGTTTTTATATACCCCAGCAAGGTGCCATTCGCCTCGATGGTGTCGATTTAAAGCAAATTAGCCCGGCGGATGTTCGCCAAAAAATCGGCTGTTTACCGCAAGACATAAATTTATTTTATGGTTCTATTCGAGACAACATTACGCTAGGGGTACCGCACATTGAAGATGAGCTAATCTTCCGTGCCGCAGAGCTTGCCGGAGTGACGCAGTTTACTGACGTTGACCCAGAGGGTTTAGACAGACAAGTTGGCGAGCGAGGTCAGTACCTCTCTGGTGGACAACGCCAAGCGGTCGCATTAGCCCGCGCTTTGTTGTTTAACCCGCCAGTATTAGTGTTAGACGAACCAACAAGCAGTATGGACGCGTTCTCTGAGAACTTAGTTAAATCTCGATTAAAGCAAGTAGCAGAGGACAAAACCTTTATTTTAATCACTCACAAGATGTCGATGTTAGATCTGGTTGACCGTATCATTGTATTAGATAGAGGAGCAGTAGTGGCCAATGGTTCTAAAGCGGAAGTATTAGAGCTATTACGCAGCGGCAAAGTGAGGTCTCCCAATGAGTAAGCAAAGGCCTGATATTTCTGAGGCAGAGCTTAAGTTTGTTGATGACATTAACGCCGCAATGTTGATGAAAACACCGCGTCGCTCGCGTCGCTTGTTGTGGCTTATTTTTGTCTTACTAGTGAGCGCAATATCTTGGGCGCATTGGGCTCAGGTAGATGAAGTCACTATTGGCAATGGCAAGGTGATCCCATCTCAACAGATTCAAACAATTCAAAACTTGGAAGGCGGTATCCTTAAACAAATCTTGGTTAGGGAAGGCGAGCAAGTAGAACCTGCTCAGCCCTTATTACTTATCGACGATACTCGTTTTCGCTCAGACTTTCGCGAGCAAGAGCAAAGAGTGATAAACCTAGAAGGTGATGTTGCTCGCTTAAGAAGTGAAATTGCCAGTATTCAGTTAGACCCTAATTTGGCGTTCGAGCAATGGCAAGAACAGGTAAAAGTTACCGATGTAGAAATCGAGTTTAACGATGAGTTTAAGTTGAAATACCCATCGGAAGTGACCGGCCAGCAACTACAAAAAACCGCTCGCTTACGAGCCTTGCAAAATCAGCTTTCTATTACTGCAGGGCAAATCGATCAGAAACAACAAGAGATAGTGGAGCTAAAGTCCAAAATCTTGCACGTAAATCAAAGTTACAATTTAGTATTAGAAGAACTAAAAATTACCAAACCCTTGGCGGAAGAAGGCATTGTTTCGCAAGTGGAAATTCTTAAATTGCGCCGACAAGCGAACGATTTAAAGGGTGAGTTACAAAGCAGCAAATTACTTGAACCTAAAATTCGCAGCGCGATTGCCGAAACAATATATAAGCGCCGTGATATTGCGTTAGCGTTTTTAAGCGAAGCGCGCCGAGAGCTGAATCAAATTGAAGCTGAGCTACAACCACTGAGCGAAGGGCAAGTGGGCTTGCGTGATAGGGTAGACAGAACCTCGGTAGTTTCGCCGGTTAAAGGCACGGTTAAAAAGATTTACATTAATACCGTTGGTGGTGTGGTTCAGCCGGGCATGAGCATCATGGAAATCGTACCAATTGAAGATAAGTTATTGGTGGAAGCGAAAATTCAGCCGAAAGATATTGCATTTCTTCGCCCGGGGCTTAAAACTGTTGTTAAATTCAGTGCTTACGACTTTTCCATCTATGGTGGCTTAGACGGGCAGCTAGAACATATTAGTGCAGACACTATTTTAGATGAAGAAGGCAATAGTTATTATTTGGTGAGAGTGAGAACCGACAAGAATTATCTCGGTACAGACGATACACCATTGCCGATTATTCCAGGAATGCTATCAAGTGTGGATATCATTACGGGTAAGAAAAGTATTTTAGATTATCTATTAAAACCAATAATTAAAGCGCAACAATCTGCGCTACGCGAACGATAAGAATGTGTATTTGCTAAGCCGTTGCTTAGCAAATGACAAGGAGTGTTAATGAATAAGCTGAGCTTGACCTTAGCATCAGGTCTGTTAATGGGCTCTAACCTTGCTTGTGCTCAGTCTCTTGAGCAGGCGGTGGCTAAAGTATTAACTGAGCACCCTCAGTTACAATCTTCTTTTAACCAGTTTAAAGCCAGTACCGAGCAATACCAAGGGGCTAAAGGTGGCTACTACCCAACCGTAGATTTAACTGCTGGAGCGGGCTGGGCTCGCACAGAAACCGAAGAGCCTCAGGTAGAAAGTGGTACTCCAACAGAAGTTGGGGTTAGCATTCGTCAGCTCTTGTTTAGTGGTTTTGCTACCACAGGTGAAGTGTCGCGTACTGAAAATGAAGCGCGAGCCGATCAGTGGCTGCTATATAACGACGCTGAAAACATCGCGCTGCGGGTCGTCGATGTTTACCTAGAAGTCGTAAAGCAAGAACAACTGTTAGAACTCGCAGATAGTAACCTGCAAACTCACTTAGCCATTCAAAAAGACATTAAAAAACGCACCGATTCAGGAGTGGGTTCTAGTGCCGATTTAACCCAAGTAAACGGCAGGGTAGCGCGTGCTACAACTAACGCGTTATCGGCTAAAAATAACCTACTTGATGCACAAACTCAGTTTTTACGGGTGGTGAATACCTTACCTAATGATTTGGTGCTACCCGGCGCTGATATTGCCTTGTTACCTGCTGATTTAGATGCTGCTTTGGCCGCAGCATTAGATGTTCATCCTACCCTAAAAGCTGCTCAGTTTGATGTTGCCGCAGCCAACGCCCAAAACACCGTAGCCAAAGCCAGCAACTACCCTGAGATAGCCGTGGAGCTCGATGGTAATTGGGATAATAACCGTAAAGGTTACGATGATACCAAAGACTACGAATTAGCAGCCATGCTGCGTTTGCGTTACAACTTATTCAATGGTGGTAGTGATGCTGCCGAAATTCGCCGCAGTGCTTATGATGTAAATCGCGCCAAGGCCGTGGGAGATGACGCCCACCGACAAGTCACCGAAGGCACTCGTTTAGCCTGGAACGCATGGGATGTATTAGTGCGCCAGAAATCGTTTCTACAACAACACGTTGAAGCGAGCTTTCAAACGGTTGAGGCCTACAAAAAACAATTCAATTTAGGCAAGCGTAGCTTGCTTGATGTACTAAATACCGAAAACGAACTTTTCGAAGCTCAAAACGAATTTATTGGCGCAGATATCGATGAGCTGCGTGCTAAATACCGCTTACTAAATGCTACCGGCCTACTGCTTGAAGCATTACGTGTTAACCGACCTGAGGACTGGAACTTTTAATGAACAACAAAAGCTTAATTGTCGCAGCCGCTATTTTAGCTCTAACTGCGTGTAGTCAATCTGCCGAAACTTATAAGGCTGAAACCGCCAACTATGACCGTCAAGATCAAGACAGCGACGGTGTGATTAATGAACGAGACCTTTGCCCTGATACTGAAGAAGGAGCCGCAGTAGATAACGACGGCTGTTCTGAATTTCAAAGCATTGATGACGGTTACGAATTAATGGTCTTTTTTGGCCACGATTCCAGTAAACTTACTGGTGAATTTGAGCCTCAGTTGCAACAAGTGGCTGACTTCATGCAAAAATACCCTGAGGTTAAAATCAGCGTTGAAGGCTACGCCAGTGCCAGTGGTAGTAAATCTTACAACTTGAAACTTTCTAAGCGTCGAGCGGCGAGTGTTCGTCAGCAATTGATTACTGATTATGCGGTGCCAGCTGAGCGCATAGAGCTAGAAGCCATTGGTGAAGAAGAGCTGCTAGTAGCGGGAGATTCTGAGCAATCTGAGGCAGCTAATCGTAGAGCGAGAATCTTTGTTCAAGAAGAGTACCGCAAAGTTGTTCCTCGTTGGTCTATCTACACTCCTCATTTAAAACAGTAGAGACTCTAGATGCGGCGTCTTCTAGCTCGGTGGTGGATGCTAGTACTGCTTTGGCCAGTACTCATTCTTGCCACCGGTTATCAGCTAGAAGAACTCGCCGCAACCGTTCGCTCTTTCTATGGTGATAAAGCCGAGCAACGCGTAAGAGCCTGGCGGCAGGTGATTAGCGACGGCCATGCGCTATCGGAAACAGAACAGCTGCACACCGTGAATGACTTCTTCAATCAAATGCAGTTTGTCGACGATATCGATGTTTGGGGCCAAAAAGACTATTGGGCGACACCTGTAGAGTTTTTGGGCGCAGCAGCCGGTGACTGTGACGACTTCAGTATTGCCAAATATTTCTCACTGATTGAGCTAGGCGTAAGTGATGAGAAAATGCGCTTAGTTTATGTAAAATCACTTACCTACAACCAATTTCATATGGTGGTGGCTTATTATCAAACGCCTTCATCTGTGCCGATTATTCTCGACAACATCAACCCAACTATTTTACCCGCGACTCAGCGTGATGACCTTGTGCCTATTTACAGCTTTAATGGTCAGCATCTTTGGTTGATGAAAGAAAAAGGCCGCGGCCAGCTGGCGGGTAAATCGAGTCGTTTGAAATTGTGGACTGATTTACAGCAGCGCTGGCGACTGAATAAACTTAAAAAACCGATAAAGAATTTTGATGCTTAGGGGAACACTATGACCTTATATCGACAATTGTTGATTGTAGTACTGCTTATCTACGGAGGTTTGTTAGCCGTAGTGTTCAGTATTGAAATTGGCAATACCCGTAGCTATTTGTCTGAGCAGCAATTATCGGATGTAAACAATACCAGCACCTCTTTGGGTTTATCTTTAAGCCCTTATTTGGAAGATGATGATGTAGTAGGGGCTGAGTCGGTAATTAATGCCATGTTCGATAGTGGTTATTACCAACAAATTAGCTTGACGCTATTTGCCGACGAGAGCGTAATAGATCGCCAAAACAGCAGTGCAATTGAAGGGGTACCAGAATGGTTTACTTCTTTTGAACTATTCCAGCCTAGTTCTCAGCAGCAAGTGCTTACCAGCGGGTGGATGCAGTTAGGCGAGCTAACCGTGGTGGGGCATTCTGGCTTTGCTTATTTGCAGCTATGGAATGCCATGGTAGATCTCGCCAAGTTATTTGTAGTGGGTTACTTAGCCACGGTGCTTATGTTAATGCGGGCGCTGCGTTACGTACTTAAGCCACTAGAGCAGATCCAGCAGCAAGCTAAGTTGATCGAGCAACGCGAGTTTGGCCAAACTATTCCGCTGCCGCATACTCTAGAGCTGCGCAGTGTTGTGGGGGCGATTAATCATATGTCTGACAACATCGCTCTGCAGTTTGAAAGCCAAGTTAAAGAAGCCAACGCATTACGCGAGCAAGCTTTTCAAGATTCGGTATCCGGTTTAGGGAACCGCGCCTATTTTATTAATCAAAGTAAGTCATGGTTGGCAGAATCTGGGGTGGGCGGCTTAGCCTTAATATCTTTAGACATTATCGAAGCGATCCATGTAAAAGAAGGATTTAGCGCCCGCGATGAATTTATCCATTCAGTTGGCGAGCTGTTTACTGCTTATACCCAACAGCAGCAACAGTTAGTGTTTGCGCGTATCAGTAATCTTGAGTTTGCGGTATTAGCCGAGGGATTTGATCAGCAACAGTTGCTGGACTTAGCACAGCAAGTTCACCAAGACATCTTAGAGCGCTTAGCAACGTGGAAACAATACATGCCACGGCCGTTAGTGATTGGCTTGGTATTGCGCCAAAAAGACGAAAACATTGGCGAACTACTGACTGCTGCTGATACTGCTTTGCATGTCGCACGGGAGCTGCGAGAGGGGTTCTTTAGTTTAGCGGATGTGGAGCATACGCATATTCCACGCAGCCAGTGGAAGCAGTTGTTAGAAACCACCATTAGCCGCCAGAGCTTAGCTTACAAAACCCAGATTGTGAATTTTATCCATAGCGATAAAGTATTGCACCATGAGCTATTTACAACAATTGAAGTAGACGCTCAGCACTATGCGGCAGGGCAATTTATGCCTGCAGTTGAGCAGTTTAGGTTAGGTGCCAAGTTTGACCAAATGGTGGTTGAGCAAGCCGCCAGTGCGCTGAGCAAACATGCGGATTTAAGTTTAGCCATTAACCTAACGTTGTCTGCCATTAGTGAGCAAAGTTTTTTAACTTGGTTGGGTGGGGCTGCAGTGCAGTTTAAATCAGTCGCTCACAGAATGGCCTTTGAGATCCCGGAAACGGCTTTTCTCCAAGAAAATGCAGAGTTGGAAAAAACTTTAGGCTTGTTGCGAGCGTTAGGCTTCCAGATTGGGATTGATCAATACGGGCGTAATTTAAACTCATTAAGCTATTTAAGCAGGGTAAAACCTAATTACGTGAAAATTGATTATGGGTATACCGCTCAAGCGCTGGCAGAAGAGGGTGATACTCATTTCCTTAGTGCCATTTGCCGGGCTGCAAGGAACTTACAAATTGTAACGGTGGCGCAACGAGTAGAGAACCAGCAGCAGGTAGAATTGTTATCGGCCTTGCCAGTGGACGCCTATCAGGGTTATGTTGCACCTCCTCAGCGTTTTAAATTGGCTGAATAGTGAAGTTTAAAGGGGTAGAGATGAAGAAGATTTTATTACCAGTGTTATTGGCTTGTAGCGTGACTACCATGCCAGCATTTGCGGCTTTGTTACATACCAGCGGTGAGGCGAAGCTGGTGGTTATAGCAGACCAAGTTCAATTAGACCTACATGCAAGCAGCTTGGCGAAAACCGCCAGTGACGCTAAGCAACAAGTTGATCAAGTAGTAAAAGTGACTCAATCTAACTTAGCCGGTTTGTTAACCGACTCTGACCGTTTTGAAGCCAGCCAACTGCAAATTCAAGCGGAATATAAATACCAAGATCGTGAGCGGGTATTTGTAGGTTATCGCGCACAGCGTAGCATTATTGTTGAACTCGCTAATTTAGACGGGCTTACTCAAGTACTCGATGCAGCCATGTTGAGTGGCGTGAATGAAGTGCGTAACTTGCAGTATAAAAGCTCGCAAGAAGACCAACACAAGCAACAAGTGCGTTCAATGGCTATTGCCGACTCTTACGTTAAAGCTAAGCAGTTAGCCGATGGCTATAATGGCCAACTAGGCCCTGTGGTTGAGATCAACTACCGTAATCAGTCTGCTATTCCATTAATGAAGATTGAACGGGTTAGCATGGCCGCTGCAGATGCTGGTGCAAGTTCTTATCAAGCGGCGCAGTTAACGTATAACGACAGTGTTGATGTGAGCTTTGAGTTATTGACTGAAGAATAGTATCCGGGTTATTACCTTAATCAGTTGCTGAGGTGAGGCGTTAAAAAGCGAAACAGACTAGGTCTATTTCGCTTTTTTGTGGGTAAAATTTAACTTTACCGTTAAGTGATTTAACTCAGTCGCGTACTAATATGCGGCATCGGCCACGACAAACTCGCTAGCGTTATTTGTATCAACCAATTCTGCCGCCAAAATAACTCGCGATGGCGCACTATGGTACATCTTACCTAGCATTTCATGACGAGCGCCAGTAATCGCTAATGCGATGCCAGAGGCCACCATGCTCGGCGGGTAAGTCACGGTAGCACGCACTACTGGGTTTCCATCTACCACCATTTTGATGATGTCTTGCGAGCCTGCACCGCCAAGTACTGTTTTAATATCGGTTCGGCCAGACTCTTTAATTGCCTGCATCACGCCTTTTAACATGTCGTCATCTTGGCACCAAACCGCATCAATTTCAGGGTGTTTTTGTAAGTAGTTTTCCATTACGGCTAAGGCTTTCTGGGTTGACCAATCAGCAGGCTGGCTGTCTAGTATGCTCATGCCTTTGTGCTGGGCAATAACATCGTTAAAAGCATCTACCCGCTGCTTATTAATCGGGATCGACATGCCTTCAATCACTACCACTTTGCCTTTGCCATCCATTTCCTTGGCTAACCATTCACCGCTCACGCTGCCTAGGCCTGCATTGTCGCCGGCAATAAACACGTTTTGCGCTGGGGTTTCAAGCTCGCGGTCTACCACTACGGTATAAATACCACTGCCATAAGCCTCTTCAATCACTTTTTGCAACGTGGCTGGGTTGTGCGGCAAAATAACTAAGGCATCAATGCCTTTAATCATTAAATCTTCTACATCGCCCACTTGCTTAGAGCCCGAGCTCGCAGCCACCACGTAGAACTCAACATCATCTTCACTTTTCTTAAAGTCTGCGGCAGCTTTTTCAGCCCACCAAAGTAAACCGGCTGTCCAACCGTGATCTGCTGAGGGAACGGATACACCCACTTTTAAGGTTTTGGCTACCGCCGCATTAATGCCCAGCGAGGCAATTAGCATAGCCGCAAGTAGTAGTTTTCCTATGTGTTGCAATAAACGCATGAGTTACTCTCCTTTGTTTGTTATCTACGGCTTGGTTTTAGCGGTCACGTTTGAATTGCATTAACACTGCAATCAAAATAACCAAACCTTTTACCGTTCCTTGTAAATAGGGTGAAACCCCCATTAAGTTCAGCATGTTGTTAATAATGCCTAAGATGATGGCACCAATAACGGTGCCCCATAGTGTGCCTTTGCCGCCCGCTAGCGAGGTTCCGCCAATAACTACCGCGGCAATGGCATCCAGTTCGTAAAACAAACCCGCGTCACCGGGGCTCACCGAATTAAGACGTGATGACAGCATTACCGCAGACAAACCCACGGTGAATCCCACAATCACAAAAGTTAAAAAGTAAACCCGCTTAACGTTAATCGCCGAGTAGGTGGCAACCTTGGGGTTTGACCCCACCGCACACACATGGCGACCAAAAGCGGTATGGCGCAAAATGATGTGGCCCACAAAGGCTAAGCCAATAAACAACCACACCGGAATAGGAATACCCATCCAGTAGCCGCCGCCAATATCTGGGTAGTGATTGTTTTGCGAGACCATTTCTCCGGCATCACTGATGTATAGGGTGAGCGAGCGAAAGATAGACATGGTGGCTAAGGTGGCAACAAAGGCGGTAATCTTTCCCTTGGTGGTAAGTAAACCATTTACCGCACCAAAAGCGGCTCCCATGGCCATGGCAGCCGCTATTGATACGGTTACCGCCATCCAGCCATCGCCCATATAGTTGAGCAGCATAATCACCAATACGCCCACTAATGCCACCATGGAGCCTACCGATAAATCGATGCCGCCAGCGATAATCACAAAAGTCATCCCTAGCGCGATAATGCCGGTATAAGACACTTGGCGTAATACATTGGTAAGGTTTCTAGGGATGAGAAAGTGCTCACTGGCCATGGCAGAAAGTACCACTAATACCAATAACGCAACTAACGGTGCCCAGTTAGAGAGTGTAAATTTAGGTAGCCTAGTTACCCAGCTAGCTGACGAAGAGTTAGATTTAGTATCCATTTTGGCTACCTCACTCATTGGTGGTTCTCCTGTAGCGTCGCAGATAACGGCGCTGCCTGGCTTTGCAAACCTGCGGCCAAAAACATGATTTGTTGTTCGTTGATGTCCTGATCATGTAACTCTCCTTGAATCTGACCTTCGCGCATCACCAATACCCGGTGAGCGAGCCCAATGAGTTCTTCCATATCTGATGAAATAACCACTACCGCTAAACCTTGCTCGGTCATGCTCTGCACAAAGTGGTAAATTTCTTTTTTAGTATTTACATCTACCCCGCGGGTAGGCTCATCTAAAATCAGTACTTGTGGTTGAGTGTCCATCCATTTAGACAAGTACACCTTTTGCTGATTACCTCCGCTCAAATAGAGCAATTCGGTATCCAATGAGGCGGCTTTAATATCGAACTTTCGAACATATTGCTGGGCTTTTTCTCGGGTTTGAGCGTGATTAATAAAGCCTTTGCTGTAGTTGTTTAGTGAGATAAGGCTAATGTTTTCAGGCAAATTAAAGTTCATCGTTAAACCGCAGCCTTGACGATCTTCACTTAAATAAGCTAAGCCATGTTTTACTGCGTCTTTAATGCTGTGAATTTGTACCGCTTGCTGTTGTACATAAATGTCGCCTGTTTGGCGGCGGCGTAAACCCATAATGGCTTCGGCGGTTTCGGTGCGGCCACTGCCTATTAACCCGGCAAACCCCAGTACTTCGCCTTGGCGTACTTCAAAGCTGATGTTGCTTAATAGATTTTTAACCGCCAAGTTTTCTACCTTTAAGGCAACTTTACGTTGTACTTGTGAGCGAGGAGGGAACACTTGGTTGAGTTCGCGCCCTACCATTTTTCGCGCCATGTCTTGCTCATTGATTTCGCTAACCTGATCGACGGATATCAGCTCACCATCGCGCAAAATAATCAAACGGTCGCAGAGTTGTTTCACTTCTTTTAGTTTGTGAGAAATGAATAAAATAGTGACACCCTGCGCTTTTAGTTTGTCGATAAGCTTAAACAGCACTTCCACTTCTTGGCTGGTAAGCACGGTGGTGGGCTCATCCATGATCAAAATGCGCGCTTCGTTGACCAGGGCCTTAGCAATCTCCACCATTTGCTTTTCAGCCACGCTAAGTTCTTCGATTAGTGCATCTGGCGATAGCTGGGTCTCTAGTAAATTCAGCAGTTGGTGAGTGCGTTGGCGCATCGCTTTTTTGTTGAGTAATAGGCGACCTTTTAGCTCTTGGCCTAAAAAGATGTTTTCAAAGACACTTAAGCTAGCAATTAAGTTAAATTCTTGCGGGATCATTGCAATGCCCAAGGCTTTAGCATCACTAGGGCTGGTGATTTCTACCGCCTCTCCAGCCACCAATACTCGCCCACTACTGCGTTGGTAAATCCCTGAAATGATTTTAAGCAGAGTGGATTTCCCCGCGCCATTTTCACCCAAAATCCCCATTACTTCTCCGGCGTTTACTTGCACGCTAATCGCATGCAACACTTGCACGCCGGAAAAGCTTTTAGAGATCTTCTCTAAGCTTAAAATGGGTTCAGGTAAGCTCATGCACATTCTCCAAAGGTGTCCACTTGCCATCGTTTTGTGAGGAATGAATCATCGCGTTGATGAACTGCAAACCTTCTACACCTTGTTTCACTCCAGGTAACAAACTGTTGTTTAAAATCTCGGCGGGAGAATCACCATTACGGGCCGCCCGTATAGCTTGAGCTGTTTCGGTATAAAGGTTGGCAAAACCCTCTAGGTAACCTTCAGGGTGACCTGCTGGTGTTCGAGCTAGGTGTTCAGCCTCTGATTGATAACCGTACCCTGCGCGACTGAGGATACGACTGGGTTGAGCAAAAGGGCTGTAGAGTAATTGGTTGGGGTGCTCTTGCGACCATTCAAGGCCGCCATCACTGCCGTAAATTCGAATGCGTAAGCCGTTTTCATTGCCTGGGGCAACCTGCGAACTCCACAGCATACCGCGCACACCTTGTTCAAAGCGCAGCATGGCTTGAACATTGTCGTCCAATACTCGTCCTTCAACAAAGGTGCTTAATTCAGCGCTCACTTGCTCAAGCTGTAAACCACTAATAAACGCGGCTAAGTTAAAGGCGTGAGTGCCAATGTCGCCTAAGCAACCTGCTGGGCCAGAGCGTTTTGGATCGGTGCGCCATTCGGCTTGTTTATTGCCGGTATTTTCTGCCGCAGTAGTAAGCCAGTCTTGGGCATACTCTACTTGTACTAAGCGCAGCTTACCGAGTATCCCTTCATTCACCATGTGCTGAGCTTGGCGAACCATTGGGTAGGCGCTGTAATTATGAGTGAGTACAAATAGCTTGCCGCTGTTATTGGCAAGGTTTTTCAGTTCTAAGGCTTCATGCAACGAGCACGTCATGGGTTTATCGCAAATTACATGAATACCAGCCGCTAAAAATGCCTTAGCAATGGGGAAGTGCAAGTGGTTAGGGGTAACAATACTTACCGCCTCAATACCATCTTTACGAGCGGCTTCAGCGCTTGCCATCACTGAGTAATCACTGTAGCTGCGTTCGTTCGCAATGCCCAGATCAAGCGCCGACTGTGCCGCTCGCTCTGGATTAGCACTCAAAGCCCCTGCAACTAATTCATAATGGTTATCCAAGCGAGCAGCAATTCGGTGAATAGCACCAATAAATGCTCCGCTGCCACCGCCAACCATTCCTAGTTTAATTCTATCCATGATGCTCTCCTTGCAAGCCAATAATGCCTTTGCTGGCGGCGTGGTTAATGGCACTTTGGGTTAGCTTGTTATAGTGGGATAACACCTTGCTAGTGAGGCGACTATTACCTTGTTGGTAAGTTACCCCTTTGGGTGCACCGGCTACCATGCCCAATCTAGTTCTATTCATGAATAACCCCTTACAAACCTAAAATACGTTGGTTGGCAGCTTGGTCGATGGCACTGTCGGCAAAATCGTCGAAGGCTTTGTCGGTGACTTCAATGATGTGCTGCTCGACAAAGGCGGCTCCTTCAATAGCCCCCGCTTCTGGATGTTTGAGGCAGCATTCCCATTCAACCACCGCCCAACCATCGAAGTTGTATTGTGCTAACTTGGAAAAAATACCAACAAAGTCCACTTGGCCATCACCTAGCGAGCGAAAGCGCCCCGCGCGTTCCGTCCAGCTTTGATAACCGCCATATACACCTTGTTGCCCGGTTGGGTTAAATTCAGCATCTTTTACATGGAACATTTTTATTCGAGGGTGGTAACGGTCAATAAAGTCTAAATAATCCAGTTGCTGCAGAACAAAATGGCTAGGGTCATACAAGATATTGCAACGCGGATGCTGCTTAACTGCTTCCAAGAACATTTCAAAACTAATGCCGTCATGTAAATCTTCTCCGGGGTGGATCTCGTAGCAAACATCTACACCTGCTTCATCAAAGGCATCAAGGATCGGTAGCCAGCGCTTAGCCAGTTCAGCAAAGCCCGTTTCAACCAAACCTTGCGGGCGCTGTGGCCATGGGTACATATAAGGCCAAAGTAATGCACCCGAGAAAGTAGCGTGTGCGCGTAAACCTAAGTTTTTAGAGGCTTTTGCTGCGAGTAGCATTTGGTTTACGGCCCACTCTTGGCGAAGGCTGGGGTTGCCTCTTACTGATTCAGGAGCGAATCCATCGAACATTTCATCGTAAGCTGGGTGTACCGCCACAAGCTGCCCTTGAAGGTGAGTAGAAAGCTCGGTAAGGGTAAGGCCATTGTTTTTGAGTAGGCTTAATACTTCTTGGCAATATGAGAGATCTTCTGCTGCGCGCTCTAGATCAAATAAGCGTTTATCCCAAGAGGGCATTTGTACTCCTTTATACCCCACGCTAGCCGCCCAAGCGGATATTGATGCGAGTGAATTAAAGGGCGCTTCGTCGCTAGCAAATTGGGCGAGGAATAAGGCTGGTCCTTGAAGAGTTTTCATCAGCAATCCTTTTATCGATGTTTAGAGTGATGCCGTTCATCGCCATCAATGTAATCGATTACATTTTATTGTTTAAAAAAACCATGCTCCCAGTTTGGGCTAGTGGCTTAGTTCGCCGCATTGCATGGCATTTATTTAGTAGCTGAATAAAACTTATACAATATTTTTCCTTTTATCTAGATGATGTTGCGAAAATGTGACGGCTGTAAAAGTTTATTTTTTGAACGATTGAGGGTGGGCGACTGTAAGTGATTTAAAATAAAGTACTTTACAATAATTGATGTAATCCGTTACATTTTGTGCAGAGTTTAAGCAGTTTTTGCTAAGTTTTGTGGCTAGAAAGGACGCACTATGCCGACCATTAAAGATGTTGCCAAGTTGGCGGGAGTCTCTACCGCAACGGTATCACGTGCGATGATGAACCCCGAAAAAGTGTCTGAAAAAACGCGCTTGAAGGTGGAATTAGCGGTGGCGGAGTCAGGCTTTTCGCCCAACGTTATTGCGCGTAATTTACGCCGTAGTGAGTCCAAGACCATAGTGGTTATTGTGCCAGATATTGCCAACATGTTTTTTGCCAGTATTGTTCGTGGTATTCAGCAAGTCGCTTTAAATAATGGCTATAAGGTACTGCTGGGGGACTCTATTCATACCGTTGCACAAGCTAAGGCTTATATGGATTTAGTGCGCAGTAAGCAAGCCGATGGCATTATTTCACTGACCGCAGAACTGCCGATGGAAATTCGCCAAGGCACCGAAATACCCATGGTCATGGCTTGTGAGTATTTCCCTGGTTTTCCGATTCCTACTGTTCGAATTGATAATCGAGGCTCGGCCAAGCGGGCGGTAGATTATTTGCTAGATATCGGCCATAGCCGAATAGGTTGCATTACAGGACCTATGGAAAACCCAATATGTGTAGACCGAAAAGCCGGTTATCAGGATGGCCTGCAGCAAGTAAATATAGAGAGCGATGAAGCCGCTTTTGAGGATGGTGATTTTAGTTTTCAATCAGGCTATAGCGCGTTTATGCGCCTGCATCAGCATTATGCAATGACCGCATTATTCTGCTTTAACGATATGATGGCACTGGGCGCAATGAAAGCCGCTACACAGCTGGGCATAAAAGTGCCGCAAGACTTATCAATAGTCGGCTTCGACGATCTGCTATTTGCTGAATATACCAACCCAGAACTCACCACCATTCGCCAGCCTCAAGAAGATATAGGCAAAACGGCAGCTAATACCTTAATGAAGATTTTGCAAGGCGGAAAAGCCAACCAAGACACTATTGTTCCTACCCAGTTGTTAGTCCGAGCCAGTTGTACTTCGCCGAAAAAGTAAGGCCTATTGGTTTATTTAAACTTATAGGCCTTTGTTGAAGTGACTATTTCACCGCTTCAGGTAAGTAAGGGCCATTTGGTAGATAAGTAGCGGCATCACCGTAAAACACTTGGTAATTAGCTGTTCTTGTTAAAGGCATATAATCAGGCGCCGCTCGATTAATTGTCGCTGTAATTGCAGCGCCGATTAAATCTCCTAGTAAGTTTCCTGTAGAAGAATTCTGCGGGGTATATTCCATATGCTTGTCGGCTTGCCAAAGGACTTCTCCTTGTTTACCTCGAATCTCGTATGAGATATCCACAATTGTGGTACTAGAAAGTAATAGGTATGTTGTGTCCCAGCGGTTAATCGTTACGTAGAGAACCGTATCTGCATTAAACATTTCTGCTAAAGAAGTGCTTGGTAGTTGATGGATCTCTTCAGCTTCATATAGACCTTCATATTCCAGTATAGTTTTCACCGTATTGATAGGAAAAATATAGTAGCCTTTTTCAGCTAGCATCACTGGTAGTGAGCTGTAAACTGAAAGCGGGGCTTCAACATCTACACTATGGTTAACCACGGGTAAGATTAGAATTGAACGAGGCTCTCCTAGGTCGAATTCTTGTTCAGGAACAGGGGTAGACTGGCAAGCTGCTAAAAGAGTTACCATGAAAAACAAAACTAATGGCTTTAACATGTTATTTACTCTCTTCAGTATCAGTTTGTCGTTCTAGATTTTGTACAATGGCATCCATTAAAGGCTTACTTTCTGGCCATGTTTCAGCTTCTTTTTTATAAAAACTGATCGCGTTATTAGTATCGCCTGTTTTCAGTTTAAAAGTTCCAACTTCAGCATAAAGACCTGGCGCTGGAGTCTGATTATTGTTTTCTAATTGAAGAATATGAGCTTCCATTAATTCGGGAAAGTTTGCCGCTTCAACAGGGTCGTAGTAATACTCATAAATACCTTCATCGTAGCCTCCCCAGTTATAAAGAGTCGTTTGCGTTGACGTGCATCCAGATAAAAAACTAACAAATAGTATTAAGCAAAATCGTAAATCGTTCATTTAGTTCACTACCATATGTTTAGTAACGCCATCACCCAAGTAAATGGTCTCTTTTTGGATGATCTCACCAGCCTTTTTTAGCTCAATTTGGTGAGTGCCAGATAACACTCTTAGAGCGGCTTTTTCAGCTTGGTAATCTGAAGCAAGTCCTGACTCTAAACCGTCAACCCAAACAGAATAATCGCTTAAATTTATTTGCTCTGATGCGGCAATAAATGACAATTGTGGTCGGTTATCTATCGTTGTGCTGGTAGACGTGGGCATTTGTACACATGCTGACAAGCCGACTAAACTTAGCAGCAGAACAATAAGAGTATTTCTAATCATTATTTGGTCTCCATTACGTCAACGGTGGTAATGTCTAAATTATTCATTGGGCCATCAATTACCTCTGCGATCGCGCCCTCATTGGTTTCGCTTTCGCCGAATAGTTGAATAACTTTGATTTTTCCTACTTTCTTACCAGGAAGAGTAACTGTAAATCCTGTTTGCTTGGATTTTACCTCTTTCCCTTTGGTGACAATATCAAACTCCATTTCTTCGGAAACACCTTGGCTTGCACCACCACTGATGTAAATGAGTCCGTCTTCAATGGCAAGAATGTCAGTTTTCCAAGGCCTTTTTTGGATTTGCGCTGTTAGTTTGTTGACCGCATCAGAAATAGCGTTGGAAATAGCTAAATCATTGAGTGTGCCATCATATGAAGCTTTAGACCCAAACCCTGCTACTGAAGCAGATTCCGTCGACGCTTCGCCGGCACCAGATAAAGAGTGGTAAACGTGTCCGGTTTTAGAGTCGACCAAGCGCAGGTCTACTTTTGCATGTGCTACTTGCGTCTTAGTTGAAGACAGAAATCCTGATTCACCTTCAGTTTTTCTGCCAAACTCTGTTAGGGAGCCAATAATTAGTGTATCTACACCGATTAAATCCAAGCTTTCACCGGTCAGGGCTGCTTCGTCTTTTAAGCGTTCTATATCAGGGCGTTCGAATACTAAATAACTTCCTGACTCTGTCAGAGCTTTAGATAACATATCCGTTACCTGCTTGCCTAATACGTCCCCTTTTGAGTCCCTGAGTAGGCTTTTCCCGTAAATCGTTTCATTTGTTATACGGCCCAAAGCCACTTTTCTCTTTAGTAGAGGTTGGGCAGGAGTTGTTAAGGCTTGTTGAGCTTCGAGTTGTTGCTCTTGCGAGTTATTATTCTCGACTGATTCAACCTGAGGGGACTGAGTAGAACAAGCCGATAGTAGGACCGAGGTTAATATTGCTAATCCGATACGATGGGGTTGTTTTGTCATAAGTAAACTCACATTAATATTTCCATTATCAATAGTGATGGGAATATATCACAATGCGATGCGGAAGGTTTGATCTGATAAGTATTTTTATAAAATAGTATAAAACGGAAATGTACTGTTTTTCATTGACATAGCATTACTCTTCCTTTGTTTTCTAGATTTGTGAAATGGCTATAAAGTCACCAAACAATTCATTTTGTATTGAACGCCTACAATTGGTTTTATCTGCTATCTTAAAGCGAATTAATTGTTGTTTTGTCGTGTAAGGATTATCGATGCTATTAGATTCCACCATCTGTGATTTTGGCTGGCAGGCTCCTAACTTTAGCTTAAAAGATGCTGACGGAAATGCTTATACCCTGAGTGAGCACTTAGGCGATAAAGGCTCGTTGATTATGTTTATTTGTAATCATTGCCCTTATGTTCAACGAATTGCTGAACGCTTAGCCGAAGACACTAAGCAGCTAATGAGTGAAGGAATCAATGTACTGGCTGTTATGTCGAATGACTACCGGACGGTCGCTGAAGATTCACCAGCGAACATGAAACTGTTTGCCAAAAAACATGCTTTTGAGTTTCCTTATTTGGTCGATGAAAACCAAGTGGTAGGTAAGCAATACAAGGCGGTATGTACGCCTGATTTCTTTGGCTTTAATCACCGAGGAGAGTTGCAATACCGAGGGCGTTTAGATGATGCTCGCATGGGGGAAGCATCGGTTAGAACGCCTGAGCTAATTAATGCAATGCGGCTAATCGCCGCAACAGATCTAGGACCAAAAGAGCAAGTGCCAAGTATGGGCTGCTCAATAAAATGGCGAAACTAACAGCTGGTTTTTACTTACGTGGTGTTGTTGGGAGACAACTATGTTCTTAAAAGATTAGAGTAAAAATTATCAAAAAGTAATTGATAATAATTCAAACTTAAGGCTGTTTTACGTTTCACGAAGCAAAGCTAGTATTGATTATGTTAGAGCAAAGCACGACATATCACTGAGAGGAATTCACCATGCCTACACTAACAATTGTTGCAAACATTAAAGCAAATGCAGATAAGATTGATTTGGTAAAAGCCGAGTTGTTAAAGCTAATCGAAGTAACTCGTGCAGAAGAAGGCTGTATTAATTACGATCTTCATCAAGACAATGATAACCCAGCTCATTTCATGTTTTACGAGAATTGGACCTCTCGCGAGCTATGGCAAACTCACATGGGTAATACTCATTTAGCTGAGTACATGGCAGCCACCGAAGGCGCAGTAGAAGAGTTTGTATTGAATGAAATGACCCAAATTGCCTAGTGTGAAACTGCGAATTCAAGTTGTATGTGAAAGGCTGCTAGATAGTGATCTAGCAGCCTTTTAGTTTATATTATCCTAGCTATATGCGTTAGCCTTAAGCCGCTTTAAGTGCGGCTTTACAGGCAGTACCAGCTAAGACTTAAGCTGAGGTACACCGGTTGACGAATACATTTTGTGTATCTAGTAGGGAGGCATATGATTGATAACTTAGAGCTTCATCACTTACGCACTTTAAATGCGCTTTATGCCAGTCAAAATTTGTCTTTGGCCTCTGAAAAGCTGCATATCTCTCAGCAGGCCATTAGTGCAAAACTAAAGAAAATGAGAGCGTTACTTGGTGATCGCTTATTTGTTGCTGAGGGGCATGGGGTGGTGCCAACACCTTATGCGAAGCATATTCAACCTTATGTTGAGTCGGTGCTTAGCAACCTCAATGCAATTCCCGTTGCCTCGCAAATAGATCATCGTGACTTACCAAGAGCTGTTGTTGTATCGGCCACCGATTATGCGCAACAGGTGCTAGTGAAAGAGCTGGCGATAAGGCTAAAACTATACAGCCCCAACACTAAGGTGCTGATAACAAACGTAGAATTCAATTCTTTGAATAAGAAAATGAGCCAAGGTGAAATAGATTTGGTATTCACTACATCTGCTTATGTTCCAGAGGGGCTAAACCTAGAGCCTTTGCTTACCGAGAAGTATTGTTGCGTAGCAGCGAAACCTTTGGAGAGCGAGCAAGGCCATTTGAGTTTGAAGGAGTTAGTTGAGCATGAGTTTGTGGTGACCAACCCCGCTAGCAGCAGCTTGTTGGGTTCAGCCGATGCATGGTTTCAGCAGCAAGGCTTACAGCGTAAGGTCGCGGTCTCTGCTCCTAGCTTCTATTTGGCTAAACAGCTTATCAAGTCGAGTAATTTGGTCGGCTTTATTCCTTCACGTTTGCTACCAGAAGATGGTTTGCATGCGATTCCCCTAGTTAAATATCCGCCTGGTTATGAACTGGTCGCAGCATTTCATCCCAGTGTGGCTAACGACCCCTTAATACAATGGTTGATTGAACAAGTTAAGTTGATTGCTAAGGAGCTTGCATCTGCCTAGCTTGTAGCTGCTACAAGCTGTGCTTGATTGTTTGGTTTAAGCGAGCTGATTACTCTTCAGGGTGTTTAACACTCTAGGAGAAGAATATGAATATTGTAAAAGTAAACCCTGACAATCTTTACGATGGTTCTGCAAATGGCTTATCTCAAGCGACAGTATCAAACAAACTTGGTTTGGTGTTTGTGTCGGGGCAAGTTGATTGGTCAGCCGATTTCGTCGTACAAAATAGCGATATTGCAGGCCAAGCTGATGTCGCTTTTACTCACTTAAAAACTGTATTGGATGCGGCTGGCTCGTCGATGGAAAAGCTACTGCAAGTGCGAATTTTTGTAAGAGGTGAAGTATCTGAACATATGCAAAGTATTGCTCCTGTATTAACCAAATACTTAGGTGAAGTTCGTCCTGCTTTAACTGGGGTCGGCGTGACTTCTTTAGCAAGTCCAGAGATGCTTATTGAGATAGAAGCGGTGGCCGAACTAGCGGATTAAGCCTCTTTTAGCGGCAATAAAAAAAGCCAGTCAATTGACTGGCTTTTTTACATTCTAGCAATTAGCTTTTAGTGAAGAATGCGGGCGCGAATTGTGCCTTCAATCTCTTTAAGTTTGTTAATTGCTTGCTCGGCTTGAGCTGTTTCTACGTCAATCACTACGTAACCAATACTGTCGTTAGTTTGTAGGTACTGAGCGGCAATGTTGATTGAGTCTTCAGCAAAGGCCAAGTTGATTTTGGTTAGCACACCCGGTTGGTTATGGTGGATGTGTAACAAACGACTGGTGCCAGTATGCTCAGGCAGAGCAACTTCTGGGAAGTTTACCGCTGATAGGGTTGAACCGTTATCAGAGTATTTAGCCAGTTTAGAGGCTACTTCAATACCAATGTTTTCTTGTGCTTCTTGAGTTGAGCCGCCTACGTGTGGGCTAAGAATTACGTTGTCAAAGCCGCGTAATGCAGACACAAACTCTTCTTTGTTTGATTTAGGCTCGGTTGGGAACACATCAATGGCCGCGCCAGCAAGCTTTTTGCTTTCGAGTACAGACACCAATGAGTCAATCTCTACCACTGTGCCGCGAGAGGCATTAATAAGAATAGAACCTTGCTTCATTGCTGCCAGTTGCGCTTCGCCAAACATGTATTTGGTTTGTGCTGTTTCTGGTACGTGTAGGCTCACTACGTCGCTCATGGCGAGTAACTGATCTAAGTCTGCAACTTGAGTAGCGTTACCTAGCGACAGTTTGTTTTCGATGTCGTAGTAGTAAACTTGCATACCTAAGGTTTCTGCCAGAATACCTAGCTGAGTACCAATGTGGCCGTAACCAATAATACCTAGCTTTTTACCGCGCGCTTCATATGAGCTGTCGGCAGATTTTATCCACTCACCGCGGTGAGCTTTGGCGTTTTTCTCTGGAATGCCGCGCAGTAGTAATATAATTTCACCTAATACGAGTTCAGCTACGCTTCGAGTATTAGAGAAAGGGGCGTTAAATACTGGCACACCTTTTTGTTGAGCTGCTTTAAGATCAACTTGGTTGGTACCAATACAGAAGCAACCAATAGCTACCAGTTTGTTAGCGGCTGCTAACACACGTTCGTTTAGGTCTGTACGGGAGCGAATACCAATGAAGTGAACATCTTTGATTTTCTCAATTAGTTCTTCTTCTGCTAGCGAGGTTTTGATCATTTCTACATTTTCATAACCCGCAGATTGGAAAGATTGCAGTGAGCTAGGGTGTAAACCCTCTAACAACAATACTTTGATTTTTTCCTTGCCTAACGAATACTTTGCCATGTTTGCTTCCTAATACCCATGTTACCGCTGAGCGGCTAAATTTAGCAAAAAAGCAGCACTTAGGGAATGTAATTTTATTACATCAAAATATATTCATATTGTGAATAATTCACTGCTAAAGTGGTAATTGGTGAACTTTATCGCTTAAATATTATGTTTATCTGAAGTTTTACCGAAGTATTCTTTGGTGTGTTGGAATATTTCACAAAAAAAAGAGCGCTTGCTGCGCTCTTTTTTCTCAATGGCTTGCTGGTTTAGCGTTCTTTGGCCCCTTCAGGAGTACCAATTATCACTTGGTTTGCACCGCGATCTGCAAACAAGCCATTAGTGACTACGCCCACTATAGCGTTAATATCTTTTTCCATTTTCACTGGGTCGATGATTTTCATGTTGTACACATCTAAAATCACGTTGCCATTGTCGGTGGTTACGCCTTCACGGTAAACCGGGTCACCGCCTAATTTCACTAATTGGCGAGCAACATAGCTACGAGCCATTGGAATCACTTCTACGGGTAACGGAAACTCACCTAAAATAGGCACTTCTTTAGTATTGTCTACGATACAAATGAACTGGTCGGCAACCGCTGCAATGATTTTCTCGCGAGTTAGCGCTGCGCCACCGCCTTTAATCATGTGGTTATGTTCGTTAATTTCATCTGCGCCGTCTACATATACCGATAGTTCGCTAACGCTATTTAAATCAAACACTTCAATGCCGTAGCCTAGTAGCTTTTCGGTTGATGCTTCAGAGCTAGATACAGCGCCTTGGATACGGTCTTTCATGGTCGCTAAGGCGTCAATGAAATGGTTTACGGTAGAGCCTGTGCCTACGCCAACAATGGTGTCTTCTTGAACATATTCCAATGCGGCCCAGCCAGCGGCTTTTTTCATTTCATCTTGTGTCATTACAGTGCTCCGAGCAAAGTGAAGAGTGGGGTGCCAATTAAGCTGGCTAATTTGGCGCGGATTATAACCAAGCGTTGCAATTAACGCCAATTGAGATTGCTGGTTTTTTAGTAAAGCAATGTGACAAATTATTAGCTTACCAACGCCAGTGCTTGCTAGGGGTAATAATTTGTTTTAAAGGCTGATCCCAGGCTTGAACGGGCACTTGGTTAATTTGCTGGCAATCATGTGCCATGCCAATTACCAAAGGTTGCTCGCCGTTTATTGTGGCCAATAAACGATCGTAATAACCTCCACCCATGCCTAGGCGATTACCTTGAGAATCAAAGGCGACCAATGGCGCTAGCACTACGTCGAGCTGTTGGCTGGTTGTTACTTGGCTTTTATCAAACACGGGCTCACTAATGCCAAAGCGATTGGTTTGCATTGGGCTGGTGGCTTGATAGCGATGAAAGCACATTTGGCCATCTTGATGTGGGTCGATAAGTGGCACATAAACGTGTTTGTTTTGTTGCCATAACCATTCTATTAATCCAGTGAGATTTACTTCGCCATCAAAGGCTAAATACAAGGCAATGTGTTGCATATTGGCGATGTTAGGATCGTGTTGTAGCAAGTCGAGAATCGCTTGGCTGGCTTCTTGCTGTTGAGAGTGACTTAACGCGCTGCGCTGTTGGCGAACTTGTTGGCGTAATTGCTGGCGAGTATCTGGCTGAGTCATAAACATAACGAGATGGTTAAGTAGAACAATCAGTGTGCATGGAGATGGTTAATCAAGCAAGGCCGAGAGGCCACCAAGCCTGAGGTGCAGGCTTGGTTGAAGTCACTAGAGGTAAACTAACTAGTCTGCTAACTCTACGTTATGGTAAACATTTTGAACGTCGTCGCAGTCATCTAACATGGCTTGAAATTTTTCAAACATGGCTACGTCGTCGCCGCTTACTGTGGTGTAGTTTTGCGGAATAAAGCTAATTTCTTCCATTTCAAATTCTAGCTCTGGCATAGCCTGAGTCAGCGAGGTTTTCACCTTGAAGTATTCAGTGTGCGGGGCAAATACGGTAATCATGCCGTCTTCACTCTCAACGTCAGTCACTTCTACGTCGTCCATTAATAGAATTTCTAGAATGGCGTCTTCGTCGTCACCTTTAAATGCAAAAATTGATTGGTGGTCAAACATATGAGCCACACTGCCTTGGTTACCAATTTTAGATTTGGTTTTTACAAAGGCTTGGCGAACGTCGGTAAAGGTACGGCTGTTGTTGTCGGTTAAACACTCCACAATCACCATACATCCGCCTGGGCCATAACCTTCGTAAACGGCTGGCACGTAGTCTTCACCTGCGCCGCCTTTGGCTTTATCAATGGCTTTGTCGATCACGTGGCTAGGCACCTGATCTTTTTTGGCGCGGTCTACTACGCTGCGTAGCTGTAGATTGGCTTCAATGTCGGCACCGCCGTTTTTGGCGATAACATAAATTTCTTTACTGTATTTAGAATAAACCTTGGTTTTTGCACCAGCGGTTTTGGCCATAGAGGCCTTACGTACTTCAAAACTTCTGCCCATTGGGATGCTCTTTTTTATCGATGCTTAAAAATTCTGAGGAGGATTTTACCAGCTGAAACGCAAGGAACAAGGGCTGGCGCGGTTTAGGAGCAAAGAATAAGGCTAAAGTTGCTAAATCGTGAGGCATTTAACTGTTACCACCTCACGATTTATTGATGTTTAGAGCTGCTCTAGTGACTGTTTACTCAAATAAGCCGGGTTATAATATTTGTCGGCTAAGCTGTGGGGTTCGACCGACTGATAGTTAATCACCGTGCTTTTACTGGTTTGAATACTATCCACCAAGGTCATGGTTTTTACTACGGCGCGGCCCTGCCGTTGGCCTTGCTCAAAGTAGGCTTGCTTGGCGAGCTTTCCTGACTTTAAATATAAATCGGCTTGCAGTGGAAAATTGCTTTCTTGGGCGAGCCATAAATCAATTTTTTGATAACTCGCGCCACTGGTTTTCGCCTCCAGTTTTAAGTGAATCGCCTTCACACCCTCTATTTGTTTGGTTTCACCCAGTTCACCTTGGTAATCCTCACTCCAAGTTAAGGTAGACACATCACCTACCGAGGCTTCGCCAAGCAGCTTTTGCATTGGCGTAATGCGAATCGGTCGGCGGCTGTTTGGCATCAATAACCAATAGTTATCACCTAACATCAACATTTTTTGTCCCAGTTCCGACTGGGCTTTAAACACCACTAAAGACTCCCGTTCTGGGCGAATATACACGTTGTAATAGTGTTTCTTTTTTAGGGTTTGCTTTTCAAACTGGCTGACTTGAGTGACTATTTTTGCCGAGCTGCTTTGCAGCCGATAACTATCGGCTTCCAGTAAGCGCAGCGTGACCTCATCATTGGCCTGAGCAAAGCCGATTGAAAATAAGCTGCCGAGCAGCCACAACTTAAAGAGACTAAACATAAATAAGTGCCTCGGTGATGGGTTTCTTTAGACCTTTGTTCGCGGCAATAGCCGAGGCTAGCGCACAAATACACACCACGCCGAAGGAGACGATAGCTGCAAGAAACAAAGAGAAAGTAATATGCAAGGGGTAACCTACGCTGCGCCCGGGTGGCGGTGGCATTTGAATATCGGCGAACAATAAAAACAGCGATACCGACCCACTTAAAAGCAGACCTATTAAGCTGCCGATAACCGCCAGTACAACCGCTTCTAACACAAAACCTATTAGTTGTTCCGAGTTAGCAGTGCCTAGTGCCGACAAAGTGCCAATTTCTCGAGTGCGTTCGGTCACCGACATGCTTAAGGTATTGAACAGCGATACAAATACCACTAAAGCCATGATGATGCCCATTACACCAAAAATGCGGTTATACAAACCTTTCACGGCTTCGTAGAAGAAAGCTTGTTTCCACCAAGGGGTGACTAACAAGCTAGCTTGTTGCTGCTCAACCTGTTGTTTTAATTGTTCTATGTCTTGATTGGCGAAGGCAAATACCGACATCAAACTTACTTTATCGGTGGCTAATAAGGCTTGGCTAAAATCTAATGATACATATACCAAGCGTTTGTCCATTTCTGGTACACCAGTAGAAACAATACCTTGCACCATAAAGTCGTAAGCATTGAGCGCGCCTTCGGTGGTGGTGCTGAGCAATGTTATCCAATCGCCCGGTTTGGCCTTCATGTTACGAGCGAGCTCCTCGCCTAATAAAATTTGTGGTTGTTCTTGGCGTTCTTCTGGGTTTAGCAGTTGGCCTGCTTTTACATCTAAAAATGGCCCTTTTTGAGTGAACTCGCTGGCGAGAACGCCTTGGCCAATAAATATCGCTGATTTATCGCCGTTACTGATCAGCCCACTAAACTCTATTCTTGGTTGTACGGCTTTTATGCCATTAATCGCCATTAACGCTTGGCGTTGCTGTTGCCAGTCAGCTAAGCCGTATTGCAGCGGGAAGTCTTCTTGCTCTGTAAAGTATTGCTGGCTGGATAGGGTTAAGTGTCCGGTATCTCTGGCGGCGGCTTCAGCTAGCGATTGATAAGTGAATAATCCAAAGCCCCCGGCACTGATTAAAGCGAGTACCGCAATGGCAATAATTAACACCGACATTACGCTGCGCCGGCGGTTGCGTTGCACGTTGAGTAAAGCATGTTTTAAGCGACGCATGCGGCAGCCTCCTTAGCCAGTATTTGTCCGTCTTGTAGTTGAATCAGCCGGCTGCAATGTTCGCTCATACGGCTATCGTGAGTAGCAATCACAAAGGTGGTTTGGTGGCTTTTACCAATGTCTTTCATTAGCTCTACTACTTGATGCGCGGTATGGCTATCTAGGCTGGCGGTGGGTTCATCGGCGATGACCAAACGGGGCTTGTGTACCAAAGCGCGAGCCACGGCAATACGTTGTTGCTGACCACCAGATAGGCGATCAGGTTTTGAGTGTGCAAACTCGGCCATGCCCACGGCATCCAATATTTGCATCACTCGTTGTTTGCGTTCGCTGGTGGCTACCTTGTTTAGCATGAGCGGGTATTCAACGTTCTCGAAGGCACTCATAACCGGCACCAAATTGAAACGCTGAAAGACAAATCCCAACTGTTGTCTACGCAGTATCATGCAGTGTTGTGGGTCGTTATCTAACTTGTGACCATCAAAATACAGTTCTCCTTGATAGCTTAGGTCGAGCAAGCCACAAATATTTAGCAGCGTGCTTTTACCGGAACCAGAAGGCCCACACAAACCAATCATCTCGCCCGTTTGAATTTGCTCGCTGATGTGCTTTAGTGCTTGCTGTTGTATTTGCCCAGTTTGGTAGTACTTAGATACCTGCTTAAATTGCAACATAACTGATCCCTAACCCTTGGCGTGTTGCGTCATTAACTGTTCAGCATTTTTACCAAACTCGTCGTTTAAGCCACGTTGTTTTAGCTGGCTAAACCATTGCTCGGCAAGTTCTGGCTGCTCGGCATCTAATGCTGCTTCAATGGCGTAGCTAAATACCCAGCTGGTGGCTTGCGCAGGAGATTGCAAAAAACGGCTATCGTTTAGCACTTGTTTAAACAAGCTCATGCCTTGTTGTTGGTAGTTAAAAAAGTCGGGTACTTTGGTGAATGTGACCGCAGCGGTTGCTTGCATATAAATGGCCTGAGGCAAGTAGCGATATTGTTGTTGCCATTGCTGCTCGGTAATCATGTTTAAGGCTTTGTCTATTCGAGCCAAGCCATCTTCGGTGTAACTCATTTTTGTCCACGGTAGCCAGGCATCATCCCCTTTAAAAGTTTCGGTGCCGCCTAGGTAAAATAATGTCCAAGGGTCTGTGGGTTGCTGCTGGTGAGCTTGCTGCAACTCTTTATACAGTTGGTCAAGTTGTGAATAGTCACCTTGCGCTGCCTGGTAGTACGAGGCGAGTTGCTGGTCGTTAATACTGGCGGTGGCTGAGTAACTGCAAACGAGTAATAGGCTGGCGAGAGTTAGCGTCTTCATGATCATTCCTTGTCAGTGTGAGGTTGCTGACTAAGGTTACGATTAGCGCTTGGTTTAAACATCTCGATGCGATGAATGGTGACATAATCTGACCAAGGGATTGGTTTGCTGATAAGTGAAATCAAACTTTGCTTGCTTCAACAAACACAGCCATCAGGCTTTAGCTACTCGCTAGGTTTTGGTATCGCACCTAGCGGCTGTGAGCCTCATGATTATCCGTACTGCCAATCCATAATAAATTGTTATCATTTTTATAAGTTTTTATAATTTCCTGTGATTGGCGTTGTTCCATATACTCATCCCATCAAAACAAGTCACGAATTAACAACAGATTGTGGAGCAAATTATGAAAATGAGTCATGTAGGTATCATGGTTGCCGATATGGATAAAGCCGTTGAATTTTACACCAAAGTACTAGGCCTTAAGGTAGTAATGGGTAAAAGCGAAGTCGTGGAAGAACATGAAACGGCGATTGGCCGTATGTGTATTGCAGTATTTGGTGAAGGGTTTAAAGGTTTTAATATTGCACACCTAGTTACCAGCGACGGTGTTGGTTTTGAACTGTTTGAAATGAAAGATCGTGAACAGCGCCACGATGTAGATTTTTCTCGCATCGGACTATTTCACTTTAGCCTTGAAACCGATGACTTTGAAGGCGTGATTAAAAAGACCGAGCAGTATGGCGGTAAAGTGAGAATGGACATCATGCGTTATCACCCAGAAGATGACAGCAAGCAAGCTAAAATGGTGTACCTAGAAGACCCGTTTGGCACCTTGTTTGAGCTTTACTCTCATAGCTACGAAGAAACCTATTCTTCTGAGTACGAATAATAGAGAGCAAAAGAAAGGGTTGGCTATAGGCCAACCCTTTTTCGATCTACTTTAGCCATAAGTGCTTTAGCATTACGCCACGATATGAGTGGTTATTTTGGTGGTAACGGAATTAGCAATAAAACACTGCTGATGAGCTTGATGGTGCATCTTTTCCAGCTTTGTGAAGTTAATCTCTTTATCTGCAAAGCTTACCTTAGGGTTAAGTATTACTTCGGTCATAGCCATTTTTCCGTGTTCATTCATTGCCATTATGCCTACCGCTTGGTCTACATAGCTATTTACCACTAAGCGGTTTTTAGCGGCAATCGACAAGAAAAAAAGCATGTGGCAGCTAGATAAAGACGCGACAAAGGCTTCTTCGGGATCTACGTTCGCCTCTACTGAATGAGGGAGCGGAACCACATGCGGCGAAGAAGATGCTGGCACACTTTGGCCGCCATCAAAATGCCATAAATGACCGCGGCTGTACTGGTTATCGGTGTAGTTCTCATGCTCTTGGCGTTGCCATTCAATGGTGGCGCAATACTTAGACATCTCACTTCCTTGTATTCATTCACATCAGCTATT
The DNA here is from genome assembly GCF_030548385.1 of Agarivorans sp. 1_MG-2023. Lineage (NCBI taxonomy): Bacteria > Pseudomonadati > Pseudomonadota > Gammaproteobacteria > Alteromonadales > Alteromonadaceae > Agarivorans > Agarivorans sp. 1_MG-2023. The sequence continues at coordinate 13,001 of NZ_JAUOSJ010000008.1, read as the reverse complement.
TAAGCGTTAGCATGCTGCTCGGTGAATGCCGTGTCAATGTATTGCGATGAGTACTGTCAATGTCATCTTGGCTGAGCTTGAAATTTGTTGCTAACAAGTCGACTCTATTAGATACAGCTGTAAAAGAGGAACGGTAATGTTGAATATGGATTTTAGCCAAGCCTTGGCAATTAATACCGAGCAAATGGATTGGCTAACCAGCCCATCGGCAGGCGTACTGCGTAAACCGCTTGAGCGTGAAGCGAAAGAATCAGGCCATGTGACTAGTGTTGTGCAGTATCACGCTGATTCGTATTTTCCGGAACACCCGCACCCAATGGGCGAAGAAATATTTGTGCTAGAGGGGGTGTTTTCTGATGAACAGGGTGACTACCCTACGGGTACTTATATCCGTAATCCACCAGGCAGTAAACATAGCCCGTTTAGTAAGCAAGGCTGTGTGATTTTTGTAAAGCTCAATCAGTTCAATGCCAACGACCTTGAAGAGGTGAGGGTAGATACCAGAAGTACCGCTTGGTTACCGGGGATAGGAGGCTTACAGGTAATGCCCTTGCATGCCTTTGAACATGAACATGTTGCCTTAGTGAAATGGCCTGCCGGAGAAGTTTTTCAACCCCATAGTCATTTTGGTGGTGAAGAAATAATGGTGTTGTCAGGTGAATTTAAAGACGAGCATGGAGACTACCCTAAACATACTTGGCTGCGTAGCCCGCACATGAGCAAACACCACCCTTTTGTTGAACAGGACACCATTATTTTGGTGAAAACTGGCCATTTGCCCGTTGAGTACTGAAGGTGTAAAAGCGGTGCCCTAATGAGGAGAGTCGGGCGGGCACCGCCCTTACAAACTTTTTGCCTTGTGCAATGTTGAACGTTTAAGTGTTAGCAACATTGCAGTAGCTTAATGAGTAATACTTTATATTAATATTGTATTACAATTTGTGATACTGCTTGCAAAACAAACCAAGAAGGACTGAAAATTAAACAACGTACCTGTTCAGCGTATTGTCATTCAGTTTATCGGATTAGGGGGTAACTCGCTGTAAAGGTAAAGATTCTTGAAGATTGCGGTTGGCTTAAACGTGAGGGAGTGGGTGTTTTAGTAAAAAATGCAGATGCCAAAGGGACAAATAGTGGCACCTGCAAGTAAACAACGCCTAAAGGATTAGGATTTGCTGTGTTGACGTCGTAAACCTAAAGCGATTAAGCCAAAACCAAATAGTGCGATAGTGCCTGGTTCTGGTACTGATACAATGGCGAACTTACCGTTTAGTGAGCTACTTCTAACAGCACTGTTTTCGTCACCTAGGTAAGGATTAGACGTATTATCGGTAATGTTAAAGTTAAGCTGCCATACTAGATTGTCGTCATTCAACCAAAGCTCGTATAACGAGCCGTAATCGGTGCCAAAGAACCCTTCAGCCAAGGCATCATCAACGGCTTGATCGTACCAGCTGTAATCTAAAGATCCTTTAAGTGCAACGTCACCCATAACCGCGGTACCAGAATCAACCACTAGTTGAGCGACTTTAATGCTGTCGCCGTAGACTACTTCGCCACTGACTTGGTCAAAACCTAAAATTTCGCTGTAGCTAACATTGATGTGGCCGCCAGCATCAAAAAATACTTTGCCATCGTTATTGAAGTTGCCACCCAAATCGTTGTAGTCAAATGACATCGCCCAGTTGTTACCTAACCCAGCTGAATACAATGGCGTATTTGGGTTTCTGAATATGCCTGTAGCGCTGCCATGACCTTCTTCGGTAAAGGTAGAGTTAGCGTTTGGCCCACATACACCCGCTGAACAACTGCCATTTTGTAAGGTAGATTGAGCCTGAACATTGGTTGTAAGGTAGTCTGCGGTGGCCGTGGTATTACCGCCCAAATCTAAGTAAAACGGTACCGCGCTTGCTCCACTCGAAGCAGCTAATAGTAATGCGGAACAAAGAGAGGGGAAATATTTCATTTTTATACATTCCATTGGTAAGTTATTGGTATTAATTGATTTTTGCTAAATCAGCAAATATATTGATTCAATTATCTATAAGCAATAACTGGTCCGATGTTTATAACCTTATGATTAGTATGGGATTTAACTTTTCTTTTACATATCAAATAGTTGCATTTGTAAAAGAAGCTGACATGCTTTTAATATCAATAGCTTAGTTAAATAGAGACAATGAATATGGCAGTAATAGAGTTACGCGAGTATCGAATACAAGCGGGTAAAACTGAGCAATGGTTGGCGTTGATGAATCAAGAGATTCTGCCTTACCAGATCAGCAAGGGGGTTAAGTTACTTAACAGCTACTTATATCGAGATGAGGAAAACCGAGAGTGGTTTGTTTGGCTGCGTGAATTTGACGATGAAGTGAGCCGCCAAGAGATTTATGAAAATCTCTATGATCAGTGGTGGATAGACAATATTCGGCCCACTGTGTTTAGTCTTATCGAAGAGCAAAGCGTAAAAGTAAGGCTGTTAGCACCCGCTTTTAGCTAATCGGGTAGGGCATTTTTAATTTGCTGAAGTAATTGCTCAATATTTGATTTTTGGTAGCTGCTTTCTGTGAATACTTGAGTGCTTTGCCGTTCAACAACTTGAGTCGCAATGGATGCTTTAGTAGGGCGAGGGCTGCTTTCATCACTAAATAACATGGCAACGGCCTGCTCCGATATTTGAGCAAAATCTTGCTTAATGGTGCTTAGCGGCGGGTAAAAATAGGCGCTGTCGGCACTGTCATCAAAGCCTATTACCGCCACTTGTTGAGGCACGCTTAAGCCTTGTTCGTGTAAGGCGCGCAACACCCCTAACGCCATTTGGTCACTGGCTACCAGTACTCCGTTTATGTTTGCGCCATTAGCTAAAGCCTCTCGGGTTAGTTGGTAACCACTGCTGGCTAGCCAGTCCCCTTCCAACTGAGCTACTACGGTAGCTTGGTGCTGGTGGATTTGTTCTAACCAACCCTGTAAACGCAACTGTGAAGCACTGGAGTCACTGGGACCCGTAATCAGCAATAAGCGATTGCGCTGCTGTTTTAACATTATACTGGCGGCATCGGCTGCACCCTGCTGATGAGCGGCACTAACTAGGTTTACCTGGCTATCGTAGGGCACATCAATAAATACAAAATGTAAGTCGGCAAATAACATCACAAGTTGCTCGGCTTCCACTTTGGTAAGCGGCAGATTGACAATAATGTACTCAATGCGTTGTGATTTTAGTTCGCGAGTGGCCTCTACAATTTTGTCAAAGGCGTGTTCGTCTACCACCGACAATGCAATACCGTAGTCGCGCAATTTGGCTTGTTTACGGATGTTGTTAGCAATAATCGAAATACCGTGTAACGACACGTCCAAAGTAATTAGCCCAATTACCATTGATTTAGCACCACTTAACAGCTGAGCCCCTTTGTTGGGCACATAACCTAGCTGTTCAATGGCCGCATTCACTTTGTCACGGGTATCTTGGGCAACATTGCTGGCGCCATTGGTGACTCGTGACACGGTTTGCGTAGATACGCCGGCTAATTCTGCCACTTGTTTGAATGTCACGTTCACCTGTAAATCCCTTACTTCTTCCGACCTAGTTACTTATAGTGGCAAAGTGTAACACTGCGATCTAAGGAAATCTTATCGATGCACCTAAACTGCGAATAAGGCTTCCTATCACTTGCATGTTTTCGTAAACATTATTTGATCCTTGTCACAAGTAAACGTTTTCCCTTTTGATCTGTGTCACGCATTAAAACCGGTTTGTTAGTTTATTAAGCAATAAAAGCGCATATTGCGCTCAATGTTTACGCAAACACATGGATATAGCGATGAGCCAGATTATTCACCTTTGTAGCAAAAATTGCAGCCTGATTATTAAAGTTGAACGTGTTCCCGAAATTTTGCATTGGGGAAACAAGATTGAACAAATTGATGAAGATTTACTGCTGTCTACTGAGCGGCCGATTTCACAAGCACGTTTAGACGTAGATGTACCCTTAACGCTATGTCCTGAGCTGGGTAGTGGTCATTTTAATGCACCGGGTATTGAAGGACACCGCAATGGATTTGATTGGGCGCCGGTGTTTACCACCACCAATCATTACGCTAGTGATGGTTGCGCGGTGTTCACCCTACGCGATGAGGTCGCTAACCTAGAGTTAAGTATTGAGATTGAATTAGATTACGACAGTGATGTGGTGAAAAAGCGTATTACTGTGACCAATTTGGTTCATACCAAATACTACCTCACTAAGTTGTCTGCTACCTTGCCGTTGCCACATCATGCTAACGAACTAATGACTTTTCATGGCCGCTGGAGCCGAGAATTTCAAACCCATCGCCAAGCATTCTCTCACGGTGGTTTTATGCAGGAGAATCGTCGCGGTCGTACATCGCATGAAAACTTTCCAGGGCTATTTGCAGGCAGTAACAACTTTGACCAACAAAATGGCCAAGTGTGGGGTTTCCACCTAGGCTGGAGCGGTAATCACCAATTGCGCGCCGATGTAAAAAGTGACGGCCGCCGGTTTGTTCAAGCCGGTGAACTGCTATTAGCTGGTGAAGTACGCCTAGATTATATGCAAAGCTATAGTACGCCGTGGTTATATGCTTGTTGCAGCAATACCGGTTTAAATGGCATTTCAGATCGCTTCCACCGTTATGTTCGCGCCAACATTATTCATTTCCCAGAGAACAAACCTCGTCCGGTGCACCTTAATACATGGGAAGGGATCTACTTTGAACATGATCCTGAATACATTATGAAAATGGCTAGCGAAGCCGCCGAGATGGGTGTAGAGCGCTTCATTATTGATGATGGCTGGTTTATTGGCCGCGATGGTGAGCGCAGTGCTTTAGGCGATTGGTACCTCGATGAGAAAAAATATCCTAATGGCCTAGAGCCGGTTATTGAACACGTGAACCAACAGGGCATGGAATTTGGTTTATGGGTTGAACCAGAGATGATCAGCAAAGATTCCATTTTGTTCCGCGAGCACCCAGAGTGGGTATTGGAGCTTAAAGGTTATCACCAGCCTTCAGGCCGTTGGCAGTATGTATTGGATCTACAAAACCAAGACTGCTTTAAGTACTTATTTGAGCGCTTAAGCGAATTGTTGACGCGTTACAATATTGCCTACCTTAAGTGGGATATGAACCGAGAATTGGTGCAGCCTGGACATATTGGTCGCCCAGCAGTAAACGGCCAAACCAAGGCCTTATATGCCTTACTCGACAAACTACTTGCTGCACACCCTAAAGTTGAAATTGAGTCTTGTTCGTCGGGCGGTGGTCGAATCGATTTTGAAATTCTTAAACGTACTCACCGTTTTTGGGCTTCTGATTGTAACGATGCCTTAGAGCGTCAAACTATTCAGCGTGGTATGAGCTATTTCTTCCCACCAGAAGTAATGGGTGCACATATTGGTCCTGGAGAAAGCCACACTACTCGTCGTTGTCACCACATCAATATGCGTGGCATGACCGCACTTAGCGGCCATATGGGCGTAGAGCTAGATCCTGTAAAAGTCGACCCGCAAGAGAAACAAGCATTTGCTCATTACATTGCCTTGCATAAGCAGTATCGCCAGTTGTTACATACTGGCCGTAGTTTCCGTTTAAATGCCTCAGACCATCGCCAGCATATCAACGGTGTGCAAAGTGACGACGAAATGTTGATTACTGTTTGCCAACTAGCCATGCCCGATTACGCCTTGCCTGCTCCTTTACGAGTGAGCTGTGTAGACAAAAATGCGCACTACCAAGTGAAGTTAGTAGAAATGCCAGAAACCAGTTTTCAACTGATGAAGCAGCGCCCAAGTTGGCTTGATAAAACCCTCACCTTGAGCGGCGATAACCTACGAGAAATTGGCCTTACCTTACCGATTCTCGATCCAGAGTCAGCACTAATGGTGCACCTAAAACGCATCTAACCAACAATTTTTGTATTCACCGAGTGGCCAGTGACCGCCACTCGCCAACTTTATGAAGGATTAACTATGTCTATAACAGTGTTCTTATCGTTCTTGCTGTTTACTGGCTTTGTTGGGGTGTTTACCTACAACAAAGTGAAGAAAAACAAGCACGATTCACAAGATGGCTACTTTTTAGGTGGCCGCAGTTTAACCGGCGGCTTAATTGCTAGCTCGCTGATTTTAACCAACCTTAGTGCCACCAGTTTTGTGGGCATGAGTGCCCAAGCTTACACTCACAATATGAGTGTAATGGGCTGGGAAGTGGCGTCGGGCGTTACCTTAGTGATTATTGCGCTGTTATTAGTGCCGCGTTATTTAAAGCAAGGTATTACTACCATTCCAGACTTCTTAGAAAGCCGTTACGACTTATCGGTGAAGAAGTTCGTTACCTTGCTGTTCTTGTGCCAGTACGTGATTAACATTTTGCCTACCACTTTGTACGCAGGTGCAGTGGTACTGGGTGAAATCTTCGATATTCAAACCTTACTGGGTGTCTCTGAGTTTGCTGCGATTGCGATTATTTCTGCCACCATTGGTATTCTCGGCTTTTTCTACGCCATTTATGGTGGTTTAAAAGCTGTGGTGATAGCCGATACGATCAATGGTGTTGGTTTGATCATTGGTGGTTTAATGATCCCAGTGTTTGGTTTAATGGTGCTAGGTGGCGGCAGCTTTGGTGACGGTTTACACCAAATCATTACTGTTGCGCCAGAGAAGTTACAATCGGTAGGCACATCCAGTGACCCACTGCCGTTCTCAACGCTGTTTACCGGTTTGCTTTTAGTAAACTTATATTATTGGGGAACCGATCAATCGATTATCCAGCGCGCTTTAGGTGCTAAAAACCTTAAAGAAGGCCAGAAAGGGGTGATTTTAGCCGGTGCCATTAAGGTTATCTCGCCACTATTTTTGATTATTCCAGGCATTATTGCATTTCATATGTTTGGCGCCGACGCAGGCAACCCAGACACTATGTACACCCGATTAGTGAATGAAGTACTGCCAAAACCATTAGTGGGCTTTTTTGTCGCGGTAATGTTTGGTGCCATTCTTAGTACCTTTAACGGTGTACTGAACAGCTCAACAACCTTGTTCGCGCTTAACGTTTACAAGCCATTATTTGGTGAAGGTAAATCAGACCAAGAGCTGGTGGCTAAAGGCCGAATCTTTGGGGTATTGATTGCCATTATTGCAGTATGTATTGCCCCGTTTATTATGTTTGCGCCAGAAGGTCTATTCCAATACTTACAAATGGTTGCCGGCTTCTTTAGTGTGCCAATTTTCACCATTGTATTTGTAGGTTATATTTCAAAACGGGTACCCGCTATTGCCGCTAAAGTGTCGTTAGTTGTGTTTGTATCTTCTTACGCAGCGATGCAGTTGGTATTCGAAACGCCGCTACACTTCTTACACCAATTAGCGATTCTGTTTGTGGTGTGTACCATCTTAATGTTTGTGATTGGCGCTATTAAACCGCGTGAGCAGGCCTATGTGATGCCAATTAATGAAAGCATGGACGTTACGCCGTGGGAATTCCGTTTTGAAGCCTCAGCCGTGGTGCTTTATATGGTGCTAGGTGCCTTCATTATGTTCTCTGACGTGGGCCTAATGTCAGACGATCCAACGATTATGCAAACCTACGGTTTCTGTGGCTTGATTATGTTAGTGGGGATCTTCTTTAGACATATGAAACGCAAGCAACTGCAACCAGAGGTTGAAGCAGGTTAATTCCTAGTTCGTTGTGTTATTTGCCCAGCTAACTAGCTGGGCTTTTTTGTATTAGAGGCGGTAATGAGTCAGGGCTTACATTGCTTTAAAAAAATGATTAGCGCTGCGGCTAACGGGGTATTGGCTGCCATCCACTAACTCTACCGTTAGCTTGCCTAACATGTTCTTGTTAACGCGCTTAATGCTATTCACTTTGACTAAGGTGGAGCGATGAATTTGCCAAAAATGCCCTGGCTGAATTTGTCCCAGCAACTCTTTTAGCGGAGTTCGAATAACATAATCGCCTTGCTGGCTGCGCACCGTGGTGTATTTATCTTCGGCAACAAAAGCCAATACGCTGTCTATGGCCACTAACTCTAGCGATTCTCCTTTGCTGGCTTTAATCCATTGTAGATATTGCGGCTTGTCGTCCAGTGCCGTCACTAGGGCTTGTAAGTCATAATCTGGTTTGGTTTGTGGGCTAGCTTGGCGCTGCTGAATTCGTTGGCAAGTTTGTAACAAACGCTGTTCATCAAGCGGTTTTAGCAAGTAATCAATGGCTTGCTGCTCAAAGGCTTGTACGGCGTATTCATCAAATGCGGTGGTAAACACAATGTGTGGAGGTTGCTCAAGTTGATTAAGCTTTTGGGCGACTTCTATACCTGTCATGCCGGGCATGCGAATGTCTAAAAACACAATGTCGGCGCCGAGCTGTTCTACGGCGGTAAGTGCACTTGGTCCATCACCGGCTTTATCTACTATGTCTAGTTCTGGCCAGCATTCAGCTAACATTTTGTCTAGGTGAAAGCGTAATAGCGGTTCGTCATCAACAATTATTGCTCGCATGGAAACTCCAAGGTAGCCAAGGTGCCACCGCTTGCTTGTGGGCTTATGCTCAAACTTGCCTGATTAGGGTAAAGGCTGGCTAAGCGCTGCTGAATATTGGCCAATGCCATACCATTACCTTGCTTCGGTGATGGCTGAAAACCGATGCCAGTATCACTAATTGCTATCTTCCAGCGCTGGTCTTGCATCGCTATGTGAACACTCACATCGCCGCCTTCAGGTTTGGGTTCAATACCATGAAATACTGCATTTTCTACCAGTGGTTGTAACAACATGGGGGGGATTTGTTGTTGCGTGAGATTAGGGCTGTCTAATTCAATATTAAACTGCAGGCGCTCGCCTAAGCGAATTTGCTGAATCGCCAAATAAGCGCTAATTCCTGCTACTTCATCTTCTAAGCGAATGCTTTCTTGGCGGCTCTTTTTAAGGGTGACCCTGAGTAGCTCGGTAAACTTATCTAAAAGCACCTCAGCTTGTTTGGGTTCTACTGCGATGAGGGCTTTTAAGTTGGCTAAGGTATTAAATAAGAAATGTGGTTCTATTTGGCTTTGCAATAACTGAAGCTGGCTGTAGGTAAGTGCTTGCTCTGCTTTAAGCTTTTCTAACTCGGCGGTTTGTAGGGCAGAGGACATTTCAAGGTTTTGTTCTCGGCTAAAAAAGTAGTAGTAAATCGCCGCGCAAAATAGCAGGCCAATCAAGACAACTTTTAACATTAATGGCCAATTAAAATTGTCGTAATAAGGGCTGATCCAATACCAGGTGTGGGCACTGCCTAAGCTTAAAGTAATAGGGGCGCTGAGTACAAAACTCCAAAAGGTATCTAATTTGGGGAAAAGCCAATCGATGAGCATGGTGGCCATGGTGCCCACGCAGCCAAATACTAAGGCAATAATAAAGTGCATCCAGTATGGGCCGCCCCAAATTGCATTGGTAAGGTATGCTATGGGAATAGAAAACAATGCACATATGGCTAGTGAACGCCCTAGTGATTTATAGCAATTCGATTTCAAAAGCGTCCCTCAAGTTTTATTAAGCCAACTCTACTTTCTGGTAATAATTGGTAAACGGCGTTGTCAGCACCTCCAAGATAACGCAGCCTTGCACCAAGCGTCCATCCTTGGACAAATTCATAGTCCAGCCTTGCTGTGGCGATCACGCCGCCATCTTCAGGCGTTAGCATTAAGTCAAAGGCTGGTTGCCAATCTTCTATATCGCGATGCCAATGCAGCATTACATTGTGTTGCATTAAATTCTGTCCGTTAAACACCGCGCCCTGCGAATAGCGTAGTTGATTCAAACCACCATCCTGTTGGGCTAAATAGCGGCTAACATCGGCTACCTGTTGCCACTGCTGCTGGCTTAATGCGCGGTTATCAAACCAATATTCCACTATTAGGTTGTCGCCGGCTAAGTTTGCCCATGTCATTCCCAGCAGCGCTTGTATGCCATCATCAAACTCTTGCTCAGAGATGGGAGCAACTTGGCCAATGTTGGTTTGTGTTAAGTGGCTTACCATGCGCCGGTAATGTTGCTGGTAACGGCTCTCGGCGTGCACTTCCCAGGCATCACCAAAGGTGCTTACCCAACTGCCGCCTAAGTTTAGTGCCCGTTGATTATCGTAGTAAGCAAGGGTTTGCCATTCACTATTATTGCTAAGTTGATACCAGCGCAAGCCTGCTCCGCGTTGTTGTAAACCTTCTGAATCTGTCGCCAAATAAGAATCAGTGTAAAACAGAGCGTATTCTCCATTGCCACTAAACTGGCTTAGGCTAAACACGCCTACGCCTTCCTCTACTTGAATCGCGACCGGATTGCGCCGGTAGGGTAAAAACATGTCTAGTGGGCGGAATCCATAACTCACCCCTAAGTCGATCCGTTGCTTGCCAACGAGTAAGTCACGTTCGGCCAGTTCTGTTTTCCAAAATAACTCAGCAAGAATCAAGTCATGTTGATTGTCTTGTTTTTGTTTGCTCTGACTCAGGGCGACCAGCTGCCCTTGCAGATTATGGTATTGTGGATACCAGCGTAAGGCGGCATCGGCAAACCACTGGTCTTGGCTGGCAAATACCGGGCTAGCCGACGCTTGAGCATAGCCGCTGTCTAATTCTAATTGCCATTGTTGCTGCCAAGCTGCATGGGCACTAAGGCTTATCAAAGCAGCAAAGCAGTAACTACATATTCGAATACCAAGCAAAATGCGTCCTAGGTCAATTCCTTTTAGCCTTAGCATAAAGCGCTGCTGGCAAAGCTCAGGGTAAATGCGATAAAGGGGGATTAACTCAGATAAACGGTTAATTGTGGGTGTTGGATAATCATTCTGATTCACCAAAGAGCAGCAGTAACACGGTTTTCTTACCGTTTTTGTTTAATATTATGACTTTTTGGGTAAACGTTTTCCCTTTGTGGTGAGGCGTATTTGTGCAGAAGATCAAGTTTATGGTGGGATTCGTTGACTTTTCAATGAATAGTTGTGGAAACGTTTTCCCTTTTTGTGATTAAATACTGTTAGTTGGTTCTGAACGGTCGTATAACGCGGCCATAAAGTATGGGTAAGGCGCTCAATCAATAAGGAGAGCAAATGAATAAGATCTTAGTAACTGGTGGCATGGGATACATTGGCAGCCACACTTGCGTGCAAATGATTAACGCCGGTTTAACTCCGATCATTCTGGATAATTTATGCAACAGTAAAAGTGAAGTGCTGGCGCGTATTGAAAGCTTAACTCAACAACAACCGGTTTTTTATCAAGGTGACGTGCGAGACCGCAGCGTGCTAGAAAAGATATTTAACGAGCACAAGATTGACTCGGTGATTCACTTTGCTGGCCTAAAAGCCGTGGGCGAGTCGGTGCAAAAGCCGTTTGAGTATTATGATAACAACGTAAATGGTTCTTTAGTGCTGATCGACGTAATGCGAAAAGCGGGCGTGAAAAGCATTGTATTTAGCTCATCAGCTACCGTTTATGGCGAACCTAGCGAAATGCCTATTAATGAAAACACACCTACCGGTGATGTAACCAATCCTTACGGACGCAGCAAATACATGGTGGAAGAGTGCTACCGTGATATTCAATTAGCCGCACCTGACTTAAGCGTTACTTTGCTACGTTACTTTAACCCAGTAGGTGCCCATCCAAGCGGCACTATGGGTGAAGATCCGCAAGGTATTCCTAACAACCTTATGCCGTTTATTGCCCAAGTGGCAGTAGGGCGTCGCGAAAGCCTATCAGTATTTGGTGATGATTACCCAACACCTGATGGCACTGGTGTTCGCGACTATATCCACGTAATGGACTTAGCCGATGGCCACGTAGCCGCGTTAACCAAAGTGGGCGAGCAAGCTGGCTTGCACATCTTTAACTTAGGCACCGGTAAAGGCAGTTCTGTTCTGGAAATGCTTAAGGCCTTTGGCAACGCTTGCGGTAAAGATATTGCCTATGAGATTTGCCCGCGCCGTAACGGTGATATTGCCGAATGTTGGGCTGCTACCGACAAAGCCGAGCAACAGCTGGGCTGGAAGGCTAGCCGCAGTGTTGAAGATATGACAGCAGATACGTGGCATTGGCAATCCAATAACCCTAACGGTTACGACAACTAGAATTTTAGAAATAATGAGCGCCTTAAAAGGGCGCTTTGAACGGAGTTAGACCCCATGTTAAACACAGACTTTGACCCTACCGAGCATCCGCATCGCCGTTATAACCCTTTAACGGGACAGTGGATATTGGTGTCGCCGCACCGTGCTAAACGTCCTTGGAGTGGCCAAGATGAAGCGCCGTCTGCGGCGACCTTGCCTAGCTACGATGCCGGCTGTTTTTTGTGTGCTGGTAATACCCGTGTATCGGGTGATAAAAACCCGGATTACACAGGCACTTATGTCTTTGGTAATGACTTTGCCGCACTGATGACCGATTCACCCAGCGTACCCGCTGCCACCGACCCCTTGTTTACCAGCATGGAAGCCCGGGGCTTAAGCCGGGTGATTTGTTTCTCGCCAGACCACAGTAAAACCCTGCCGGAGTTATCCACCACGGCAATTCGCGGGGTGATTGATACCTGGAATGAACAAATTGAAGAATTAGGTAAAGATTACCTGTGGGTACAAGCCTTTGAGAACAAGGGCGAAACCATGGGCTGCTCGCAGCCTCATCCACATGGCCAAATCTGGGCCAACAGCTTTCTCCCTAACGAGATTGAGCGTAAAGACCAACACTTGCGTGATTATACCGCCCAGCACGGCAGCAACTTGCTGGTGGATTACGCCACTCGAGAGCAAGCCGATGGCAGCCGCACTGTGGTGGAAACTGAACATTGGATAGCGGTCGTGCCGTATTGGGCCGCTTGGCCTTTTGAAACCATGCTCATGCCTAAAACCCATATTCGCCGGATGAGTGAGCTCAGTGACGCTCAGCGTGATGACTTAGCACTGGCGATGAAAAAACTCACCAGCCGTTACGACAACCTATTTCAGTGCTCATTCCC
>NZ_JAUOSJ010000007.1:0-270662 GCF_030548385.1 Agarivorans sp. 1_MG-2023 | reverse complement strand
GCCTTACCAACCCTGACCTCGTTTCAGCCTTGCTTTGCAGCGCCGCTTGCCGTGTCAGTGGAGTCGCATTATAGGGAACCGCGCTGGCGGTGCAAGCGTTTATTACAGAAAAATGAAAATAACTGCCTTTATGAACACTATTTGCACCAAGCGCTCATTAAACACACTTATCATGCCCATATTTGATTAGTTTAGACGTAACAGCCTGTAAAAAACTCGACTCATCTAAACTCTCGTTCTTTACCTTTAGGCTGTCGACTATAGGGTAAAACAAGGAATTAACCATTAGTCTTAAATAACAGTAAAGCACGATTAGGCAGTTTTTATTCCACTAAGGATGGCGTAAGCTGAAACTATAGCGAGCTAATCATAAGTGGAGTAAGTAATGAGCGTGAAGTCTTTTTCTGGTTTTAGCCCCATTTTAGGTAAAGAAGTATGGGTTGACCCAAGCGCGGTGCTGTACGGAGAAATCAAGCTAGGTGACGACGTAAGCATTTGGCCCTTGGTCGCTGCACGTGGCGATGTAAACCACATACAGATCGGTGCTCGCTCTAATGTACAAGACGGCAGTGTGCTACATGTAACTCGCAAGACTGAAAACCCTCCGCATGGTTATCCCTTAATTATTGGTGAGGATGTCACCGTGGGTCATAAAGCGATGCTGCATGGTTGCACTATTGGTAACCGAGTATTGGTTGGCATGGGAGCAATCGTATTGGATGGCGTTATTGTAGAAGACGATGTAATGATTGGTGCGGGTAGTTTGGTACCACCCCATAAACGTTTGGAATCTGGATACTTATATATGGGTAGCCCAGTGAAACAAGCTCGCCCATTAAATGACAAAGAAAAAGCCTTTTTAAGTGAATCGGCTGATAACTATGTTCGCTTAAAGCAGAAGTACTTAGAAGAACAAGTTTAAACAATAATATTGCCGTTTGATTCAAAATCTTCTTGTTGTAACTTTTGTTCTAGCAACTCTTCGATATCGAATTGAACACTATGGTAAGCCTCTAGCATTTTGTCGTCGTTGGTTAACGGTAAGCCGACTAAATGCTCGAGGGTACTCTTACGTACTGCACATTGTACTTTCGCCCCCATGACTTGAACACTGAATTCGACCTGTTGATTCACCGCTTGCCAGCGCTGGTCATCACTTATAATAATGCTTTGATTCATAGTATAGAGGCTCCGCCTAGTGAGGCTTAGTTGTTGTTATTTATGCTAAGTCTTTTTAAAGTGTTGCTTCGGTATATGCAAACTGCAAGTGAAATATAGATGATAAATTGGCAATGGTTACGTTTTGAGGAGCTAAGTACTCAGCAGCTATACCAAATGATCGCCCTGCGTGAAGCCGTTTTTGTTGTGGAACAAGACTGCCCTTACCAAGATGTGGATGGACGTGACCCACAGGCCTTACATCTATTAGGCAGTGAAGATGGTCAATTGCTCGCTTACGCCAGAGTTTTTCCACCAGAGCCTCTTGATTCGAGTATTGGCAGAGTAGTGACGGCTAAAGCCGCTCGTGGCAGAGGACTCGGCCAACAATTAATGCGCCACGCTATAAACTATTGCCAACAACATTGGCCAGCCGCCACTATTCATATTTCTGCCCAGCGTTATCTAGAAGATTTCTATCAAAGCCTTGGTTTCGATATCTGCACGAAGCCCTATCTTGAAGACAATATTCCACACGTAGGCATGGAAATAAAAGCTAACGACTAAGGTTTCGGCGTAACTCGCGCAATACTTGACGAAAACCAGGGCGAATACCGCGCCATACCGTAAAGCTTTCGGCAGCCTGCCCCACTAACATTCCTAAGCCATCAACAACTTTAGCAGCGCCTTGTTCGCTGGCCCAGGCGTTAAAAGCGGTAAGCTCAGCCGAATAAGTCATGTCGTAACAACGGGTATGTTTGGTAATCACCTCGGCCTTAAGCGGAGGAAGCTCACCTTTTAATCCCGCTGAGGTTGAGTTGATAACAATATCAAACTCGCCAGTGACGGCTTCAAAAGAGCTCGCATTAATATTGCCAAAATCACTAAAACGTTCTGCTAAGGCTTCTGCTTTACTGACGGTACGATTAGCAATGAGAACTTCGCCGGGTTGCTGCTCTAATAGTGGGCGTAATACACCTCGCGCCGCACCACCAGCACCTAACAGCAAAATACGTAAACCTTTAAGCTCTCCAAAATTAGCAATTAGATCTGCCACAAGACCCGCACCGTCGGTATTGTCGCCCAATATCACACCATCGTCGGTGAGCTTTAAGGTATTCACGGCACCAGCTAATAAAGCCCGCTCGGTATGTTGCTGCGCAGCTTGATAAGCTTGCTCTTTAAATGGCGCGGTAATATTGCAACCTTTTCCTCCATCTTGCCAAAACGCAGTTAGCGCTTGAGCGAAGCCGTCTTCTGCGGGCTCAATAGCGGTGTAAGTTAACTGTTGCTGGGTTTGGCGGGCAAACAAGGTATGAATAAAAGGAGATTTTGATTGGCTAATTGGGTTGCCAAATACTGCGTATAAATCCATTAGGCGCACTACATAAACAAATAATAAGTCACCTTAACAAGGCTTTAAGCAAAAGCCAAAGCGCAATCTTGAAAATATAGCGCACCTTTGGCTTGGTCTTAATCGTCTTCGTCTAACTCAGGGGCATCAACATCATCCACATCATTGTTATCATCATTTACTGGCGCGTCGTTGGCACCGGTCTTAGGTGGATTACTGACCAAACCATGAAACGCCTTGCGGCCAGTAAGCTTTTTATATTTTAGCCACACTTTTTGTTCAGCGGTTTCTGGCTCGGACACACCACGGCATACTGATATAAAGATCGACTCAATATCATCAATGGGTTCGCGAGTAGATTCATCGAGTTCTTTAAAGGCACTACCGCAGCGTTCTAATAACTCTGCTTCTTTAATGGTGAAGGCGCCGCTGCGAGAAAAGCCACGGCGAAAGTGTTTGTCATCGAAAAACCGACGTTTTGCTAAAAACGATCCATTCATAGCTCAAGACTCAACTAATAAGACATTTTTAAGGCTTAGTTTGATAACACCAAACCTTAAAATATTTAATCCATAGTGGTCATTCTGGCAAGAAAATAAGTCGCTTTTTTTACAGTGTTCAAACTGACAGGTTTAGCCAGTCTTGCGGCATCAAATAACGTTGATAAAGTTGTGCTTCTTCACTGCCAGCTTCTGGCTGCCAATTGTATCGCCACTTAACTAAAGGCGGTAAAGACATAAGAATAGACTCTGTTCGCCCACCCGACTGCAAACCAAATAAGGTGCCCCGGTCGTAGACCAAGTTAAACTCGACATAACGACCACGGCGGTATAATTGAAAGTCACGCTGTTGCTCATTAAACGGCGTATCTTTTCGTCGTTCAACAATGGGCAAGTAGGCCTTCAAAAAGCCTTCTCCCACCGCTTGAGTAAAAGCAAAGCTTTGGGCAAAGCCGGTTTCGTTAAGATCATCAAAGAATAAGCCACCAACGCCACGGGTTTCGTTACGGTGTTTTAAGTAAAAGTAGCGGTCGCACCACGCTTTGTATTTTGGATATACCTCTTCACCAAAAGGCTGGCACAAGTCTGCAGCAGTTTGATGCCAAGAAATACAGTCTTCGTCAAAACCATAATAAGGAGTTAAATCAAAGCCGCCACCAAACCACCATATAGGTGCTTCGCCCTCTTTCTCTGCCACAAAAAACCGCACATTAGCATGTGAGGTTGGCACCATTGGATTGTTAGGATGAATCACCAAAGACACTCCCATAGCTTCAAAATGACGACCGGCTAATTCTGGGCGTTGTGCGGTGGCCGATGCTGGCATTTGTTTTCCACAAACGTGGGAGAAATTAACCCCGGCTTGTTCAAACACCTTGCCATTGGTAAGTACGCGGGTACGTCCTTCACCGGTTAAACCATTGTGCTCGGCTGGGTCACGCTGCCAATCATCGTGGAAGAAACTGGCTTCGCCGTCTTGTTGCTCAAGTTGCTGACAAATAGTTTGTTGCAACTGCAAAAAAAACTGTCGCACTGCTTCAATGTTAACGTCTTGCATGCCGGATCCTTCACCTAGTAATTAAGGGTTAAGCGCGAATCACTTCGCCAGTAAAAATATCTTTGATTTGGCTGGTTTGCTTAGCCTTACCCAAAGGGCCGTCAACCACTAAGTCTACGCCCGTTAACAAGGCAGCTTGCTCAGCATTTGCAGCTGGTATTTCTCCGCTGTAATTAGCCGAGGTAGACACTAAAGGCTTGCCCCAACGCTGACAGATATCAGCCACCAGTGGGTGTGAGGTTAAACGCACCGCAACACTGCTGAACTGACCAGAAATCCACTTGGGTGTAGCGGCTGAAACGGGCACTAACCAAGTGGTTGGCCGAGCTTGCTTACTCACCAATAACTGCTGCTGCTCGGCACTTAGGGCTGAATAATCAATATAGGGTAATAAGTGCGTAAGCTCTGAGGCTAACAAGATCAGCCCCTTTTCCACTGGACGGCGCTTTATCTGCAAAATTTTTGATACAGCTTGTTGGTTATCTGGATCACAGCCCAAACCAAACACCGCTTCGGTTGGGTAGGCAATCACTGCGCCTTGCTGCAGAACAGTGACGGCTTCACTGGTGTTTGTGGTGATGGGACGTTGAGTAGACTGAGTCATTATTTTTGCACTTTTACCAAACTGTGAATTAACAAAAACTGTAGTGCGGCACATACCACCACCGAAGGCCCTGCTGGCGTATCTTGATACCAAGACAAACATAAACCTAAGACCACCGAGATAGCACCAAATACGATGGCAAATACCGCCATTTGCTCAGGCGAACGACTTAAACGACGGGCAGTCGCTGCAGGGATTAATAACAAAGAGCTAATAATTAATGCGCCAACAATTTTCATGGCAATCGCCACTACCACTGCTAATAGCAGCAGTAATAAAGCGCGCATTAAACCAACATTCACCCCTTCCACTTCGGCAATTTGCTCATTAACCGTAGCCGATAACAACTTATTCCATTGGCTAAGTAAAATAGCCAATACCACGGCACCACCGCCCCAAATCCATAATAAGTCTTGCTGGGTAACGGCCAGTAAATCACCGAACAAATAGGCCATTAAATCAATACGCACGTTGTCCATTAGGGCCACAACCACTAAACCTAACGACAAGGCAGAATGCGCCATAATACCTAACAAAGTATCGCTAGCCAGCTGCTTATAGCGTTGCAGTGACAACAAAATCACTGCCAACATTACGCCACTAAATACCACGGCTATCACTGGGTTAATTTGCAGCCATAAACCTAAAGCAACCCCCAGTAATGAAGCATGTGCCAAGGTATCGCCAAAATAGGCTAAACGGCGCCACACCATAAAAGAACCCAAAGGCCCAGCGAGTACCGCAATGCCTAAACCCGCCAGTAAGGCATTAATTAAAAAGTCATCCATGCTTAGTTGTTCTCTTCAGAGCTGGGCTGCGGGTGATGATGTTCATGGTCGTGTTCATCACAAACATGATGGTGGGTATACACGGCCAATTGTTGCCGTTCATTTTGGGCAAACAAACGCGCAAACTCAGGGTGCTGAGCAACACTTTCTGGTTCACCATGACAACAAACATGATGGTTCAAACAAATAACGTGGTCGGTACCCGCCATCACTAGATGTAAATCGTGAGAGACCAACAATACGCCACAACCAATTTGCTGGGCAATATCAGCAATCAGTTGATAAAGCTCTATTTGCCCAGAGATATCTACCCCTTGCACCGGTTCGTCTAACACCAACAATTGCGGTTCACCAAGCAGCGCTCGCGCCAGCAATACTCGCTGCATTTCGCCGCCAGACAAACGCACCATTTGTCGGTCGAGCAAGCGACTAATGCTTAACTGACTAATTACTTTGGTTAAACCCGTTTTCGATGAATGACGAGCCAGCTTAAGAAAGCGCTCTACGGTTAGCGGGAAGGACTCATCAAGGCTAATTTTTTGCGGTACATAGCCAATGCGTAGCTTAGAGGCACGCGCGATGTTGCCCGAATCTGCCGAGATTAAACCCAAAATCACTTTTATGAGGGTACTTTTACCTGCGCCATTAGGGCCAATTAAGGTAGTAATTTGGCCGCGATTAAGTTCCAACGAAACATGGTCGAGTACCATGCGGTCGTCAAAGCTAACACAGATGTTGTTCAGTGAGAGTAAGGTGGTCAATCCCTGCATCCTATAGAAAAATTAGCGTGTATGTCCCCAGCGAGTTTAGCGTAGGGCGCGCTATTCTACACTAGATGTTACACTATCGTATTATTTTACCAAATCACCTCAAAAAGCCTTTATGCGTAAACTGTTTTTTATCGTTATGTTAATTGCTGCGCCAAGTTGGGCTGCCAACCCAAACATACTGGTAAGTATTAAACCCCTGCAGCTAATTGTAACCAGCCTTACTGAAGGCGAATTAGCCGTTGATTACTTGGTAAGCCCTAACGTATCACCACACGATTACGCTTTGCGCCCTTCTGATGTAAGAGCGATTCGTGAAGCCGATTTATTAATTTGGGTCGGTGATGAGCTAGAACCCTTTTTAAGTAAACCTCTTAGTCAAACCGATACCTCTCAGTTGGCATTGCTGGATTTACCGGGTTTAGATCTCATTGATGGTGACAAAGGCCATGAGCATCATGATCATGAGGGCCACCATCATGATGTTGACCCGCACATTTGGTTGGGCCCAAGCGAAGCCCGAGTGATCGCTGCCGCCATCACCGAAAAATTAATAAGTAAAATGCCGGAGACTAGCGAACACTTACAGCAACAGTTAACGCGCTTTAATCAACACCTCGATAAGCTTGAGCAAAGCATTAGTCAGCAATTAGCGCCGGTTCAACAACAAGGGTATTTTGTTTTTCACGATGGCTATAGTTATTTTGAGCGCCAGTTTGCTTTAAATCGCTTAGGCGAATTCACCATCAATCCTCAGCGTCGCCCTGGCGCAAAAAGCCTGCTGAACATTCGCCAACAACTGGAGCAAGGTAAAGCCAAGTGTATTTTTGCTGAACCCCAATTTGACGGCGCTTTGCTAGAAAGCATTAGCCAACACAGCGGGGCTAAAATTAGCATGCTCGATCCGTTGGGTATAAGCGTGAACAATAATAAAGACGGTTACTTTGAATTACTGCAGCAGTTAGCCGACGCTTACTCAGATTGCTTAAGCCACTAATAAAAAACGGAGCCTAGGCTCCGTTTTTTTAAATCACTCGAGAAAACTGTTGTCGCCGCGCCTGGCTGCGAAAATAAACATCGAAGCACATACAAATATTCCGGATCAGTAAGCGCCCTTTATTGGTCACTATAATCTCTTCATTGCTCATGCTCACTAAACCGTCTTCAACAAAAGGTTTGAGTAACCCTAGGTCTTCAGCAAAGTAAGCCTGAAAATCCAAATTAAATTGTTG
Organism: Agarivorans sp. 1_MG-2023; assembly: GCF_030548385.1. Lineage (NCBI taxonomy): Bacteria > Pseudomonadati > Pseudomonadota > Gammaproteobacteria > Alteromonadales > Alteromonadaceae > Agarivorans > Agarivorans sp. 1_MG-2023. The sequence goes on along the minus strand of NZ_JAUOSJ010000007.1, from coordinate 263,202 downwards.
TTCAATATCGCTGAACGATAACTGAAAATTACAGATCAAGGTTTTAATCAGCTCGCGACGAATCAAATCATCTTGATTAAGTGCTATGCCTTTCCACTGTGCGTGACCCTGTTGGTCGATTTGTGCGTAGTAAGTTTTTAAGTCTTTTTGATTTTGGCTGTAAGCATCGCCCAACATAGAAATAGACGAAACACCTAAACCCAATAAGTCGGCTTCACCCTGAGTGGTATAACCTTGGAAGTTACGATGAAGTTCGCCTTTGTTCTGGGCAATCGCCAATTCGTCGTCTGGCTTGGCAAAGTGGTCCATACCAATAAACTGATAACCGTGAGTGGTTAAAAACTCAATGCTGTCACGCAGTATACCTAAGCGTTCATCACTACTTGGCATTGCTGCTTCATCTATTTTCCGCTGAGCTGCAAAACGGCTCGGCAAATGGGCATAGTTAAATACCGATAAACGATCTGGGTCTAGGTCAATCACCCGCGCTAAGGTTTGCTTAAAGCTATCACGGGTTTGGTGCGGTAAACCGTATATGAGATCGATATTTACCGAGTTAAAGCCCACTGTTTTAGCGCGCTCTACCAAGGCAAAAATAAAATCCTCATCTTGGTCACGGTTAACCGCTTGCTGTACTTGTTTATTAAAGTCTTGCACCCCTAGGCTTAAACGGTTGAAGCCTAATTCGGCCAGCAAATCGATAGTAGAAAGCTCAATCTCACGCGGGTCAACTTCAATACTAATTTCTGCCCCTTCAGCAAAACTAAACTGACTAAACAGCTGACTAGTGAGTCGTTTTAGTTGTTCGGGCTCAAGGTAAGTTGGTGTGCCACCGCCCCAATGCATTTGGCTCACTTTGCGTTGCTTAAATCGTGGCGCTTGTAGGGCTATTTCTTTCTCTAAGTAATCAAGGTAGATATCAGCTTTGTGTTGATGGCGGGTAATCACCTTATTACAGCCGCAGTAGTAGCAAAGCTTATGGCAAAAAGGAATGTGCACATACAGTGATAAATCTCGCTCAGGAAACTTTTCACTGGCCACGGTAAACTGGGCTTGGCCAAACTCTTCATTAAACTCTAAGGCCGTAGGATAAGAGGTGTAGCGTGGTCCCGAGTAGTTGTACTTCTCGATTAGTTGCTGATCCCAATCCACCGTTGATACTGACATCTGAGTTATCTCCTAGAGCGCGTTTGCACTGAGCTGTGTCAGTGCTTCGGCTTCTTGCAATATAAGTTTCTCTAAGGCTTTTTCTTCAGCTTCTCGCTCAAGATCTTGGCGCATACGCTGCTGCAACGGCAGGGTATTGCGCGCCTCATGAGTAGGCAATTCTTTTACCGCATTGTATAACTGAAACACCGACGGAAAGCGTTGCGCCCAATCAATAAGCTCTGGCGTTTGCAGAGCAAGCAACAAATTGCTGACTCTTATCACACCTTCCGATAAGCCGCAGCGGTCTTCTTGCATGGCTTTAGCAATATAACGAATGTCGTTTACTAGGTTTTCATTACGCTTGGCCACCGCGTGTTGAATGACTTTTCGTTGCCCCAACAAACGCCCCACCAATAACGCCGCATATACTGCCAACGCTACAACAATTACCGTTGCTGCCACCAGCCACCAGACCATCTGTATTAATCCTTATACTGATCCAAAGAAGAGCTATTTAGCGAGCGCCATAGCTGCTCGTCATCGTCTAAAGCTTCGGCTTCTTCGGCGTCTTCCGATAAGCCTAACTCAGCCAGCAACTCAGCATGGCGAGCTAATTGTAAATCGACCCATTGCTGTTCTTTTTTGCTAATTTCGCCGCCTTCTTCTAATACATCAATCAGGCTTTCGAGGCGCGTATCGGCTTCTAACAGAGCTAACTCTTTTTCTGGCGTCAATGGCTGCTTAGCAGGTGCTGGCTTAGCCACTTTTTTCGCCGCTACAGGTTTAGCAACACCCAGTACAACCGGTGTTTTGCTGCCGTGGCGAGGGTCAGTTTTTTGCTTGGCAATGGTGTCTTGCTTAACTTGCTCAGCTTCTTGCTGGCGATTGCCCGAGGTTTTACCCTTACCTTTAGTTACCGTTTCAGGAACAGCAACTCGTTTAGACTTAAAATCTGGGTCCTTGCGTACCCCGATTAACCCACCTTTACGATTCTTTTTTCTGGCCATGTTATTTACCTTAAACTCTATGGAATAGCGCCACACTGGGGCTCACTATCTCCAACTTCATCTGATAATGCTCGGCTAACCACGCAAATGTTTTATCACTATAAAACGCCACATGAGTAGGATCATTTTTATAATACCACTGCGGAAAAACCTTAGTTCCACTATGGCGTTTAGTCATTACGGCTAATAAACCCGGCTGCTGAACCAGCGATATCAAACGCTGCCAAGCGTGCTCTGGAAAATTAAAGTGTTCTACCACTTCGCTGCACGTCACAAACCGATAAGACTGAGCTAATAGCTGCTCATCGGGATAATATATTGGATCATAGTTCAGTAACTGATGCCCCGCTTGCTCTAGCAACAGTGCCAAAGCTGGGCCCGGCCCACAACCAAAATCTAAGCCAATTGCTTGGTGCGTTAGTGCTGCCACAACTGGTTCACTAACTTGCCGTAAAAAACCTAAATACGCTTGGTCTTGCGGATCATTATTATGGCAATCGTAATGCGCTTTTTCAGCGTCTGCACTTAGCAGGTCATTTGGGTCTAGAAAGATCAAATCACAGCTTGGGCAATGCCAATATTGACTACATTTATTGCAATAAAAATCGCGTGGTGATGTGGCACAACAAAGTGGACATTTCACCAATCAGCACCTTGCCGTATTTTTTAGGGGCGCAAGTGTAACACTAAGCGCTAAGATGGCGAATAATAAATCAATAGAGCTGGGCAGCGAGCGCTGCCCAGTTAACGCTTAGTGTAAACCACCAAGGTATTGCGATAACAACTCAATATCTTTATCGCTTAGTTTTGCAGCTACGTCTTGCATCATGCCATTCAGGTCGTTGGCGCGCTCTCCGCTACGGAACAATTCTAACTGGCTCTTAATGTACCCCGCGTATTGTGAAGAAATTCGTGGGAAGCCCGCCAAGCTTTGACCAACACCACGTGGGCCATGACAAGCAGTACATGCTGCAATGCCACGCTCTAAATCGCCACCCATATATAACTTCTGACCCGCTTCTACATACTCTGGTGCGGTAGTGTTTGGACTCATTGATTGGCCTGAGTAATAAGCGGCCAAATCTTGCATATCTTGCTCAGATAATGGCATTGCCATGCCACCCATTACGGCGTTGTTACGCCCTTCTGTACCGCCGCTGGTCGCGCCGGCTTTAAATTCTTTTAGCTGTTTCACCAAGTAACCGGCGTGTTGGCCTTCTAATTTAGGATAACCAGCTGCTTCGCCTTGTTCGTTATGACAAGCTTTACAAGTTGCTGATTTTTGCTCTCCGGCCGCAGCATCTCCCTTCGCCCAAACCGGACTGGCTACACCCGCCATTAACATTAAAACTAAGGTAAGTTTTTTCATGACATTCCATTTATTAGTATTATTCCAAACCACACACTGGTGCCCGTGATACACTTAGCGAGTCCAGTAACGGCATTATTTTACACAATTTTGCCAAAAACGTAATGTATTACCCTAATTTCCTTGTGGAGCTCAACATCGCCATGGCGCAATATCATTTTCAAAACACCCACTTTATTACCAGCGCCCCCGATATTCACGCCATGCCCGAAGACAGCGGGATTGAAATCGCCTTTGCTGGCCGCTCAAATGCTGGGAAATCGAGTGCATTAAATACCTTAACCCGCCAAAAAAGTTTAGCACGTACCAGTAAAACACCGGGACGTACTCAATTAATTAACGTTTTTGAAATAATGGACGGTTTTCGCTTAATCGACTTACCGGGCTATGGTTTTGCTCAGGTACCAGAAGAAGTGAAGAAAAAGTGGCAAAAATCCTTGTCGGAGTATTTACAAGATCGCCAAAGCTTAAAGGGCATAGTGGTACTTATGGATATTCGCCATCCATTTAAAGATACCGATGCTGGTTTGATTCAATGGGCGGTAGATTGTGATTTGCCGGTACTTGCCTTGCTAACCAAATCAGACAAGCTAAAACAAGGCGCACGTAAAGCGGCTATTTTAAAAGGCCGAGAAACCGCCAAAGAGTTCGGTGGTAACGTTCGTGTAGAAGGTTTTTCCTCGTTAAAGAAACAAGGCTTAGACTTACTACAAAATGCCCTTGTGACTTGGTTTGATCAACATGTAGAAGAACAAGCTCAAAGCGCACAGTAAATATCGCTAGGCTTGCTCAACCGCAGCAAGCCTTTAATTTCTCCCCCCCTCTTTATTCTCGCTCACTGTTCCCACAAAAACAAAATGCTACACATCGCTTGTCGTGGTTTAACCCGCTTTTTGTTTCATGAAGTTTCATAGCCAAACCCACTAGCTGTGCACTCGCTCATAGTTTTATGAGAAATTGTCGTCGATGGGAAAATTTTGCAATTAGGCTACCGAAGAACGTAAAGGTTATGAGAATGCAGATCGCTATACTGGCGCAAAACTTAACGAGGAAACACCATGAGCGTGAATGATGCAACCGAGACTAGGATTGAAGAACCTAGCGAGATCAGCGACGCAGAAGCGGTAACCACAGCCGACAAGGCACGTGCCGAACAGTTAAAACCCATTAGCGGCGCGCTAGTAACCCATATGTATACGGCAGACCCTTCTGCTCATGTATTTAACGACAAGCTATACATCTACCCATCTCACGATGTAGATAACGGCCAGCCACTGAATGACAACGGTGATCACTTTGATATGCGTGACTACCACGTATTCTCTCTCGACCGTCCATTTGGCGTAGTGAGTGACCACGGTAATGCGCTAGATGTAAAAGATGTACCTTGGGCTGAAAAGCAAATGTGGGCACCCGATGCCGCCGAGAAAGATGGCAAGTACTACCTGTACTTTCCAGCCCGTAACTACGATGGCATTTTCCAAATTGGGGTTGCTGTAGGCGATCATCCAGAGGGGCCATTTGTTCCGCAAGCAAACGCTATTAAAGGCAGCTTTAGTATCGACCCCGCGGTATTTAAAGACGACGATGGTAGCCACTACATGTACTTTGGTGGTCTATGGGGTGGTCAATTACAAAACTGGCGTAACGGTGAATTTGGCGAAGAGCAATTCCCAGCCGATAACGAAATCGCCTTAAAGCCTTTCGTTGCTAAAATGACCGACGACATGCTGGAGTTTTCTGAAACACCAAAAGAGATCGACATTGTTGATGAAAATGGCGACTTGCTGTTAGCCGGTGACAATGAACGTCGTTATTTTGAAGGCCCATGGCTGCATAAGCACAACGGACGCTACTACTTGTCTTACTCAACGGGTGATACTCACAAAATTGCTTACGCGAGCAGTGACTCTCCTTACGGGCCATTCCGCTATGAAGGCGTTATTCTTGAGCCAGTATTGGGTTGGACAACTCACCACTCTATCGTTAAATACCAAAGTAAATGGTATCTGTTCTACCACGACAGCACGCTATCTGCCGGACAAACCCATTTACGCAGTATTAAGATGGCGGAGTTAAATATTGACGACGCTGGCAAAATTGAAGTGATTAAGCCTTATTACGACTAGTAATACGCAGCTGAAAAAAACGCCGCACTCGTGGCGTTTTTTTATGTCTCCAAAACACCGCTTTTTCATGTCATCGGCTACAGCAGTTTATGCTGTAAAAGACAGGCAAAAAAAAGCCCCATCGTTTGATGAGGCATGTAAGAAAAGAATTCTTAAAAACTGAAAGCACTATTCCAATTGCACTAATTATGACCCGCTGAAAATGGATTAGTTCACAATACTTTCTAAAAAGTTGTATTTTTTGTTTCACCATGTAGCCATAAGCTGTGACTAAAGCAGTATTTCTTGTAATAAATAAGGATGAATAGCGGAGAATTACGAGCTTATATTCCTAAATATCGTAATTAAACAACCAAATAAAAGAAAAAAAGAAACAATCAGCGGCGAGTAGGTTTAACTGAAACAGGGACAGCATAAATTAAGGGCGCTAACCCCGCGCAGTGACTGGAATTTAGATAAAAAAACGCCCCGACAGATGACTGTCGAGGCGGCAAAATAGCCTTTTTCAACTACGTGAAATAAAGGTCTGAAAGATAGAACATCTTACCTCTGTACCCTACAAGAGTTACTCTAGAGCATCATCGATGAAAAATAAAGCACTTTTTGTAAGGAAGTTTCACTTTAGAGGTATATATGAGTTTTAAAATTACGCGAAAAGGTTTTCAAAATTACCAAGTAAATCTGAAATAAAAAAGGCACAAAAAAAGGAGGCCAAAGCCTCCTTTATTGATATAAATTTATCGCCTAGTGGGCTTCATCCCAGTTTTCACCCACTCCAGATTCAGCCACCAAGGGTAAATCGAGCGTAACAGCCTGTTCCATTAATTGCGTTAATTTTGGAACAATTCGCTCTAGCTCTGACTCGAGTACTTCAAACACTAATTCATCGTGAACCTGCATCAACATTTTGCAATGTTCTACTGGTTGAGTACTTAACCAATCGGCTACTGCGATCATCGCCTTTTTAATTATATCGGCGGCGGTACCTTGCATTGGCGCATTGACCGCTGCACGCTCAGCCGCTTTTTTACGCATTCCGTTACGCGAGTTAATCTCGGGTAGGTATAAACGACGACCAAAAAATGTTTCTACATATCCATGCTCTTGGCAGAAATCACGAGTACTATCCATGTAATCATGTACTGCTGGATAACGCTCAAAATAGCGATTCATGTAGTTTTGCGCATCAGCTCGGGCAATGCCTAACTGCTTAGCTAAACCAAACGCGCTCATGCCATAAATTAAGCCAAAGTTAATCGCTTTTGCGCTACGGCGTTCGTCAGCACTCACCGCTTCTAGCTCCTTGCCAAATACTTCGGCGGCGGTGGCTTTATGTACATCTTCACCAGCCGCAAACGCTTTTAACAAACCAGGATCTTGTGAAAGGTGGGCCATAATCCGTAACTCAATTTGTGAGTAATCGATCGCTACCAACTTATAGCCATCAGCGGGGATAAAGGCCTGACGCACTTTACGCCCTTCTTCATGGCGAATAGGGATATTTTGCAAGTTAGGATCGGTAGACGAGAAGCGACCAGTAGCAGTAACTGCCTGATGATAAGAGGTATGTACACGGCCTGTACTTGGCTCTACCATTTTTGGTAGCTTGTCAGTATAAGTCGACTTAAGTTTAGATAGGCTGCGGTACTCTAAAATCACTTTAGGCAAGGCGTAATCTAAGGCTAACTCTTGCAGTACTTCTTCGGCTGTTGAGGGTGCACCTTTTGGTGTTTTCTTAACAATTGGCAGTTCCATTTTCTCAAACAAAATGGTTTGTAATTGCTTAGGAGAACCTAGGTTAAAGGGTTCACCCGCTAGCTCATGCGCCTGCTTCTCTAAACCGTCGATGCGCTCGCCTAGCGACAAGCTATGCGCTGCCAATCGTTGGCTGTCGATACGCACTCCCTGACGCTCAGTCTTAGACAATACACTCACTAAAGGCAGCTCTACTTCTTCGAACAGACTTTTAAGTTTTGGCTCTTGCTCCAATTTTGCCCATAAGGTTTGGTGCAGACGTAGAGTGACATCGGCGTCTTCTGCGGCATAGGGTGCAGCCACTTCTAGTTCAATTTGATTGAAGGTAAGTTGTTTAGCGCCTTTACCTGCAATATCTTCAAACTTGATGGTTTTATGTTGCAAGTATTGTAGAGATAAGGAGTCCATATCATGGCGAGTAATTGTGCTATTGAGCACGTATGACTCCAACATGGTGTCGTACTTAATGCCTTGTAAATCGATGTTATAACGTGCCAGTACACTCGCGTCGTACTTTAGATTTTGCCCTACTTTCGCTTTATTGGGATCTTCCAATAAAGGTTTCAGTTTTTCCAATACCCAATCGCGTTCTAGCTGCTCTGGCGCATTTAAATAGTCATGTGCCACCGGTAAATAGGCGGCTTTGCCTGCTTCTACTGCAAACGACAAACCGACTAACTCGGCTTGCATGTAATTAAGCGAGGTAGTTTCTGTATCAATGGCAATCAAGTCGGCGCTATTTAGCTGCTTAAACCATTGCTCAAACTGCTGCTCAGTTAAAATGGTTTCGTATTCACCGGTTATTGCAGGCGCTGGCGTGGCATCTTCAGCGGGTGCATCAGCTGCATCGCTTGCTGTCGATCCCTTGCTTAATGCTTCACTCAGCCAACGTTTAAACTCTAACTCACCAAATAGTTTTACTAGGGCATCTTTATCTTCTGGCGTGCGCTGCATGTCGTCCATGCTAAAGCCTACGTCCACGTCACACTTAATTGTGGCTAAGAGATAAGATAAACGCGCATCTTCACCGTGCTCGCGCAATTTCTTTGGCATGGTTTTAGAGCCACGGAAACCCAGCGGAGCAACGGCATCAGGGTCAGCTAATAGTTGTTCTACGCCACCAATGCCTTGCAACATCGCCAGTGCAGTTTTTTCGCCAACCCCTGGTAAACCAGGAATATTATCGACCTTGTCGCCCATTAGAGCTAAATAATCAATAATTAGCTCAGGCGGTACGCCAAATTTCTCTATCACGCCTTCTCGATCCATTACCGTATCCGTCATGGTATTGATCAAAGTGATATTGTCATCCACTAGCTGCGCCATGTCTTTATCGCCGGTGCTAATCACTACGGCTTTGTTTTCGGCTGAAGCTTGTTTAGCCAAGGTGCCAATCACGTCATCGGCTTCTACGCCCGGCGTAGCAACCATTGGTAAACCCATCGCTTTAATGACCGCATGCAACGGCTCAATTTGGCTACGCAAATCATCAGGCATTGAGGGGCGATTTGCTTTGTACTCTTTATAGATGTCATCTCGGAAGGTTTTACCTTTGGCATCAAACACCACCACAATATGCTCAGGCTGAAACTGCTTAAGCAAACTGCGCAGCATATTAATAACACCGTAAACAGCGCCGGTGGCTTCGCCTTTTGAGTTGGTTAAATGAGGGGGAGCATAAAATGCGCGGTACAAGTAAGAAGAGCCATCAACTAATACCAAAGGCTGATCGGGGAGGGTTGCCATAACCGAGATCCAAAGTTCAGATTTTCATTGCGCTCGATGATGCCACAGCCACCCTAAATGCACCAGAGCTAAGCGTTGTAGCCTCGGATAAATTGTGGATAACTCTGTTGACAAACAGCAAGCATTCTCTCGCGAAAAAATCACAAGCTTAATAGAAAAATCGTAAAATCATTTATTTCAGTTACTTACGGAGATTGAAAGGCAAAAAATTGGAGCGGTGAACACTTTCCTTATTGTGGAAAACATCATTCCATGACATTGCTTTTCTTGCCTATGCCGGTGAATTAATAATCAACTCAGCTCAAGCAGGTGGATTAATATAGAAGATTCCTCTGGGCGAAACCTTGTAATGGATCACATTTTAACCAGCCTGAAAATTTAATTTTGTTTATCCAAAACTGGCATGTTTTAACACAGCCAGTAAGGGCGTACAGCTGGCTTGAAAATGCTCACTATTCGCGCATTCAAACCAAGCACTTTCGGTTAGGGCATCAAAACGCCACCACCACAATTGCTGCTCTAGGTAAAAGCCCAGTACCAACCAATCGGCCCCTTGTTCGGCAAACGAAATAGGCCAAGCTTGTTGTTCAATAAAGTCTTGCGCTTGAGCCAAAAACTGTTGTTCTTCAAATAAGTGATTAAGTTTAATCACGGCATGCTCTTCAAGCACTTCAAATAAGGTCGTTAACTGCTGCATGAGATCTCCAAACACTTCCCCCAATCTGGCGGCGGTGCTGCAAAACACTGTGCGCCTTGCTGCTGGGTAAAAGGCTGAGACAAGGCCTGATGCAGGGCGTGTAACTCTGCATAATCGCCTTGTTCTGCTTTTTCTATTACTTGTTGAGCCAAATAATTACGCAATACATATTCTGGTACGTGTTGTGTAATAGCCGCAATACGGTGTTGCTGACTGAGTTCATTTTGCTGACAGCGCTCTGAATAACGGCCTAACCATGTGTGCCACGATGCCGAAAATGTTTCGGATAACTGTACTAAAGGTGCTGCCAAAGCCCGCATGCTTTGATGATAATCCGCTTTCTGTTCGGCCAATAAGCTAAGCCATTGGCCCAACAACGCTTCGTCTTCATCTTGCCATTGCGTTAAACCTAGTTTGCTTAACATTAAGCTCTGATAGTGCTGGTTAATTGTTTGCTGATAGCGCATCCATAAAGGTTCAGCTTGGTTGCTAGGTACATAGTCTGACAAGGCTTGGGCTAAACGCTGTAAATTCCATAAACCTACACCAGGCTGCTGGTTAAAGGCATAACGGCCATAGTGATCGCTGTGATTACAAATGTGGCCGGGATTATAATCATCTAAAAAGCCATAAGGACCATAATCAATGGTGAGCCCGAGTATCGACATATTGTCGGTATTCATCACTCCATGACAAAAGCCTTCGGCTTGCCATTTGGCAATCATTAACGCGGTGCTATCGACTACCTGCTGCAACATTGCCAACACTGGATTTTGGTGTGTTAGGCAATCACTAAAATAGTGCTCTAAACAAAAATCGATTAAACGCTTTAAGGGCTGAGTTTGTTGCTGATAATAAAGGTATTCAAAATGGCCAAAACGAATATGACTAGGCGCCATGCGCACTAACATCGCTTCTTTCTCAAAACGCTCTCGTTGAACTAAACCACTGCCCACCGACAAACTCAATGCGCGAGTTGTCGCAATGCCTAGTGCCGCCATCGCTTCGCTGGCTAAAAATTCTCTAATGGTGGAACGCAATACAGCTTTTCCGTCGCCTTGGCGAGAAAAAGGAGTGAGCCCTGAGCCCTTTAGCTGCAGTTCCCAGTAGTCGCCTTGCGCAGTTTTAAGCTCGCCGAGTAGCAACGCTCGGCCATCGCCTAATTGCGGAGAATAGCCGCCAAACTGATGACCAGCATACACCGTAGATACCGGCTGCATGCCTTCAATTAATAGCTTGCCAGCAGTTAAACCTAAGGCTTCGGGGCCAGCCATAAAGGTTTTGTCAAAGCCAAGCAATGCTGCGGCATCATGGCTAACAATGGCCAACTCAGGATCTTGCAAAGGCGTGGGCTGCTGCTGATGGCAGAGCTCAGGCAATGCGGTGGAAAAACGATTCACAAACTCCATATGTGATCCTCTTTTTGGCAACTAACTCGCCGTTAACTGGCTTGGTATTGGTCTATTAAACCCATGAATTGATAACCGTAACGCTCTAATTTTTTCAAACCCACGCCACTTATGGCTAACATTTCATGCTGAGTTTGCGGCAATTGCTGGGCCATTTCAATTAAGGTGGCGTCGTTAAACACCACAAAAGGCGGCACCGATTCTTCGTCGGCGAGTCGCTTTCTTAAATTACGCAGCAAGGCAAACAAACGCTTATCATATACCCCATAGCTGGCAGTCTTTTTACTCTGCTTGGTGGTGTTTAAGCGCGGTACGGCTAACGACAAAGCTTGGTCACCTTTAAGGAAGGGCCGCGCAGCTTCGGTTAATTGTAGTACCGAGCTACGCGCAATATTTTGCTGCAGCAAACCTAAATGAATCAGCTGCCTTAACACACTCATCCAATGCTCATGGCTAGCACTTTTACCAATACCGTGGGTAGAGAGTTTGTCATGACCCTGTTCCAAAATACGCTGGCTCATACTGCCACGCAATACTTCGATAACATAACCAATACCAAAGCGCTGACCCAAACGGTAAACACAAGACAGGGCTTTTTGCGCATCTTGCAGACCGTCATATTGTTTAGGGGGATCTAAGCATACGTCACAGTTACCGCAGGGTTTAGCCAAATACTCGCCAAAGTAGTTGAGCAATACTTGGCGGCGGCAGGTTTGCGCTTCGGCAAATGCCACAATCGCGTTAAATTTATGGCTTTCAACGCGGCGCTGTTGTTCGTTTTCATTCTCTTCAATAATTCTGCGCACCCAGTTGGCGTCGGCAGGATCATAAAGAAATACCGCTTCTGCTTCGGTGCCATCACGACCAGCACGACCTGTTTCTTGGTAGTAGGCTTCGATATTGCGCGGAATATCATAGTGAAATACATAGCGCACATTAGGTTTATCGATACCCATACCAAAAGCGACCGTGGCCACCACTACTTCAATTTCATCTCGCTGAAACTGCTCTTGCACTAATTGGCGTTGCTCAATAGGCAAGCCAGCATGGTAGGCGGCGCTGCGTAAACCTTCAGCACTTAACTTCAACGCCAGTTCTTCAACCCGTTTACGGCTGCTGCAATACACAATGCCACTGTCTTCGCGGCGTCGTTTTACGTACTCACTAAGCTGCTGCCATGGGCGATACTTTTCTTGCAAGGTATAACGAATGTTTGGTCGGTCAAAGCTTGAAATATGGGTAAAGGCTTCACCTAAGTTAAGCCGCTGCAAGATATCTAAACGCGTGGTGTCGTCGGCGGTTGCGGTTAAGGCCACCAAAGGCACATGTGGGAAGTTTTGTTTCAAGCAGCCTAATGCATTGTATTCAGGCCGAAAATCATGGCCCCACTGAGAGATACAATGTGCTTCATCAATGGCAAACATCGCCAAAGGTAGCTCTTGCAAGCGCTGCAAGAAGTCCCCGTTAATTAAACGCTCCGGTGAAATATAGAGTAGTTTTAGCTCACCTTGTTGCAAGCTTTTATAAACTTGAAACTGCTGGTCACGCTCTAAGCTAGAGTTAAGGTAAGCCGCATTAACGCCATTGTGTTGCAAGCTGTCTACTTGGTCTTTCATCAATGAGATAAGCGGTGAAATAACGACGGTTAAACCCGGTTTAACCAAAGCTGGAATTTGAAAACACAGAGATTTACCACCACCTGTAGGCATAATCGCTAGGCAGTCTTGGTCTTCCAGCAAACGCTGGATAATGGCCGTTTGCCCGGTTCTAAATTCGGAAAAACCAAAGACATCTTGTAGAACTTGCTGGGCGCGTTGCATTACAGGTAAAACATCCAAAAACCGGGTTGTGACTTAATCGGTCGGCCATTGTAATCAAGCGCTGCGGTCTTGTCTTGGTTTGCCTTTATTCTTTTCTCACTATACAGTATTTAAACAAGCGTTTAATTTTGTAAGGAAGCAAGATGACCAGCTCACGACAGCAAAAGTGGCGACAAGCCATCGCCGATACTTTCATCAATCAAATGCCGTTTAATCAATTACTTGGCATTGAGCTTGTTGAATATAGTGCGACTGGTGTAAAGCTAAAATTGCCTATGGCCCCTAAGTTAGTAGGCAATCCCATTCATGGCATCTTACACGGTGGGGTTACTGCAACTATTTTGGATGTAGCAGGCGGAATGACGGCTGCGGCGGCTGCGATCAACCGCTTAGAAGATTTATCTAGCAAAGAATTATCGGCTCGAATCAGCAAAACCGGCACCATCGATTTACGCATTGACTACTTGCGCCCCGGTATTGGTGAGGTATTTTATGCCTCTGCAGAAGTAATACGTTCCGGTAGCAAAGTCACGGTGACTCGTATGGAACTACATAATCAAGAGGGTACTCACATTGCCTTTGGCACCGGCACTTACTTGGTTGGCTAGCCACGTTTAGTTGCCATTTAAACTGTAATTTCTGCGTCAATTTTCAAGTATTTCACCCAGTTATAGCTATACTTGAACAAGCTAATCTACTGCAACATAGGGCTTGCAAAGTCATGAGTACAACTCTCAGTTCTCCCCAATTAATCAAAACCTTAGATGCACTATTGTTAGAAGCACAGCAACACGCAAGTAGCTTAGAACATGAGGATTTGGAACTATGGTTAGAACACGAGTTAAATGGATACGGTGACTTTGCTCACTTCCCTGATTACCGAATTGTTGAATGTAAGCAATTAGGTATATTTGTAAAACCCCAACAAGAGCTGCAGCACTTTGAGCAAATTCATGATGATTGCTTAAACGAACGCGATCGCTGCCGACTGCGTTATTTACATATTCAAGAGCCACTTTTAGAGTGCTTAAACAAGCAAGATGAAATTCAGCGCCCTTGGCCTTTGCGCATACTCGCCAGTTACGCCAATGATATTATTCCTGGGTATAGTTGTGTTCGAGCTTGGCAAAGTTACCATGCGCCGCTAAACGATCGCTTTATTCATGGTGTGCTGGGACACCTACTGCACCTGCTACTTGAAGAGCCAGTGGCTAATACGCCCAAAATACTTAAACAACTCGGCACTCTTTGTCAGCAAGACTCAGCCCTTTTTGAGATTTGGCAAAAGCTATACTGCGAAACTTCGTCAGCAGTGTAATAAGCGGAAACTAGGCTGATTACAGCCTTTTATTATATGGCTGCTTAGCTAATCGCCTGCTACACTACTCTGACTTTTCTCCCTTTTTCCTTTTTTATGCCTAATCAAACCGCTAAACACGGCGTTATATTTGCTCTCGCCGCGTACGTTATGTGGGGATTCGCCCCCGTCTATTTTAAAAGCCTGACCGAGGTGCCCGCTTACGAGATTTTGGCGCATAGAGTGGTGTGGTCCTGTTTATTTATCACTGTATTGCTGGGTCTGGGTAAACAATGGTCGGCGGTAAGTGCGGTGATTAAACACCCTAAACAGTTAGCGACCTTGGCGTTAACCTCGGTTCTTATTGGCATTAACTGGTTAATCTTTATTTGGGCAGTTAACAACGACCGGATGTTAGATGCCAGCTTGGGTTACTACATTAATCCCTTGTTTAATGTGATATTAGGCATGCTGTTTTTGGGCGAGCGCTTTCGTCGTGCCCAATGGGCAGCCATTGGCTTAGCTTTAATCGGTGTATTAATTCAGGTTATTAGCTATGGTTCTTTACCTTGGATAGCCATGAGTTTGGCGGTAAGTTTTGGTATATACGGCTTGTTGCGGAAAAAGGTTAACCTGGGTGCGCTACCGGGTTTATTTGTAGAAACCCTGTGGTTGTTGCCGCTAGCTGCCGCTTATTTGTGGATATTTGCTGATTCGCCAACCAGTCACTTAACCCATAACAGTACAGGCCTTAATGTGTTGTTACTGAGCGCAGGCATAGTTACCACCTTGCCGCTACTGTGCTTTGCTGCCGCAGCTACCCGCTTACGGTTATCCACCATTGGTTTTTTCCAGTACATCGGCCCATCATTGATGTTTATGTTAGCCACCAGCGTTTACGGTGAAGAGCTAGAACCGATGAAACTTCTCACCTTTGCCTTTATTTGGGTGGGTTTAGGGGTATTTACTTGGGATGCCTTACGTAACCAGCGCAAACAACGCCAACAAAAAAAAGCAGCCCAGTAAGCTGCTTTTACTTTGTTTCTCTTTAACGCTTAGATCTTTTCTAATCGCGCATAAGCCAATACCAACCACTTAGCTCCGGCTTCTTCGAATTGCACTTGTACGCGGCTTTGCTGACCAGAGCCTTCGTAATTAAGCACAATGCCTGCGCCAAACTTAGGGTGAGAGACCCGCTGGCCAAGGTTAAAGCCACTATCATCAAAGGCAGCCTGCTGAATTTGATGAGAAAAACGCCCTTGTTGCACTGGCCTGCTTACTGCGGTGTTCAAACGAATCTCATCTAAACATTCGCTCGGTAACTCACGTAAAAAACGTGAAGGAGCGTGAAAGACTTCTTTACCCCACAAGCGACGGCTTTCGGCGTGGCATAAATACAACTTTTGCATGGCGCGGGTCATGCCCACATAACAAAGGCGACGTTCTTCTTCTAAACGACCCGACTCCTCGGCTGATTGCTGACTAGGGAACATGCCCTCTTCCACACCCACCAAAAAGACCACTGGAAACTCTAAACCTTTAGCGCTGTGCAAAGTCATTAGCTGCACTGCAGCTTCGTCGGCCTCCGCTTGGTTATCACCGGCCTCTAAAGCCGCATGAGAGAGAAACGCCACTAAAGGAGACAGATCTTGGTCTTCTTCCATTTGAGTAAACTGCTGAGTCGCAGTGACCAGTTCGTCTAAGTTTTCTACACGCGCTTGGGCTTTTTCGCCTTTTTCCGCTTGGTACATAGCTAATAGGCCAGAGCCTTTAATCACGTAGTCGGTTTGCTCACCTAATGCTAATTCTTGGGTTTGCTGCTTTAGCTGGCCTAACAACTCAATAAACTGCTTCACTGCATTAGCCGCACGACCCGACAAGGCATTTTGCTGTAAACAATAATCAACTGCTTGCCATAAGCTAAGTTGCTGCTCTCGAGCGGCTTGGCGCAATAACTCAATGGTGCGCTGGCCAATACCACGAGTAGGTGTGTTTACTACTCGCTCAAACGACGCATCGTCATGGGGATTGCTGATTAAGCGTAGGTAAGCAAGAGCATCTTTAATTTCTTGGCGCTCGAAGAAACGCAGGCCGCCATAAATTCGGTAGGCTAAGCGCTCTTGCATCAAGGCTTCTTCCAAAACCCGCGACTGCGCATTGTTTCGGTACAAAATGGCACAATCTGCTAGGCTAGCACCTTGTTCTTCAACTCGCTGCTGAATACGCGCAACCACAAAGCGGGCTTCGTCAATATCGTTAAAGGCGGTATAGATAGAGATTAACTCGCCTTCTTTGTCGTCGGTCCACAGGCTTTTGCCCATGCGCCCTTGGTTGTTTTCGATTAACTGATTAGACGCCTTAAGAATATTGGCACTACTACGGTAATTTTGTTCCAACAAGATGGTGTTTACTTTAGGCACATCTAACTCAAAGCTTTGAATATTTTCAATCTTCGCGCCACGCCAACCATAAATAGATTGGTCATCATCGCCGACGATAGTGATATTATTCTGATCGGTAACCAACATGCGTAGCCAAGCGTATTGAATAGTGTTGGTATCTTGAAATTCATCTACCAGAATATGTCGAAAACGCTGCTGATAATGTTGCAGAATATGCGGTTGTTTTAGCCACAACTCGTGGGCGCGCAATAATAACTCGGCAAAATCGACCAAACCGGAACGATCACATGCCTGCTGGTAAGCCTGGTAAATTTCTAATTGCTGACGCTCAATCGGATTATTGCTGTAATCAACATGCTCGGCGCGTTGGCCTTCATCTTTGCGCGCATTGATGTACCACTGAACTTGCTTGGCTGGCCACTGCTTCTCATCTAAATTCATCGCTTTAATTAAGCGGCGCAACAGCCGATATTGGTCGTCGGAGTCAATAATTTGAAAGTCGTCAGGCAAGCCAGCATCTCGACTATGAGCGCGTAATAAGCGATGCGCCAAGGAGTGAAATGTCCCCATCCACATGCCTTGGAAACGATTGCCCACTAACTTTTCTACCCGCGAGCGCATTTCAGCTGCGGCTTTGTTGGTAAAAGTCACCGACAAAATAGATAACGGTGAAACATTCTCTACCTGCATTAACCAGGCAATTCGGTGCACCAATACGCGCGTTTTACCACTACCGGCACCGGCCAGTAACAACATATTGCTTGGGGGAGCAGCTACGGCTTCGCGCTGCTTATCATTAAGGCCGTCTAACAGCTCAGAAATATCCATGGTGCTCTCTTGAGGGGTAAAAACACCTGTATATTATAACAGGTGTTGCAGTTGTGCCAGCTGGCTTATTTCGATATCGGGCAAGGCTTGCAGTTTTCGCGCTTGTTGGCTGTGTTGATTGAGCCAGATAGAGCGGTAGCCCGCTTTAGCAGCGCCAGCCACATCAGTCACACAATGGTCACCCACATGGGCTATCTGGTGCGGCGCCAACCCTAATACCTGGCTGGCATATAAATACATATCGGCGGCAGGTTTAGCCTTAAACGCCCCGCCAGCTTTGAGTTCTAATTCAAACACCCCAGCCAAACCAATCTTATCAATATCTACGTTACCGTTGGTAATCGCCACTAAACGATAACGCGTTTTGAGTTTTCGCAGCAATGCCAAGCTTGCCTCAGGAACAGTAAAGTCACTGCGCACCGCTAAAAACTGCTGGAAAATTTGTTCTGCTTGATGTTGCGCTTCAGTGATCGGCATACCATGTTCTACAAACGCTAAACTTAGCCAAGCAACCCGACAAGCGCTAACGTCACCCTTTAGTTCAGGGTGCTTTTTAATGATACGGCGTTTGTAACTTTGCCATTGGCTAGTGGTTAAATGTGCAACCGCATGCACCTCAGTTTTTAAGTGATTAATTAACCACTGCTCGGCGCGATGAATATAAGGCCAGTTGTCGTATAAGGTATCGTCTAAATCAAAAGATAGCGCCTGAACAGGTGACCAACTTCGGTAAAAAATCATGCTTTAGCTCGCTTAAGATTTACGTTTTGCTCGCGGGTGCGCCGCGTCATAGGTGGTGGCTAGGTGAGCAAAATCAAGATGAGTATACACTTGAGTGGTAGACAAATTTGCGTGGCCTAGCAGCTCTTGCACAACACGTAAGTCACCACTGCTTTCAAGCAAGTGAGTAGCAAAAGAGTGGCGTAATTTGTGCGGATGAAGGGTTGCCGTAAGTTGCATTTGTTGTGCCCAATGTTGCAAGCGCTTCTGCACAGTACGGTGGCTAATACGCTGTTGGCGAACACTCACAAACAAGGCAGGTTCTTCTTCATCCATTACCAATAAACGGCGCTGCTTAAGCCAATGTTTTAAGGCTGTTGCAGCCTTACTGCCAAAAGGCACCCAGCGCTGCTTGTTACCTTTACCGGTAACAATAATTTGCTGCTGTTCAAAATTGATGTCTGTAACATTTAAGTCCACCAACTCGGCTAAGCGAATGCCACTGGCATAGAGTAGCTCCATCATCGCCAAATCGCGGCTGCTCACCAAGTCGTCGCCTTCCATCGATAGCAATTGATTAAGCGAGTCTACGTCTAGGTTCTTAGGTAAGGGTTTGCTTTGTTTCGGCGCAGCGACACCAGCAACGGGGTTAAAACTCACCTTTTGCTGCTGCAGTAAATAATTAAAGAAACTCCGTAAGGCTGAGAGTTTATTCGCCATAGAACGGGCCGACAAACCGCTGGTTTTAAGTTTGAGTAAAACACTTCTGATATGCGCGGTTTCTACTTGCTGCCAAGCCTGGCAACCTAAACCATTAAGATGTTTAAGTTGTTGTAATAAGCTACGTTGGTAGGAGCTAATAGTGGCAGGGCTATAACGTCGCTCCACCTCTAAATAATGGAGAAACAGCTCTATATCATCCTGCATGGGAAGCCTTTATTGCTCAGCGTTTAACGGAACAAGGCGCAATAGCAAACTGTTAATCACTTGGCATAACTGGGTTAGCAGTAAGCTGTCCATACCAGCCACATAGTGGTCGGCGTCACGACTAGCGGCAATAAAAAAGCCGAGTTCAGCGTTAATACCCAGAGGCATCAATGCTACCGAAGCAATGTCGTCAGTATTATCAAATAATACCGCTAACTCACCCTTAGACATACGGCCAAAATAATGCGGTTGCTGGCTAAGACGAGTGACTCTGATTCGCTCGATTTGCTCATGCTCTAAACCGTATTCTTCTGGCAATTCTTCAAGATTGAACAACTTTTGGCTTAAGCGCATTGATACACACTCGACACCTAAGTCATCCACTAAAGCGCGACTTAAACGGTGTTGTAATTCGGCAAAAGAATCACAGGCCATTAAGTCAGGTAGCAGATCAACGTAGACGTGATAAATGCGCTCATTGAGACTGGCGACTGTCATAAGATCGGTAATTTCTTGTTCTAAACTGAGTACTTTATCGCGCAAGCGTTGTACTTGTAGTTCAACTAACGATACCGCACCTTTTTCTTTGTGCGGTAAACGTAGCTGCTTAATTAAACTGGGATGGCGGGCAAAAAAATCGGGGTTGTCGAGCAAGAACTCGACCACCAAGCTTTCATCTATTAACAGCGGTTGCGAAAGATCGAACTCACTCATATATGCACCTGACCATCAAAAACCATTGTAGCTGGGCCGGTCATTTTCACCGGTTTACCTTCGCCAGCCCATTGAATTTGTAAACGCCCACCGGGCAAATCTACATTCACTGTCTCGGCAAGCTTGCCTTGTTGGCGACCCACCACCATAGCGGCACATGCACCCGTGCCACAAGCAAGGGTTTCGCCTACACCGCGTTCAAATACCCGCAGCTTAATATTTTTATCATCGATTATTTGGCTAAAACCCACGTTAACTTTTTGCGGGAAGCGATCATGTTTCTCTAAGCTTTTACCTAAGGTTTCTAATGGCGCTTGGCTAACATCATCAACTTCAAGTACGCAATGCGGGTTGCCCATAGACACCACACCCGCAAATACCGTTTGTTCATCATTACGAAGAATATAGGTTTTTTCGGCCTTTTTAGCACGAAACGGGACTTTACTCGGTTCAAACTCCGGCACGCCCATATTCACGGTCACTTGTCCGTCATTCTCTACGTGCAAAACGATGTTGCCAGACTTGGTGCTTACCCCAATATTGCGTTTATTGGTTAGCCCTTTGTTCACCACAAAGCGGGCAAAGCAACGTGCGCCATTACCGCATTGTTCTACTTCACTGCCATCGGCATTAAAAATACGGTAATGAAAATCTAGATCAGGGTCGTAGGGCGGCTCCACCACCAAAAATTGATCGAAGCCAATACCAAAGTTGCGATCAGCCAAGCGACTAATCACTTCTTGGTTAAAAAACACATTTTGGGTGACATTGTCGATAACCACAAAGTCGTTCCCCAAGCCGTGCATTTTAGTAAAGTTTACTAACATTGGCTTATCCTTCAGGCAGCAGCGTTTCGCCGGCCCAAAGAGACACTAAAGGTTCACGTTCGCGTACCAAGTGAGCTTTTTCGCCATCTACCATTATCTCAGCCGCTCGGCAGCGAGAGTTGTAGTTGGAGCTCATAGTAAAGCCATATGCTCCTGCTGAACGTACCGCAATATAATCGCCTTGCTCAATCGCCAACTTGCGGTCTTTACCTAAAAAGTCACCGGTTTCACACACGGGACCTACAACATCATAATTGGCGCAGCTTAACTCTGGTCGCTTTATCACTGGCACAATACGCTGCCACGCACTGTATAAGGCTGGACGTAATAAATCGTTCATTGCGGCATCAACAATGGCGAAATTTTTACTTTCCGACATTTTCAAAAACTCTACTTTTGATACCAAAATGCCGGCATTAGCCATAATCGCGCGGCCCGGTTCGAATAATAATTTCAGTTTACGCTCGCCTAATCGCTCAGCTAATGCGCTCGCGTATTCGGCAGGTTCTGGCGGTGTTTCATCATCGTAGTTCACACCCAAGCCGCCACCCACATCTAGGTGCTCGATAACAATGCCTTGTTCGGCAAGTTGATCGATTAAAGCCAGTAACTTATCAATCGCCTCTACAAAAGGCGCTATCTCGGTAAGTTGTGAGCCGATATGGCAATCTAAGCCCACTACATTCAAGCCTTTAAGGCTAGTGGCATAAGCATAAGCTTGTGGAGCGCGCTCAATCGCGATCCCAAATTTGTTTTCTTTAAGGCCAGTAGAGATATAAGGATGCGTACCCGCGTCAATATCAGGGTTAATGCGCAGAGAAATGGGCGCTACTTTACCTAAGCGTTGAGCAACACTACTAATGCGGTCGAGCTCAGGCTCAGACTCAACATTAAAACAGTAAATACCGTGATTAAGCGCATCGGCTATTTCGGCTTCGGTTTTTGCTACGCCAGAAAACACCACTTTAGCCGGTTCACCGCCTGCTTCTATCACCCGTGCGAGTTCACCACCCGAGACAATATCAAAGCCCGAGCCCATACGCGCCATCACGTTTAACACAGCCAAATTGGAGTTGGCTTTAACGGCATAACAGATCAAATGTGGACGCTCACCAGCGGCATTGTCAAAGGCTTTCCAATGACGTTCGATGGTGGCACGAGAATATACGTACAGAGGCGTACCGTGGGTATGTGCTAAATCAGCTACCGAGCATTGTTCAGCGTTTAACTGCTCGTTTTGATAACTAAAAAAATCCAATGATCTGTCCTTTATTGTGTTGCGTTGCTTACTCGCTTGGAGTTACTTGCTCGGGGGCGCTCTCTGGCGCGGCTTGCGGGTGAGTAAGCGGTCCTTTTTGACCGCAGGCACTAAGCCCGATGCTAAGCAAAATAACGGCGATTGCTTGTTTGTTCATGATTAAGCCATGATTCTTTTTTGAATGCCCTCTATAATCCGCATTCGAAGCAAGAAAAGCAATAGGATAGGATGATTGTGATGAATGATAGCCAATATCACCAATTGGTAGACCAAGCCTTTGAACGTATCGAACAAACCATGGACAATGACGACTTCGATATTGAGTGTGATGTTAACGGCGGGGTACTTAATTTAGAGTTCGAAAACCGCAGTAAAATGGTGATAAACAAACAAGAGCCTTTGCATCAGCTTTGGTTAGCCACTAAATTTGGTGGTTTCCATTTCGAATGGCATGAAACTGAACAGCAGTGGATTTGTAATAGAAGTGGCGTGGAGTTTTGGTCGTTCTTGGTGGAATCAATCACCAAGCAAAGTGGCGAACAGTTAAGCTTTGATTAAGCGCTAGCTACTGCGGTAAGACTCAACTTGCCATTGGCCTTCGATAGCAACAATGTCGTAGAACTGTGGCAAGTTAAAGTTTATTACTTCATGGCGAGTACCATATTGCTCACGTGAAGAGGTGTAGAAGCGATTAATGCCCTGCACCAGCTCTTCTTTACTGCCTTCAAAATCTTGATACATTTCAATGCGGTTGTGTTCATCTACGATATAGATGTTAAAACCATTTTCTAGATTCTCGAAGAAATACTGCACTAAGCCTTCACTGGCATGCGCTTCTACAACGTTAGGCACTTTTTTGGTATTGCCGGCATTTAACTGCAAGGGCAAGCGCTGTAACTTATTATTAGAAAGCTGGCGGTAAAACTCTACGCCGTTCTCCAGTTTCTTAACCGATACACCGCGGTCTTCAATAAACAAACCGTATTTGTCGCTGCCCAATACAATGGTTTTAACAATGCGTTTGTCTAAAGGTTGTAAGCGGCTTTTTATACTCTCTACCAATAACTGCTTAAAGTTAGCGCCAATTTGTTCGCGCAGGTTTTCGGCATAACAAAATACATCGATATGCTCAGGGATATTGGCGTCACGGTGCATTTTACCCAAAATAGTAGTCAATGCATCTACCACGGCGCTATCACCGGAAAAGTGCAGAGTCCGAATTTCATTCCAAGTATTGCGATACACTAAGTCTACCGAGCCAACTAAACAATCTGAGTCGCGGCCAAAACTAAATACATCGGTAGAGATTGCATCAAACTCAATCACCTTCCCGCCCCAGTTGGAGGTAGGATCTTTCTCTAAATTGATGAAGACACCCAAGTGACGAATTTCGCAGGGGCGAGTGAGGGCTAAGTTACTGGCGGCATCTACGTTCACCGGAAAGGCACGGCGTAAATCTTCGGCAAATTGGTTTAAGGTTTCGAGATGTAAGTCGCCATTATGTCGATGCAAACTCAGTTGAGTTTGGTCGGTTTTAAGCTGATTGAAATAGCTCCACGCCACCAATTTAGACACATAAGTAGCATGTTCTAAGGGCGGTTGACCAACAATGGCTAAACCCGTTAATGGCTGCTTGTAGATATACCAGCCTTCAGCAGTGCTACGGCCTTTTTCTACGTGAATAAAGCTTAAGTTTGGTTCAGATAAATCGGGTGATATCTGCGGGTTAATCAGCGTTACTTTGCCCGGCAAGCTT
Source organism: Agarivorans sp. 1_MG-2023 (assembly GCF_030548385.1). Lineage (NCBI taxonomy): Bacteria > Pseudomonadati > Pseudomonadota > Gammaproteobacteria > Alteromonadales > Alteromonadaceae > Agarivorans > Agarivorans sp. 1_MG-2023. The sequence continues at coordinate 239,392 of NZ_JAUOSJ010000007.1, read as the reverse complement.
TCAAATGCCGCATATAACTTACGCGACAATATCCCAATGTCTTCCGGGTTAATGGATTCACTAATGTCGTTACGACGCGCAAAACGAATCAAGTTTCGATAGCTCAACATTAAGGCATCGAGTAATTCACTGTGCGCTTGGCGTACGTCTTGTACCTTCCAGGCTCTACGTAAATTAAGGTGCTCAATTTTTTGTTGAGGCCATTTCCACTGTTTTACAAGCTTCGCCATAAAACGCTGTTGCCAAGTCAGCGAGCGAACATCTAAAAGGTCACTCGGCAATGGGCTACATTCGCAATTTTTAAGATAAAAACAGCGACGCACCAAATCGAGTCGCGCGTGATCTTCTATCGACTCAAGATACTGGGTCACTTTGCTCAGCATTAAGTAATAGGCATCTTGCTCTAAGCCAAACTCTTGGCCCTGTTGCATTAAGCGCTTGGCTTCTACCGCCAGTAAACTCGGTTTTGGATAATCGGCCGAGTAGGCTTCCATTAACATGGTTTTAAGCACTGCTTTGTACGGGGAATCAATACCCTTATACAACTGCCACAAACCCGAGCCAAAATACTCTTCTGCAGGAATGGTGTCTAAGCCACCTAAATCTAACCATTGTTCATGGTTAAATACGCCTAACTCAAACTGCTGCTGTACAAAGCTATCGTAGCTTTGTTCTAACTCACTAGGCACTGCAAACCATACCAACTGCTTACCCGCAAGCGGCAAGGCGGTACGGTAAAATTCGTCAAGCAATAATAAATGTTGGGCACTGCCGCAATTATCTTTAGATAACTCGCTAATTGAACCTGTTTTAAACTGATTTTCTTCTACCATGAAGAAATTCAGCTCAACCCCTTGGTGGGCAGCCCAAGAGCTAATTTGCTCACACTTTTCGGTAAGTAAGGCCACTCGCTCGCAGGCGAGATCGGTATCGTGACATACCCAAACATCTAAATCAGAAGATTCGGTTTGTCCTACCGTGGCCGTGCTACCCATAGAGTAAAGGCCCAAAATCTCACATTGTTTAGGCTGCTCAGGGCTACACAAAAAGTGTTGTTGCAAATAGATAGCATGACGAGCACTAGGCTCAAACTGGCATACACCGCTGGGTACGTCACCTTCAATAAATCCAGGTATGCAAGGGTGCGAATAATGCAACATCGATGGCAGCAGTTCAAAAACCTGCTGCACAGCGGCAGGCATGGTTTGTAATGCCAACTGCTTACGGTGTTGATTAGTTCGAGTAGCCTTCTCCAGTAGAGAGGCAATAGTATCTTGCAAAGTTTGGGTTACCTGGCGCTCTAAGCGTTATTATTGAATGTAATTTAGATATCACTAAAGTGTGATCATCTTAACAGTTAGTATAATAGTGGTAAACAGATACGCACACTTTTAGTGCGTATATTTTATACAAACTACAAACACTAAGACCTAAGCTAAAACAAAGTTTTACTTAATAGCTGGCTGGTAATGCTTACTTGGGCAAAAAACTAACTGGTGATACTATCCGATGACCAAATAAAGAGGTAAGTGTCTGTGAAGAAAGTGAGAATTGCGACTCGCAAGAGTCCATTAGCTATGTGGCAAGCCCATTTTGTAAAGGCCGAATTAGAACGCCTTCATCCAGATCTCATTGTAGAACTGCTTCCTATGAGTACCCGCGGTGACAAAATCCTCGACACGCCGTTAGCAAAAATTGGCGGCAAAGGGCTATTCATTAAAGAACTCGAAGTGGCAATGTTGGAAGATCTTGCCGACATCGCGGTGCATTCGATGAAAGATGTACCGATGGAATTCCCCGAAGGTTTAGGTTTGCACTGCATTTGTGAACGCGAAGATCCTCGCGATGCTTTTGTGAGTAATAACTATGCAAGCATCGATGCCTTACCCCAAGGCGCAATAGTCGGCACCTCTAGCCTGCGTCGCCAATGCCAACTAAAAGCGCAGCGCCCAGACATAACCATTAAAGATTTACGTGGCAACGTGAATACTCGCCTGGCCAAATTAGATGCTGGCGAATTTGATGCCATTATTCTCGCCAGTGCAGGCTTACTGCGTTTAGAAATGGCTGAACGCATTCGCACTTATATCGCACCAGAGCAAATACTGCCTGCTGGCGGCCAAGGTGCAGTGGGTATTGAATGTCGAAGCGCCGATCAAGCCTTACTGGAATTACTTAAACCTTTAAACCATAACGCGACCGCAGCACGAGTAGCAGCAGAGCGCGCCATGAACCGTCGCCTAGAAGGTGGATGCCAAGTTCCTATTGGCTGTTACGCCGAACTAGAAGGAGAGCAACTGTTTGTACGTGGCTTAGTCGGGGCAGTTGATGGCTCGAAAGTAATAGAAAAGGACATTCGCGGTGCCAGTAGTGATGCTGAACAGCTAGGCTTGAACTTGGCTGAACAATTATTGGATGCCGGCGCTGCGCCTATTTTACAGGCGGTTTATCAACAGCAGTAAGAGGACTATTGGTGCAGATACTTGTTACGCGGCCTCAGCCGCATAATCAACGTTGTGTAACAGCGCTAGAGGCGAAAGGCTTTAGCGTGAGTGCTGCGCCAATGCTTGAAATTAAACCAAGCGATGAACTCACATCACTGATACCGCGATTAGAACAAGCTACGTCTTCCACGCTTATTATTGCGGTGAGTCAATACGCCGTAGAATCATGCCAGCACCACCTCCAACAGCACGGCCGTACTTGGCCAAGCCATTGTCAGTATTTGGCTGTAGGTAAAGCAACGGCTGAGTGCTGGCAACAATATGGGGTAAACGCCTTAGTTCCCAGCCGCCAAGATAGCGAAGGCATGCTGCAGCTCATCGAATCTCAACTGAGTGGCATTCAGCAAGCGCACATTTTGCGTGGCCAACATGGCCGAGAATGGCTCGCCGAACAGCTGCAAAGGCAACAAATTACCGTTAATTATCTCACCTGTTATCAACGCCATTTGCTCAATTATTCTTGGCAACAACTTGAACAATGGCGGTCACAGATCAACACTATTGTGGCTACTAGTGGTGAAATATTGAAACACCTAACTACCCTTATGAGTAAGTCACAGCAGTTGACTTGGCTTAAACAGACCACATTGTTGGTGCCGAGTGAGCGTTTGCTTGAGTATGCTAAAAGTTTGGGTTTTATGCACATAGTGTTGTGCGACGGCGCATCAGATAAGGCTTGTATCGACGCTTTGGCGCGAATACAGTCATCTGCAAGGAATGAAAATGACCAAAAATAAACAATCAGATAGTCAAACAAAGGCTACCAATCCTAGCGATTCTAACAGTGCTACAGAAACAACCACTGCCAGCGAGCCAGCTGCCAGTGCCCCTGCCCCTGCCCCTGCCCCTGCCCAGAATAAACAACCAGCCGCTAAAACCGATAAAACGGCAAAGATTTTAGCCATTGTGGCGATTATTCTCAGTGTCAGTATCGCCATTGGTTTGTACTGGCATGGCCACCAATTTAGAGAGCATGCTGATACTCAACTACAACTCTTGAAAACTAGCCTGCAAGCCAAAGAACAAAACTTACTGAGTGCGCAAACCAACAACAAAAACCAACTCACTAACATTGAACAACAAGTGAGTGGCCAAAATCAGGCCATGGCGGCCTTAAAAGCCCAATTAGAACTTACCGAGCAGAATCGCAAAACTATCGAGCGACAATTAGCGCTATTGAATATTAAAGACGCCAACCACTGGCGATTAAACGAAGCCAGCTACCTACTGCAATTGGCAGCCAATAAACTGTGGCTAGAGCAAGACCCAGCCACCGCCATCGCTTTGTTACTAGAAGCCGATAACAGTATTAATAATGCAGACGACCCACATTTGCTGCCGTTACGCCGAGCAATAAATAGTGATGTGCAATTACTAAAAGGGGTGCCTTTAGTCGACAAAGAAGGTATCGCGTTTAGACTAGAAAGCATTTTGCAACAAGCTGAAAGCCTACAGTTGGCCGAGATTGAATTACCCGAGGTGGTAGAGCAACAAGACAATGACTTAAGTGCAGATAGTGCAGACTGGCAAGACAACCTAAGCAAAAGCTGGCGCAAATTTAGCGAAAACTTTATCACAGTACGCCGCCGTGACGGCCAAGTTGAAGCCTTAATTGAGCCTCAACATGCTTGGTATTTAAAAGAGAACCTTAAGCTACAACTACAGCAAGCCGAGCAAGCTTTATTCCGCTCACAGGGCGAACTGTTCAAAGCTAAGTTGCAACGTGCCGAGCAATGGGTGAGCGAGTTCTTTATTCAAAATACCCAAGCCCAAGCGATGGTTGAAGATTTAAAACAGCTCCAACAATTAGATATTGTAGATAAGCTACCCGAACAATTAAGCAGCTTAGGCGCTGCCGAACAAGCGATTAAAGAACGCCAACAACGGTTAATACCTTCACTTGAAGGAGCCGAATAATGTTTAAAATTCTGATTCTTCTAGTCTGTATTGCCATAGGCCTAGCCCTTGGCCCACAGCTAGCGGGTAATAAAGGCTACGTACTGATAGCCTTTGATAACTACACCATAGAAATGTCGGTCACCAGCGCGTTATTCCTAAGCTTTATTTGCTTTTGTGTATTGCTGCTGAGTTTATGGGTAGCCCGCTGGTTATGGCTAAGCTTTTCACGCAGTGGCGCATGGTGGGGACATCGCCGTAAACAAAAAGCGATTAATCATACGCAGCAAGGCATGTTAGCGATGATGCGCGGTGATTATCAGCACGCTGAAAAGCTGGTAAGTAAAGCCGCTACGTATAGTGATGCGCCAGCGCTAAACTACTTAACGGCTGCAGAAGCGGCCCAAGAACAAGGGCAAGATAAAAAGCGTGATAAGTATTTAGAGCAAGCTACTCGACTTACCAATAACGATTCTGCAGTGTTAATCACTCAAGCACGCTTACAACTTAAACAGCAAAATTACAGTGCTGCGCTATCTAGTATTGAGCAGCTACCACACGACAATTTGAAACAAGCAGCAATCAAGCGCATGCAAATGAGCATATTCCCCGCCTTGGGTTTATGGCAGCGTTATATCGATTTGTTACCGCTAGCAAATAAGGCGGGGTTAATCGATAACCAGCACTACCAAAGTGAGTTATCTGAAGCTTATAAAAATTTATTCTTAGAGTTGGCCAATAGCCAAGGCTCTGATGCGGTAGCGACTCACTGGAATGGCATGCCGCGTAAGCAAAAGAAACAAATGACGATTGCCGCCGCCGCTTGCCGCGCCTTGATTACCTCGGGAGACAATGCAGCCGCTTACCAACTGCTGGGGGATTTGCTTAACCGAAATGCCGATAGCGAATTATTAGAAGTGGCTGCTGAGTTGAAGTTAAGCGATCCTCACCCACTGTTGCAGCAGTTAACGGGTTTAATCCGCAAACACCCGAATAATGCCGACTTGCTGTGTTTGATTGGTCAATTGCATAGCCAGCAGCAGCAATGGAGCGAAGCTAAAGAACGCTTTGAACAAAGCATAAAGCTAGCACCAAACAGCCTGTGTTACCAAGGCTTAGCGGAAGTACACAGACAGTTAGACGAGCCAGAGCAGGCGATTCACTACTACCGCCAAGCTCTAAGCAACTAAGCCTTAGTGCTGAACCAAGACCAAAAATGGCGAGCTTAGCTCGCCATTTTTATGTCAATTAACTCTGCCTTGCTTAAATAAATTCGTAAGCATCGCCATGCAGCTGAGCAAGTGGTAGACCTTGCTTGGTAAAGGCTGTGCGCGCTACATCAGCCATTTCAAAACGACCAGCAATATAGACTTCCAAGCCACTCATATCAGCAAAATCTTCTAACACCGCTTCGTGCACCAAACCTTTTTTACCTGTCCACTGTGGCATAGCCTGCTCAAGTACCGGCACAAACTTAACTTGGTCTAGCTCTTCCCACTGATAAGCTAACTCGTGCAAATACAGCCCGCCTAAGTTACGGCCGCCCCAGTATAGGTAGATCTCTCGGTCTTGCTCTGAATCGATAATATGTTCAATGATGGATTTGGCGTAAGAGAAGCCCGTTCCACCCACCATAATCAAAATTGGACGCTGACTCTCTTCATCAAAACCAGCATGGCCAAATGGCATTTCAACTTCAATTTCGCCACTAGCTTGTAGCTTATCAATAACTTGACGAGCATAAGGGTTGCCCTCTGGCGCACCAATATGCAGCTCAAAAACATCACCTTGCTCAGGTGAACTAGCAAGCGAGAACGGACGTTTATCGTCTTCCGCCATAACAATTTGCAGGTATTGACCCGCCACAAAGTTTTCACTTTCCTGTGGCTGTAACTCAACATTAAATATGTCATCTAAAATCGGCGAGACCGATGCAACCTTACAACTAATGCGCTTCATACTTTCACCCTTCTAAACTTACACTCAAATCTGATTTTGCACTGGCTAAGCAAGCAACAAACCATCCTTCGGCTTGTTCTCTTTCACTTAACATTGGCGCCATTCCTTGGTAATCAATTTCGCCTGATGTACGTCGTGCCAAGCAACTGCAACATCCGCCCTGCTGACAACGATAAGGCCAGCTAATACCGTGAGACAAAGCTGCTTGTAAAATTGTTTGTTGCGGCTCTACAGTAAAAACTTTACCTGCAACACTAACCTGATAACAATTGGCCACTAGTCTATGCCCAATTGCGCCCAAATACTATCTACTCGCTGTTTCACTTCTGGTGCCATTTCAATTACTTCGCCCCATTCACGGTTAGTTTCACCCGGCCATTTATTAGTCGCATCCATTCCCATTTTTGAGCCCAAGCCTGATACAGGAGAGGCAAAATCTAGGTAATCAATGGGTGTATGGTCGATCAACGTAGTATCGCGCGATGGGTCCATGCGAGTGGTGATAGCCCATATTACATCCTGCCAAGAGCGCGCGTTGATATCATCATCACAAACAATCACAAACTTGGTATACATAAACTGCCTAAGGAAAGACCACACGCCTAACATCACCCGTTTAGCATGCCCTGGATATTGCTTTTTAATGGTGACAACGGCCATCCGGTACGAGCAACCTTCTGGCGGCAAGTAAAAATCAACAATCTCTGGAAACTGCTTTTGCAAAATAGGCACAAACACTTCGTTTAACGCTACCCCAAGCACCGCGGGCTCATCTGGCGGACGCCCGGTATAAGTGCTGTGGTAAATAGGGTCTTTTCGCATAGTAATGTGAGTAATGGTGAATACCGGAAACTCATCCACTTCGTTGTAATAACCAGTGTGGTCACCGTAGGGGCCTTCTGGCGCTGTTTCATTAGGCTCTAAATAGCCTTCGAGTACAATCTCGGCACTGGCCGGTACTTCTAAATCATTACTAATACATTGTACGGTTTCGGTTCTTCCACCACGTAACAAACCTGCAAAAGCATATTCTGATAAGGTATCAGGCACTGGTGTTACCGCGCCTAATATAGTGGCAGGATCAGCGCCTAAAGCCACTGAAACAGGATACGGCTTACCCGGATTTAACTCCTGAAACTCACGAAAATCGATGGCCCCGCCACGATGCGATAGCCAGCGCATAATGAGTTTATTCTTAGCTAACTTCTGCTGGCGATAAATCCCTAAGTTTTGGCGTTTTTTATAAGGGCCACGAGTAATGGTTAAACCCCAAGTCACCAAAGGCGCCACATCGCCAGGCCAACAGTGTTGAATCGGCAGCTTATCTAAATCAACCTCGTCACCGGTCCAAACAATTTCTTGGCAAGGCGCAGAACGCAGTTTTTTGGTGGGCATATTGAGAACTTGCTTAAAGATAGGCAGCTTTTCCCACAGTTCTTTCAAACCTTTGGGCGGCTCGGGCTCTTTTAAGTAAGACAGCCAAGTGCCTACTTCGCGTAACGCTGCAACTGATTCTTGCCCCATCCCTAGTGCAACCCGCTCTGGCGTGCCGAATAGGTTTCCTAACACCGGCATGCTGTGGCCTTTCACATTTTCAAACAGCAGCGCCGGGCCGCCTGCTTTAAGGGTGCGGTCACATATCTCTGTCATCTCTAACTCGGTAGAGACTTCAAGGCTAATTCGCTTAAGCTCACCACGCTGCTCTAGCAAATCAATAAAATCTCTTAAGTCTTTATATTTCATTCTAATAACCTAATGATAGAACCGTAATGACTATTGAGACTGCATCTCAATCATTACCATGGCAGCCAACTCTTGATGTTCTGACTCTCGAAACTGCGCCAATATAAACTGTGCCGCTGGCGGGTAATGCCGCCCTAAACGGGCGATAGCGCTATAAGAAAAATACAATAATTCGGGATTGTTTGCTGCGCCTTGCAACAAGCTGAAAGCGCGCTCTGGCGGTAATTGTTGAACCAACCACTCTAACAAAGACACGCTGTACTGATCCATGGGTAAACTTAAGACTTCAGCAATCGCCTCATCGCTTCCAATACCCACCGCCAAAGACACCCTGACGTTGTTATCGGGAAAATATAAACGGTTTGGCATATGCTGTTTAACGTACTGCAGCTGCTCAACATTAAGTTGCGAAAACGCCCGCATTACATCTAACTGTTGAGCTAATAGTAAGGGATTATTTTTGCGGAAGATGAGCGACCATGAAAAATCGTCTCGCAGCAATTCACTAAGATAAGTTTGCGAACGTTCCGCTGAGGTTTTATTTAGAATAAGGCTGCGTGCTAAAGCTGGGTAATCAAACGTGGGCCTAATCACCTCGTAACCATCAATCACCGCTGCTTGTCTAATTTTTGGGCGCTCAGAAGCTAACTCTAATAACCAGTTTTTTAGAGTTTGATCGGGAATATGGTTGTTTTGGTGAAGGTACAACAAACTTTCAAACAACAGTGCTTCGCGGTCTTCGGGGCGTAAATACGGCAGTAAATCAATGATCCAAGCGGGTTGATTCTGCATTAGCGTATCAACACTACGTTGCAGGATCATCAAAGGAACATCTTGGTAAAGCGGTTGGGAAAGAGGATTAGGACCTTGCTGCTCAGCATGAACAGATAATTGGAAAAATAGCCCTAGTACTAGCAGTAAACGTTTCATCATCCAAAATGAAACTGGCCGAATTAACGGCCAGTTTTTTGTTTATTTCTTCTGTGCTTTCATCGCATTAAAGAATTCGTCATTGGTTTTGGTCATTGCCAATTTATCAATTAAGAATTCCATTGCGCCAGTTTCGTCCATTGGGTGAACAATCTTGCGTAAGATCCACATTTTCTGTAGTTCTTCGGCACTGGTAAGCAACTCTTCACGACGAGTACCTGAACGGTTAATGTCGATGGCTGGGTAAACACGTTTTTCTGCAATTTTACGGCTTAAGTGCAGCTCCATGTTACCGGTACCTTTAAACTCTTCGTAAATCACTTCGTCCATTTTAGAACCAGTATCTACAAGAGCAGTAGCAATAATAGTTAAGCTGCCACCTTCTTCAACATTTCGAGCGGCACCAAAGAATCGCTTCGGACGGTGCAATGCGTTAGCGTCTACACCACCGGTTAGTACCTTTCCTGAAGAAGGAATAACGGTGTTATAAGCACGTGCCAATCGAGTGATTGAGTCAAGCAAGATGATCACATCTTTTTTGTGCTCAACCAAGCGCTTAGCTTTTTCAATAACCATTTCGGCTACTTGAACATGGCGACTCGCTGGCTCATCAAAGGTAGAAGCAATAACTTCACCGCGAACCAAACGTTGCATCTCGGTCACTTCTTCTGGACGCTCATCGATTAGCAATACAATCAATTCACACTCAGGATGATTAAACGCCACATTTTGCGCAATGTTTTGCAGCAACATGGTTTTACCCGCTTTTGGCGGAGCAACAATCAAACCACGTTGGCCTTTACCAATTGGCGAGGCTAAATCTAATACACGGGCAGTGATGTCTTCAGTTGCACCGTTACCACGCTCCATACGCAAACGGTCGTTGGCGTGTAGCGGCGTTAAGTTTTCAAATAAGATTTTGTTGCGCGAGTTCTCTGGCTTGTCGTGGTTAACAATGCCAATTTTAAGCAAGGCAAAGTAACGCTCACCTTCTTTAGGTGGACGAATCTTACCTTCTACCGTGTCACCGGTACGCAGGTTGAAACGACGAATTTGACTTGGAGAAACGTAAATATCGTCGGGGCCCGCTAAGTAAGAACTGTCGGCACTACGCAAAAAGCCGAAGCCATCTTGCAAAATCTCCAGCACACCATGACCAAAAATGGCCTCACCGCTTTTAGCGTGAGCCTTTAAGATCGAGAAGATAATATCTTGCTTACGTAATCGGGCCAGATTTTCTAAGCCCATTGATTCGCCTAGCGTAATCAGTTCATGGACCGGGGTATTTTTTAGCTCAGTTAAATTCATAATGGTGAGTATTCAATTTTTATCGAAAGTAGGCTGACAGCAGCGTGAGTTAGGTAAAGTGGAGATGCTTACTCGACTGTTTAGTCGGCCAAGGGATAGCCTTTAATAACGGGCGTAGGAAAAATTCGAAAATAAAATTAGCACTAATGTGGGGAAAGATCCAGCAAAAGCAGGCAACGAATGTCGACCTGCTCACAATGTTACTATAGGTTCTCGTCCAAAAACGCAGTTAACTGTGCTTTTGATAAGGCGCCAACCTTAGTTGCGGCTACCTTGCCGTCTTTAAATAACAACAAAGTAGGAATACCGCGAATACCAAACTTAGGTGGTGTGCCTGCGTTTTGGTCGATATTTAGTTTGCCAACGATAACTTTACCGTCATATTCGTTAGCCACTTCGTCTAGGATAGGTGCAATCATTTTGCAAGGTCCACACCATTCAGCCCAGAAATCAACTAGTACTGGTGTGCTTGAATTAAGTACGTCTGCGTCGAAACTGTCGTCGCTTAGCTGAACTAACTTGTCGCTCATTTATTACTCCAAATATTCTATGCTATCTATATAGATAATTTACCTGACTATTTGAAAACATCCGACCAATGAATGCAAGCCCAAGCTCATTCCAAGGGAATCTAAGCTACTACCAATTAACATAAGTGACTTACGCGCTCATTTAACAAAGAATGCGTGCTGGTAGTGCCACTTAGCTGTGATATGCTTACGCAATGAGCAAAACACATTTAACTGAACTACGATTTGCCGAGTTAGGACTGCAAGATAAGGTATTAGAAGCCTTAGAGCAGCACGGCTATCACAATTGCACCCCGATCCAAGCCCAAAGCCTACCTATTTTAACCAAAGGTAAAGATATTGCAGGCCAAGCTCAAACCGGTACGGGGAAAACATTAGCCTTTTTAGTTGCCACGTTCAATCACTTGCTAACCACCGCAGTGCCTGAAACGCGTCAACAAAATCAACCTCGAGCAATCATACTTGCTCCTACTCGCGAACTAGCGATTCAAATTCATAACGACGCCCGCTTACTAGCCAAAGCAACCGGCCTAAAATTAGGCTTGGTATATGGTGGTGAAGGCTACGCTAGCCAACGCGCAACCTTAGACGAAGGTGTCGATATTTTGATCGGCACAACTGGTCGAATGATTGACTACTTCAAACAAGGTGCTTTTAGCTTAAATAGCGTGCAAGCAATGGTATTGGATGAAGCCGATCGCATGTTCGATTTAGGCTTTATTAAAGATATTCGCTATTTAATGCGCCGCATGCCAGAACCTAAACTTCGCTTAAACATGCTGTTCTCTGCCACCTTATCTTTCAAAGTGAAAGAGCTTGCGTTCGAACACATGAACGAGCCAGAGCACGTGATTGTTGAACCGGAACAAATGACCGGCGCGCGCATTCAAGAAGAGCTATTTTACCCCTCTAACGATGACAAAATGGCGCTGTTGCAAACGCTTATTGAAGAAGAATGGCCAGAGCGCGCGATTATTTTCGCTAATACCAAACACCGTTGTGAAGACATTTGGGGGCATTTAAGCGCCGACAAACACCGTGTTGGTTTGTTAACTGGTGATATTCCGCAGCGTAAACGCGTGCAAATTTTAGAACAATTTACTGAAGGTAAGATAGACGTACTAGTGGCTACAGATGTTGCCGCTCGTGGTTTACATATTCCTTCGGTGACTCACGTATTTAACTACGACCTACCTGACGATGCAGAAGACTATGTGCACCGTATTGGCCGTACTGGTCGTGCCGGTGCTAGCGGTCACGCCATTAGCCTAGCCTGTGAAGAATACGTATTTAACTTGCCAGCGATTGAAGAGTACATTAAACATCCGGTGCCTGTTAGCCAATACGATAGCGAAGCATTGATGCGTGATTTGCCAAAAGCACAACGTATTCATCGCGCTAAAAATACCAATAGCCGTAGTGGTAACCGTAGCAATAGTCGCGGTAACAGTGGTCATTCTAATCAGCGTCGCCACCGCCATTAAGCACTAAGCACAAGGAATACAGTGTCTAAAGTTTCACCCCTTTATGCAGCCATTGATTTAGGTTCCAACAGCTTCCACATGTTAATCGTGCGGGAGTTGAGTGGTAGCGTGCAAACCATTGCTAAAGTGAAACGTAAAGTGCGTTTAGCAGCGGGTTTAGATGCCAACGACAAACTCGACCATGCTGCCATGGTAAGAGGTTGGCAATGTTTAAGCCTGTTTGCCGAGCAACTACAAGATATTCCGGAAGCACAAATAAAAATAGTGGCCACCGCAACCTTGCGCCGCGCCACTAATGCCGATGCTTTTTTAGTTCAAGCCGAAAAAATCCTCAATCACAAAATTCACATCATTAGCGGCGAAACCGAAGCTAAAATTATCTATCGAGGTGTAGCCCATACTAGTAGTGGTAGCGGTAAGCGTTTAGTGATTGATATTGGTGGAGCCAGCACCGAATTAGTTGTGGGTGAGCAAAGCGAAACCTTATTGCTGAACAGCTTAGATATGGGTTGTGTAACCTGGCTTAAGCGTTTTTTCCAAACAGGGCTAAACGATGCTAACTTTGAAGTAGCGATCGATGCAGCCAAACAAGTCATTGATCCGGTACTCAGTGACTATCGCCGCCTCGGTTGGCAATCTAGCTTAGGGGCATCGGGCACTATTCAAGCCCTACTAGAGATTATAACCGCCCAAGGTTTAGACGAACGAATCACCTACTCAAAGCTGAAAACCATACAGCAGCAAGTTGTCGCTTGCGGCAGCTTAGATAAACTAGATATTCAGGGCTTAGCCGAAGAACGTAAACCGGTATTTGCGTCGGGTTTAGCAATCATTATTGCGCTATTCGAAAGTTTACAAATTGAAGGCTTAATCCTCGCTGGCGGAGCATTACGCGAGGGTTTGGTGTACGGCTTATTAAGCCAGAAAGAAACCAGCAGCGTAAGGGCTCGTACCGCCGAGAGCTTTGTAAAACGCCATCGCATTGATAAGCAACATGCAGAGCGAGTTGCTCAATGTGCGCGAGGCATGGCCCAGCAAATGAGTCCCGGTTTAAGCAATCGCGCCTTAAGTTTGTTGAAGTGGGCATCAATGTTCCACGAAGTAGGTTTGAACATTGAATTCAAAAAAGCGCCGCAACACGCTGCCTATATTATTGATCACTCTGACCTACCCGGCTTTACCAGCGCTCAAAAACACTTTGTCTCTAGTTTGTTGCTAAATCAGCGAGGAGATTGGCAAGCTGAATTGCTCGCCCAGCAACATGCTTTGAAAAAGCCCGAAGCCTTAGTACTCGCGCGCTTACTGCGCATTGCCATTATCGTATGCATGCGTCGCACTCAAGGTAGCGTACCTAAAATTACCGTGCTGCAGGCTGAAAATGATTGGCAACTATGCTTCCCGCCAACATGGAACGAACAACATCCATTGCGGGCGGCCGAGTTGGAACATGAAGCGAAAGTACAAAGCCAAGCAGGCTTTCCGCTAGCAATTATCGAGGCGCTTTGTTAAACGCCTATTTGGGAGTGGTTAATTCAATCACCACCCGTTTGCGATAGTTAAGTAAGTCGAAATCTTCTCGCCAATACTCCTCAATGAGCTTATCTAACAATCCGCTGTCTTCTGCTTTTTTTAAGGCTTCTTCGATGATTGGCGCAAGCTCTGGCTCTGAGCTACTCACGTAAAACTGAAAATCACGTTGATACTGCAAAACTAAATAGGGCTCTATGGCTAAGTAAGGGTGCTGCAGAGAGTCGTTAACAATCTCGGTAAATCCCCTAGAGAAGTAATCAATCCCTCGTTTATGATTTGCCACCATTTTGTATAAACGGCGCCACTCTCCGTCTACTTCCACGGTTTTTAACTGGTTAGCTTGCCAAACTTTTACATCAAACCAGTTTTTACCAAAACCGCCAGTTTTATTAAGATCTCTAAATTCCTCTAAGCTTCCTACAAAACGATACGCATCGACCTCAGAGCGAGGAACCAATAACAAGCGGTGGCCAATTAAACCGTTGGTTAAGCCCATATTAATAGCAACCAAGCTTGGATCTTGATTACGTTCTTCAGACGCCAACAACCACACAAGGCTTAGTTGGCCATTACGCAACATCGACTCTGCGCGCTTTTGCGGCAAATTAGATGAAGGCACATCAATCACCGGTGTATGACCCGCTTCAATAAGCGCTTGCTCAAGTAATTCATGGTAATAAATGTGTGAATCGTCTGAATATGCAGGTAGGCGTAATTCAACAGTAGCTGCGTATGCCTGAGCAGAGACCAAACATAAACCTGCCAAAAATTTCCACATAGCGTCTCTCCCTAGAGGCCGATGGCTTAATCACTAACACTGGCATTAAGCACTATTCTAACAGTAGCTCAAAATCACTACTTCTTGCTCAGCGAGTGAACAAAAAATAATTAATACCTCAAAGGTTTAGTGATTTAGTTCAGTTCGACAGCAATCAACCTAGTTAAAGTATGCTTTTATTCGCTAGCACTGCGCTAATATTGACCTTAGCGGACTAGGCTGGCAAACTGCGCCCGCGAGCAGTCAACATTTCGCTGGCTGCCATAAAAACGTGTTACCACTGTGCTATTTAAGTCGAGGAGAATACAATGCCACAACCGCAAGTTGCCATCATCATGGGTTCAAAAAGTGATTGGCCAACCATGGAAAACGCCGCCCAAGTTCTAGAACAATTAGGCGTTGAATTTGAGGTTGAAGTGGTTAGCGCTCACCGTACTCCCGACAAGCTTATGGAATTCTCAGCTAACGCAGCTGACCGCGGCATTAAGGTTATTATTGGCGGCGCAGGCGGCGCAGCACATTTACCAGGTATGGTCGCCTCAAAAACACGCTTACCTGTGCTAGGTGTTCCCGTTCAAAGCAAAGCTTTAAACGGCATGGACAGTTTATTATCAATTGCCCAAATGCCTAAAGGTGTAGCCGTTGGTACCTTGGCTATTGGCACCGCAGGTGCTTACAACGCAGGTTTGTTTGCCGCTCAGATTTTAGCGACGACCAATGCAGAGTTAGCTGAGCGCATTGAACACTTTCGTACCACGCAAACTGAAACCGTGTTAGCCCACCCAGATCCACGAGTAGCCGAGTAAGTTAGGTGAGTACAATGAACAAAATTTGGATCTTAGGCGCTGGCCAACTTGGTGCCATGTTGAAGCATGCTGCCCAGCCGCTCAACATAGAAGTTTGCCCAATTGAAACCGATGAGACAGGCACTTTTGCTATCGCCGACAACGACATCATCACCGTTGAGCGCGAGCACTGGCCGGTAACATCGGCGACTGAGCAACTAACTCAACACCCGCGCTTTCTAAATGGCCCAGCCCTAGCGCAATTGGCCGACCGCGCAAGCCAGAAAAAACTGCTCGACTCCCTAGGCCTTGCCACAGCGCCTTGGGTAGATGTTAAACAAAAGCACAGTGCCGAGCACTTGTTTGCCGAGCTTGGCGAACGAGTGTTGTTAAAGCAACGCTCTGGTGGTTACGACGGTAAAGGCCAGCACTGGCTAAAACAGCAAGGTAACGCAGAGCAACGTGCTATTCCTCAAGACTGGCTCGACCATTGTATTGCTGAGCAAGCCATCAATTTTGATGAAGAAGTATCACTGATTGGAATGCGCCACGCTAACGGCGACACAGCGTTTTACCCACTAGCCATTAACCAGCACCACGAAGGTATTCTGTTGGCCACGGTTTCTCCTGTAGCCAGCAAAGCGCCGCTACAGAGCCAAGCCGAAGCCATGCTTGGTAAACTAATGGATGGACTCGATTATGTGGGTGTAATGACCATGGAGTGTTTCCAGGTTGGCGATCAACTGCTGATTAATGAAATTGCTCCACGGGTTCACAATAGTGGCCATTGGACCCAAGCGGGTTCAAGCTTAAGCCAATTTGAAGCACATATTCGCGCAGTGGCCGATTTACCTTTAGTACAACCACTAGTGAAAACCCAAAGCGTTATGCTTAACCTTATTGGGGTAGATTTTAACAAGCAATGGTTAAGTGTGCCTGGCATAGAAGTGTTTTGGTACGGCAAAGACGTACGCCCAGGACGTAAAGTAGGGCATATCAACATTAGCATTGCCAACAGAAGTCAGCTGCTTGCAAGCCTAGCGCAGCTAGAACCTTTAATGACACCGGTTTATGCCGACGCCATTGAATGGCTAATAAAGCACCTAGACTAGTAATACAGCAGCGGTGTAGCTAGCTTTACACCGCTGCCTATTTTGTTGGTTATAAAACGGCTACGATTTAAGCTGTTTCACATTAGTTTCATTTGAAGTCTTTTAAAATAAGCGTTCGTTAGAGTAGAAGCTGTAAGGATCACGGTTGCTCAATAAAATTCTCAACATTGGCACGCGCAAAGGAAAGCGCCACGCAGTGCGAATGACCAATTTGTTTATTGTTATTGGTCTACCATTGTTGATGCTCAACGTGGCTGTTCAAGCCTCTGAGTACCAGATAAATGTTGCTGAATTTTGGCTAGTAAACGCGATGGTTATTGTCGGTTATTGCATTACGCTGTTACTCAACTGGCTAAATCAGAATGACCTTGCTCGAGCTTGGATGCTCACGGTATTTGTATTAGACGTCACCCTCGCGTCTACACGCTGGTTTGGCATTGAATCGTTAATTTTCTTCCACCTCATTGTGCTGTACCCAGTGGCCTTTTTACTCTGGCAAGACAAACCATCGATTCGCAATGCGATTTTGGTGCTTATTTCGGTGGCCTTTTTAGCCATATTTTATTGGCCAAATGCCCCAATGTTTCCAAGTGATCTAGAACAGCAACAAAGCTCAATGGCGTTGGTATTTATCAACTGCGCCATATTGCTGAGTCTAGTGGCCAAACTGTTTTCTATTGATACCCAGCGCGCCCACCAGCACTTGGCTAAACAAGCTCGCATCGATTCTCTGACCAACGTATTAAATCGTCGCGAATTAGAGCGCCAACTAAAATTGGAAAATGAGTCGGTGTTCAGCATGGCAGTAATGCTTTTTGATATTGATAAGTTTAAAGCCATTAACGACCACTTTGGCCACCACGCTGGTGACCAAGCCTTAAAACATGTTGTAGCCTGCGTGCGACAAGTGTTGCCAGAAGAAGCAAAGTTTGCTCGATTTGGTGGCGATGAATTTTGTATATTGTGGCCCAATTGCAAACGCCAGCAAGCGCAAACCCTCGCCAGAAAAATCGTCCGTCACGTGGCCAATAACGCCTGGTTACACCAGCAACATAATACCGCCATCAGCATTAGCATGGGTGTCGCCTTTGAAACCCAACGAAAAGACCTTTCCAGACTATTGATTGACGCCGACAATGCCATGTATGCTGCCAAACGTAACGGGCGCAATACCTTTGTGGCATTTTGGACCGACCAAACACAAGCAATGCCCGCTTAAACGCAACCAACGCCCCTGTTTTTGCTAACGCCAACTTTAGGATTCATCTGTGAACTACGAATGGTTAGCCCTTTTGGCGGCTGCTTTATGGGCATGCACTAGCTTAATATCGGTCACTCCTAGCCGCCAGCTTGGCGCCTTTGCTTATAGCCGTTGGCGTATGGGGTTAGTCAGCGTAATGCTTCTTAGCGCAGCTTTATTCAACAACCAATGGCAAATGATAACTCTAGAGCAAGCGGGTCTGTTTGCTTTGTCTGGTTTTATTGGAGTGTTTGTTGGAGATACCGCCTTATTTGCCTGCATGAATCGGCTTGGCCCCAGGCGCGCGAGTTTACTATTTGCTTGTCACGCGGCTTTTTCAGCGTTTTTGGGAGTGTGGCTTTTTAATGAAGCGCTATTTGGCTGGTCGTTACTAGGCGCAGGCTGCTTATTTTTGGGTGTAGCCTTAGCGGTAGCCTTTGGCCGCAAACCCGACCAACATAGTTGGGAGAAGATTTCAGGTCCGGTAGGCATTGCAGTGGCCTTAGGTTTAACTGCTGCACTATGTCAAAGCCTGGGTACGGTAATGCTCAAGCCTCTAATGAGTGCTCCAGAGTTTTCTCAAATAGACCCGGTGGCAGGCTCCGCTTTGCGCATGTTTAGTGCTTTTTCTGCTCATTGGCTGTTGTGGTTAAGCGGCAATAAACTAGCGCGAGCCCAAAATCCTCTCAACTCAAGACTCTTTATGATGATTGCCGCCAATGGCTTTTTAGCCATGGCTGTAGGCATGACTCTTATGCTATTTGCTTTACGCTACGGCGACGTATCCGTCGTCGCACTATTGTCTTCTACCTCACCAGTATTGGTATTACCTTTGTTATGGATAGTCACCAAACAAGCTCCCACTCGCTCGGCCTGGTGCAGTGCTGCCTTATGTGTTTTGGGTAGCGCTTTATTAATTTTCGCCTAAATTTTGATGGTAAATAGCAAAAGACTCGTGATTACCCTAGTCCTTAAATGCCGGGAGATTAGCAATGCGCTGGTCGATAAAAAAAACCTTCTGCTGATACAACTCAGAATCAGTTGAACCGTAGATGTGAGCAAAATCAGGCTCGCTAATACCTTCTGTAAGATCATCAATTCGCGGAAAAAATGCCTCTTCGGAACGCGCATTGCGCATCACAGTTAAAAACTGTTTTGCTTTGCTTTTTTGCTTCGCCGTTTCGGCAAATATAATGCCTGCCTTATCGGCGGCCAAATCAGCAAAGCTAAAGCCGCTCCCGCCCTCGAGCGAGTCAAACAACTCTTTAAATTCACCAATAGACGCACTAAATCCTTGTTCACCAGCCATGCTCAACCCAGCCGAATAAACAAAGTGCAAGAGTAGATCTCTACGCCCAGCTAACGTCACATTAGTCGGGGCGGCTTGTAAACTTATCTGTTGCTCAAAACGCTGGGCCATTACCTGTTGAAAAGGTCCTTGGCTGAAAAACATCGCCATAGCCCATACTAGCGCCTGCTGCTCGGTTAACAGCTCCCCTTGTTCGCCACGCATTGCCACGTCAAAACTTAAGGGGTAAAGATAATCGTAAAGTGAAATAGTCTGCTGTTGGCCATATTGTTGACTAAGTGTCAGCAGTTTTTGGTAATACACGTCTACGGGCAGCTTGCTCACACTAGGGTTTTGCCACTGACTAACATTTTTATACACGCTAGCCACACGCACACCTAAGTCGGCCACTGGTTGCACCTTGACGCTGACTTGCTGAGCGTCAATATCTACCTGACTAAGCCCAGCTAACAACTCTTCAAATTGAAGCTCGGGAAACAGCGCCTCCAAACCACGGGTTAATAATGCTTTAGCAATGCTTCCGGGTAGCCGTAGCCCACCAATTTGCCAATCACCAAACCGCAAACCTTCGGCAGAAGATAACAGCGTAATATGGCTGTTAATATACCCATGGTAGATCCCCTTAGGGAGAGCAACGCTTGCCTGAAGCTGTAAATACTCTGGCGCAAAATGCGCTTCAGCATTTAAGCCACTAAAAGCTTTAGACGCCAAGGCTAACAGCCCCTGCATTTGCTGTTGGCTTAGCTGAATATCTATTGCTTGCTGGGCCTTGCTAAACTGGACGACATTACTTTGCAGCCATTGTTTAGCATCCGCCACTTGTTGCGGGCTTACCGATCTAGGAGCAGAAATAGAGGCTTGTTTAGATACACTTAAAACAACTACGCTGGCAATTGCCAGCGAAAGTATAAGCACCAAAGCGAAGAGTGAAACTAACAGCTTTTTCATTAGAAATTACGCACATTCAGGCCATTTATGAGAGACATAGTCACTGGTCTTCGGCTAACCATTGTGCAACGTCTTTGGCAAAATAAGTCAAAATCCCATCAGCGCCAGCACGTTTAAAGGCGAGCAATGATTCTAATACCACAGGTCGCTCGGCTAACCAGCCATTGTCTATTGCCGCTTTATGCATCGCGTACTCACCACTTACCTGGTAAGCAAAAGTAGGCACAGCAAAAGTGTCTTTAACTTGGCGTACTACGTCTAAATAAGGCATGCCTGGCTTCACCATCACCATGTCGGCGCCTTCTTCAATGTCTAAAGCCACTTCATGCAAGGCTTCTTGGCCATTTGCAGGATCCATTTGATAGGTCTTTTTGTTGCCGCCCTTCAAGTTGTCAGAACTGCCTACGGCGTCGCGAAACGGGCCATAATAGCTAGAGGCGTATTTAGCCGAATACGCCATAATCATGGTGTTATGGTAACCAGCATCTTCTAACGCTTCACGAATAGCGGCGATCCGCCCGTCCATCATGTCTGATGGAGCCACCATATCGGCACCAGCAGCCGCATGTGATAAGGCCTGTTTGACTAAAATCTCAGTGGTGATGTCGTTCTGCACATAACCTTGCTCGTCAATAATGCCGTCTTGCCCATGGGTAGTGAACGGGTCTAAAGCAACATCGGTCATTATGCCCAATTCAGGGAAAGCCTGTTTCAGCGCTCTCACTGCACGTTGCGCTAACGCATCGTCAGCGTAAGCTTGCTCGGCCAACAATGACTTTTGGTCTAAAGGTGTTACCGGGAATAAAGCGATCATTGGCACACCTAAGGCAACCAATTGCTCTGCTTCTTTTAGTAATAAATCGATACTAAAACGCTGAATACCCGGCATCGATGCAATGTTCTCGGTCTTATTTTCGCCTTCAATAACAAACATCGGATAAATCAGATCATCAACGCTAAGCTGATTTTCACAGGCCAAGCGACGAGAAAAATCATGGCGACGAATACGACGCATACGGGTTGCAGGGAAAACTCTTGATACGCTCACTCGGCGCTCCTTAAAATTTAGCATTGTACATCTAGCGCTACTTTAAGCGGCTATGGCTTGCTCGGCAAGCGTAGCTAACAACTTTCTTAACTCTTATCAAACAGCTGCAAGTCGCTCATGGAATGTAAGCTAAAACGCCCAATATCAGGGATAAGCGCCAACTGCCAAGGAAAACGTTTCCACATTTAGCTGACATTTGTTAAATTAGTGATACAACATGGCGTAATGTCACAGTGAGTGACGCAGGTTCTATACCTTACTTTAGGTAAGCTAACCAAGTCATGAATCGATTAGTTTTTGGAGAATAAATGGCCACAATTAAAGACGTAGCAGCTGCCGCCGGTGTTTCTGTCGCCACCGTATCACGCGTGGTAAACAATGGTCCTAAGGTTAGCGCCAAAAACCGTGATTTAGTTAAAAAGGTGATGCTAGAATTGGGTTATCGCCCCAACGCCAATGCGCGAGCCTTAGTCACTCAAACCAATCCTACTCTTGGTTTAGTATTTAGCGAATTGACCGACCCGTTTTTTGCCACTCTGGCTGGCGGCGTTGAAAAGGTCACTCGCAATAACAACATTCAGTTGCTCATTAGCAACGGCTTAGTGAGTGCCGAGAGCGAAAAACGCGCAATTGAAACCTTGTTGGAACAGCGCTGCCAAGCTCTCGTTGTGCATTCTAAGGCCTTGAGTAATCAAGCCTTAATTGACTACGCAGAAGCTGTACCGGCAATGGTACTGATTAACCGTTATATTCCAGAAATAGCTCATCGCTGTGTGTGGTTAGACAACCAAGCTGGTGGCGAAGCAGCCGCTAGGCACTTGCTAGCACAAGGCCACGAAAACATTGCCTGCATTACCAGCAACTACGACATCGAAGATCCACGCTTACGCTTACAAGGCGCAAAGGCGGCTTTAAGTGAGCATGGTATGCCGTTATCGGAACACGCTATTGCATCATCAGATCCCAATGAAATTGGCGGCGAAATTGCTGCACAAAATTTATTGGCACGTGGTTTAGACTTTTCAGCCTTGATTGTTTACAACGATTCAATGGCGTCTGGGGCTATCACTGTATTGTGCGATAACGGTTATCGAGTCCCTGAAGATGTATCGGTCATTGGTTTTGATGACGTGCTGCTATCACGCTATTTACGGCCAAAACTCACCACCATGCGTTACCCCATTGAGATGATGGCGATGGAAGCTGCTGAAATGTCTTTAGCCTTAGCCGCTGGAGAGCCCGTAGCGCCCATTCATAAATACGTACCAACCCTGGTAAAACGCGACTCTGTAGCGGTACACAAGCAACTCCAAAACGCCACTTAGCGCTTACAGCACGCAAGGCAATACCATGTCGTATCGAGTCTTTGGCTCGGTGCTACATCGCTGTAAAAACGAAATCGCTCATACCTTATATTCCCAACTTATCACACAGGTTGTAATACACCGCACCTAAGGCGGTAAAAGGCACTTGCAGGTGTCGCCCTCCTGGAAAGCGGTAATGATTAAGCGAGGCAAATACGTCAAAACGTTGCGATTGCTCACTTAATACCTCTGCCAGCAATTTTCCCGCTAAATGGGTACAAGTTAAGCCGTGACCACTATAACCCTGCAGGTAATAAATATTGCTATCTAGGCGGCCAAACTGCGGCATTCGTGAATAGGTAAGCAAAAAGTTACCGGTCCATGCATAATCGATATTTACGCCCGTTAACTGCGGAAATAAAGCCTCAAATTTGGGTCTAATTTGTTTTTCAATTGAGGCCAAAGGCTTCGCCCCGTAGACCACGCCACCACCAAACAATAAGCGCTTATCGCCACTAATTCGATAATAATCCAACAGGTAATTACAATCTTCTACGCAATAGTTTTGAGGTAGCAACTGCTCACATAAATCATCACTTAGCGGCTCTGTAGCCACCACTTGAGTACCACAACGAATGGCTTTGTCACTTAGCTTAGGTTCTAGCTCGCCCAAATACGCGTTTCCAGCAAACAGCAAATAGTTAGCCGCTACGCTGCCATGCTCGGTGGTCACTTTAGCTGGTTCACCAGCTTGGTAATCAAGCACTGCAGACTGCTCGTAAATTTCTCCACCTAAGGACAAAATCGCTTCTGCCTCTCCTAAGGCTAAGTTAAGCGAATGAATATGCCCGCCTTTCATGTCTAACAAGCCACCTTGGTATGCTTGAGTGCCAACAACTTTCGCTAACTGCGCTTTGTCTAATAACTCAAGTTGATGATTACCAAAGCGCTCCCAGTTCGCTTTTTGTTCAGCTAAGCCTTTCAGTTGCTTGGCATTATATGCCGCAAATACCCCACCTTGCTGGTAGTCACACTCAATATGGTAATCGGCAATTCGTGAGCGAATAATCTCGCCGCCCTCAAAGATCATTTCATTAAGCGCTTGCGCTGTATTTTTATCGTAACGCTGCTCGATGACATCAACGTCTCGACTGTAGCTATTGACGATTTGTCCGCCATTTCGCCCAGTAGCTCCAAAGCCTACTTTGACACTTTCCAGTATTACTACATGAAAGCCTTTTTCGGCTAAATGCAGCGCCGATGATAAGCCACTAAAGCCGGCACCAATAATACAAACATCGCAACGGATATGCTGCTGTAGCTGAGGAAACTGGCGCGTATTGTTGGCACTGGCGGCATAATACGAAGCGGTATGGTTAAGCATGTTGACTCCTTAACGACACTCTATTGCTGGTGTAAGCTAGCCGCTTTAACAAACTGGGTAAAAATGGCCTGCGAAATCGGGTTGCGAGTGGCTTGCCATTCAGGGTGCCACTGCACCGCATAAAAGAAAGGATGCTGAGCCAGCCGATAAGCTTCCACCAAGCCGTCTTCCGCCTGCGCCTCTACAATCAATGAATCTGCTAAGCGATTTACACCTTGGTTATGCAAAGAGTTCACCTCAATGCTCTGGCAATCAAGCCAACCAGCCAACCAACTGTCTTCGGCAAGCCTAAGTGAGTGCTGGTCAGCGTATTTTATTGAAAAGTTTTCGCTCTCGGGCTCTCTATGCTCAATCGCTCCCGCTAATTGATAAACCTTGTGGTGCAAACTGCCGCCAAGCGCTACGTTCATCTCTTGAAAGCCCCGGCAAATACCCAATACTGGAAGAGCATGCTGTTTAGAATATTCGATAATAGCAAAAGCTAATCTATCTCTACCGCCATCTAAACGCGGTTCTTGGTGAGTCGCACCATACAACTGTGGATGCACATTAGAATGGCTGCCGGTGAGCAATACACCATCCAATTGCGCTAATAGCGAATGCAGCGCTTCTCCTGTTAGTTGATGCGGTAAAATCACTGGGCTCGCGCCATATTCAGCCAAAGCGTTCAGATAAAACTCATTAACACTTTGTACCTGATAAAGCCCCAGTGGCTTATGGCAGGTGATGATACCTATCAATGGTTGCTTTTGGCTTTTTGTCATCAATATACTCCCTCAAACATAGCCTATTCAGCTTAGGGTTAAAGTGGCATACAATTCAGCCAATGTAAATTATATTTAACACCATGAGTTTTAGGCAATCAAACAAACCAGACAAAACACGAGTAAGGCGAATGAGTTGCGTCTTTAATCAGCATTTGATCATGCCACCAGCTAGAAAAAGACTGCGCTTATACTGAACAGCTTGTTCATTAATGCATTCGCTATTTCACTGCCGCTTAGCAGGAATCGAGTAAATCAATGGCAGCCCAGTAGCTTAATAGGTAAAATTGCCCGGCAACAATTAAGGAGTATGGGGCTCACCCTCAATCATGGCCGAACACGTAAGCATTAAAATCCAACTCAATTCGGCGCCCATTGCCGCGCCGAACGCACAACAAAACAGCATTGATAAGGTTTTAGCACCTAAACCTCCTTTCGACATTCGCAAGATTGTCGCCGCCGTACTTTTTTTATTACTGCTTGTCGGTGGCTTAATCGCGCAATTTTGGCCAGCGCCTTCTAATGCTCTTGCTGCCCAAATTGCCAGCAGCGAGCAAGTACATTTAGCCGAAACAGTAACCACCGAGAACCTGGATAGTGAAGCAACACAGCCTAAACAAGAGCCCGAAACGAACACTGAGATTCTGATAGATGCTCAGGGTAAACAAACAGTACAGACAAGCGAAATAGAGCAGGCTGCAGAAAAACAAACAGCAGCGCAGCAGCCAAATGACACCCTCAGCGCGAACAATATTGAGCAGCCCGCTATACAAGCAATAGTCGAATTAGAGCCGGCAACTTCGACTAGCGCAGAAACAGAAAATGAGTTAAATCTTCGAACTGACGAAGCCTTAGCAAACGAAGCGATAACGGACGAGCCTCAACACCCCGTAACGGCATCAGCAGAGCCTGCAACCCCAGCATTAAGCGAACAGCCGGTCACCACTGCAGAGCAAGCAAACTGGCTTACTGAACAGCTACCTCGCGCGCAATTAACTAGCGCAATAAAGCAACGCGAACCTGTAGATTCCCTCACGGTGGTGAAGCTAGACCAACAAAGCAAAATCTACTTATTTAGCGAGCTACGCAACATGCAAGACCAACAGATTCAAGTGCATTGGTACCAAGATGAACGCTTGCGTGCCAGCGTAGATTTGGCCATTGGTGGGCAACGTTGGCGCACAAATTCCAGTAAGCAATTTGATAAGCATAGCCGTGGCCATTGGCGAGTAGCCATTTTCAATCAGCAACAACAGCTAATTTTTGAACAGAACTTTGTTGTGGAGTAAGCCTAGTCACTTGCAGCGCCGCGTAGTCGTGGTAAATTGAACACTAGTGTTGAAGCACAATAGGGTGAGCCATGGAACTTGAATTGATTCGCAGTGCGCTAGGTTGGGGCGCATTGATTAATGTAGCGGTATTGCTCTATTGGTTCGCCTTTTTAACTCTTGCCCACGACTGGACGTACAAGCTGCATTCCAAATGGTTTAATCTTAGCGTAGAAAAGTTTGACCGTTTTCACTACTTGGGCTTGGCACTCTATAAAACGGCCATTATTGCCTTTTACATTGTGCCTTATATCGCCCTAGGTATAGTGTTAGATTAGTCGGTATACAGCACTATCGATTGCGGCTCAGTAATTGAATAGCCCACCGTAGCCACACCTTCTACATCTTGAATTTGGGTATTAATGGTACCCTCTACCCATACTGGTTCCCACAAATCTTCTAACTGCAAACCTTGTTTATAGGTAACGTAAACGATCTGATTAGGCGGCGGTGGCGGGTAATGCAAACATGCGCCAAAGTAAGGCACTAGCAAAAATTCAGTCACTAGCTCCCCTTCGCTATCCAGTGGCACAATAAAGCCAGGAATGCGAATAGGTTTGCCGTCCAGCTCTTTATTCACACTCACATTTAAGTTTTGCTGACCCGCTTGATCCATTGGCGCATTGTGGTCCACCTCTGGCAGTGCCATTTGTCGTTCGCTTTCCGGTAATAGCTGATCCCACACGTCAATGCCATCAGCCTGAACAGGTAGGCTGAGCATCAATAAACCAACTAGGTAATAAGCAAGTTTCATTATTTTTCCTTATTAAATCTTAATGCTCATGCCGTCACTCAGGGAGTAACGATAAGCACGCCATGCAGGCAATACACCAGCAATAAAGCCAACAACCACTACCGCCAACAGCAAATACCATTGTTCTAACGTTGGCCAAGCAAGTGTTAAGTAAAAGCCAAATTGATTAAGCAGAAGAGGCTTAGCCGCTCCCAAAATGAGGTACATACTGGCAAGGCCAAATATTGCCCCCAGCCCACTCAATAGCAACGCCTCAATCAACAGCAAACCAAAGATATGCCGAGGTTTAGCCCCCACAGAGCGTAATATTGCCATCTCGCGGCGACGCTCTTTTAGGCTCACCATAAGAGTGGTTAACATGCTCATTAAACCAGTGATCACAACACAAATCGACACCGCCAATAGCGCGCTTTCGGCAATGCTCAAGATTCCCCATAACTCTTGTAGGGCAACACCAGGCAAAATCGCTAATAGAGCTTCGCCTTTATATTGGTTTATTTGTCGCTGCAGATTAAATATCTGAAGCTTAGATTGAGTGCCTAACATCATCGCCGTAATGCTAGAGGGAGTAAGTTGTTGCTCGCTATATGGGGTGGCCTGCGGCGCTAGGTGAATCGCCTCAATACCGGCCAGCAAGGTTATCACGGTGCGATCTACTGGTGTACCGGTAGGTTTAAGTATGCCACTCACCACAAAAGGATATTGATCGTGATTAACAAAGCTAACGGCGGCAATGCCATGTGCAACTACAATTTTGTCGCCCAAGCTATAACCGAGTTTTCGAGCCACCTCTGCACCCAGCACCACTTCAAACGTTTCGTTCAAGGCTTCGCCTTGAGCAAAGCGTAACGGCTGCTTATTGGCATATTGATAGTGCTCAAAAAAGCTATTGGTGGTGCCCATGACTCGGTAGCCTCGGTGCGAATCCCCCAAGGAAATAGGAATAGACCACTTAACCGATTTCTGACCGGCAATCTCTTGATAGCTATCCCATGAAATATTGTTCGTCGCGTTACCAATACGAAACACCGAATACAGCAATAATTGAGTTGGCCCACTGCGAGCGCCTACAATAAGATCGGTCCCCGAAATGGTAGAGGCAAAGCTCGATTTAGCTTGAGTACGCAGATTTTCAACACCGAGTAACAAAGCCACACTCAAGGCAATGGTAAACAAACTGAGTAAGGCAGTACCGCGCCTTGCCCACAAACTGTGTCCGGCTAATTTAAGCAAGCTCATTTTGGCCTCCTAAATTTAACTCAGGTAAATCCACCACTTGCTCAAAACGTTCGGCCAACTCATGGTCGTGGCTTACTAACAACAAGCTGCTATCGCAGTGGCTTAATTCTGCCATGAGTAAGTTCATGAAATGTTCACGGTTGGTTTTATCCAAAGCAGAAGTGGGTTCATCAGCAATAATGAGTGCCGGTGAGCCGATCATTGCACGCGCAGCCGCCACCCTTTGTTGCTGGCCAATACTTAGCTGACCGACGGGTTGCTCTAGCTGCTTATCGGGCAGCTGTAAATGCGCCAACAAGCGACGCGCTTCTTCTAATACCGTGGCTGAACGGCTCAACGCTCGCTGTTTGCGCACTTTGGAGAACTGACAAGCTAGCGCCACATTCTCTACCACAGACAAATAAGGCAACAAGTTAAACTGCTGAAAAACATAGCCAATATTATCTGCTCTCAATTGATCTCGCTGAGCAGCACGCAGGCTTGCGCAGTCTTTTCCCATAAACGTTAAGCAACCCTGCTGTGGACTAATCACTCCCGCGATTAAACTGAGCAAAGTTGATTTACCACAACCACTTGGCCCATGAATAAAAGTGTGACTAGCTGCCGATATGTTTAAATGAGGAATGTGAATAGCCGGGTGTTGTTCACCCGGCCACGCAAACACCACTTCATCTAAACGTAAAAGAGAAGCAGAGTGGCTCATACTATAGTTTTACCTTGTTTTGCGTTGGTGTGGCTTCTATTGCTACTTGCCCGCGATCACTCGCTCCCTGCACCTGAATTTTCTGCATACGAGGGAAGTAGTTAAACAACTGTAAATCGAAGCTGCTTAACTCAGCTAACTCATGACAGTGGAAGTGATAGGTAAGGCGCACGTCTGAATGGCCAGCATGCTCGCCATGCGCTTCATGGTCATGGTCATCATGATTTTTGTGCTCATCATGGCTTTCATGAGCATGGTCGTCATGATCTTTGTGTTCATCATGCTTGTCGTGAGCATGATCGTCATGGTCTTTGTGCTCATCATGCTTCTCGTGAGCATGGTCGTCATGGTCTTTGTGTTCATCATGCTTGTCGTGAGCATGGTCGTCATGGTCTTTGTGTTCGTCATGCTTGTCGTGAGTATGATCGTCATGGTCTTTGTGCTCATCATACTTGTCGTGAGCATGCTCATCATGATGTTCGTCTTCTTGATCTAAGTCACCCCAATGTTGGCCAACTTTTTCCAACTCACATTGGCCGCCATTAAATACAAACAACTGCATGGCTTGAGCAGCCTGCTTTTTTGCATCATCCAATATCTGATGTTGTTGCTCGTTGGCAGGCGCGTGTTCAAAGCCTAAAAAGTTGTCGGCAGGTGAGAGAATTTCAATTTCCAACTCTTCACCAGCGGCAGCAAAAAATAACTCGGCTACGCCGTGTTGGTGAGCGGATTGTGCAAATGCTGCACTACTAAGCAGGCCAAAGCTGGCCGCAATTAAAGGCTTAAAGGTCATTATAGGTATCCATTGTTAGCTAAAAATAAAAGAATATAGATTTAGTTAACTGGGAGGAGGCGAGCGCGCGCTAGCCGCTAGACTATGGGCATTTTTAAAAGCGTAATTAACGGCAATAAAAGACCGCGCAATCATTAACGACGCAATCACTAAGGCGCTACTCACCAAGGCGGTAGCGAGTTTTTCTAAGTTAAAACACAGCTGGCAATGGAGCTCTGAATGATCTGGGTCTAAACGCTCTGCCTGATGCTCGCCCCACGCCAAGGCAAAGGCAAATACTGAAAAAATCAGTATCCAAGTTATGCCTTGTTGCCGGCGAGGATTTAACATTATCAGCTACCTTGTGTGTACTTCTTAAACAACTAATCCTAACTAGGATTCAAGCAGTTTTACTTCATAAGAGCCAAATTTACGTATGTTTATCACACCATTGTTAAAAATTAAGTATTGGCCTTTAATACCTTGTAACTCACCTTCTACTAAAGGATTTTTATCTAAGTTAAAGCTACTAATTTTGCTTGGGTATTGTTCAACTGGAAAGTGCAAGTCTACCACCGCCTCGTCGGGCAATGCGGTAATTGAATCTAAGCCAAAACGTTCTGCGAGTTCCGCTAAGGCATCACCAATTTGTGGCAACAATCGTTCTCGCTCGGCCACTAAATCTAATTCAATCGCGTCGCCTTTTAACATCGCCCGCCAGTTGGTTTTATCGGCCACCAATTTAGCTAACTCAATCTCCACTAAACCAGACAATTGGCGTGTTGCCACTTCAAAGATAGGCAACGCTTGAGTAGCACCTTGGTCAATCCAACGGGTAGGAATTTGAGTATGGCGAGTAATACCCACCTTTAAACCGGAAGTATTCGCTAAATAAACATAATGCGGAATCATACAGTTGGTTTCGCCCCACTCGGGCTCACGGCATGTTCCTTCACTATAGTGGCAAGTTTCGGGTTTCATAATGCACATATCGCAGCTCGCTAGTTTGCGCATACAAACAAAACAATGGCCTTGCGAATAACTCTTTTTGGTGGCTTTACCGCAGTTTCGGCAATGAATGTTACCGGTAAATTCAAAGGCGAAAGATTGTCCGATCAGGGGGTTAAGGTGCAGCTCTTGTTCACCTACCGGCAAATAATATTGTACTTGCTCGGCCAGTTCGGCGCGCATTTTAGATAAATGACCCTGCATCTTACTCTACTCTTTGAATAACTATTTAGCAGAGCAGTGTAAAGCAAAGCTCAGCGGCGTCCAAGCTTCAACATAAGCATTATTTTAGTAGGGATAGTCTTCGTCACTGCTGGTTTGGTCCATCATTATTTGATGCAGCTCGCCGCTTTCAATAAGCAGCGGCATGGCTTGGTCAAATTGATTTAATAACATTGCGCCTTTTTCAGTGGCAGAAAAACAAAAAGTAGTGCCATAGCCAAACACACTATCGATAAATGCAAAGTCCCCTTTCAGTGACGGAGAGCTATCTAGTAATGCCTCAACATCATCTCGATAATCCAAGATCGCATCTACACGGCCAACTTTAAGTAATTTAATCATTTGGCTTAAATCAGAGTATTCATCGTAGCTTGTCCCTTCTGGCAAAGAGTCAGCCCAATCGTAACCAAGGTGAGACACTACACGCTTCCCCACTAAATCGTCGCTTGATTGATAGCTATTAGCAAATGTGGCTGAAACCAGCATATCGGTAACATCGCGCTCAATTAAGTATTGTGAACAATTGGCCTTATCGAACTCATCGGCTGAAGCACCAAAAACAAGATCAACCTGCTGCTTTTCTAACATGGCCAAGCTACGTGGGTAGGGCATAAAGTGGGCGGTATAGCTGTAGTCGGGGAAAATACGTTCGACTAATGAAAAGTAATAGCCGGTGCCATTTCGATTACTGAAATCTTCCCAAAAGTCGGTGGCGATGTTGATATTGCTAGCCGCGACAAAGGGCGTATTGCACAACAATAAAAAAATGGATAATCGCGGCATAAGCCGTCCATGCTTATCAATAGGTATTAATAAGCATAGCCGAATTGACGCCGTATAGAGCCTTAAAAGATCCCCTCAAGGATTCCGTTCTTTTTTGCTAAGGAGCTCCTTGTTTCACTGTCGGAAACACGTTCCGCACCGCGTAACATGGCATCGATCAGTTCAGCTGCGTCAAATTTAGTTAAGGCTTCATCAGCACCTACTTGGCTCGCGCGGTCTACGCTAATTTCACTTGATAGTGAGGTATGCAAGATAATGTAAGCGTCTGCTACACCGGGGTCGCTACGCACTTCAAACGTCAGTTCGTAACCATCTAAGCCTGGCATTTCAATATCACTTACTAATACATCTACCGGTTGTCTAGCGGCTGCGGATTGCTGCATCATTTTAAAAGCAGTCGCACCATCGCTAGCCATTTGATAGTCAATTTCAATGCTATCCAGCGCGCTAGATAACTGCTTACGCGCCGTGGCCGAGTCATCCACCAGCAAAATTTTAAGTTGGCTAAGAATAGCTTGGTCTGGCAGGCTGACCGATACGCGAATTCGGTCTTCATCATCTGGAAATACGCTAGCAATTAGCTTTTCAATATCCAACAGCTGAATCAGCTTATCGTCTACCCGCGTAACGCCGGTTACGTAAGCATCTTTACCTAAGGTGCTTGGTGGTGGATCGATATCGCGCCAGCGACACTCGGTAATACGGTCAATACCACGCACCAAAAAACCTACCGTTTGGCGGCTTACGTCGGTAATAATGATTGAACAAGCATCGCGCTCGTCTTCGGCAATCGGCCGATAACCTACAGCTGCGGCCATATCAATAACCGAAATAGTTTGCCCACGTAAGGACGCAGAGCCTAATACATGCTCATGAGAATGAGGCAGGGCGGTAAGCCGAGTATAAGGAACAATCTCTCGTACCTTTAAGGTGCCAATTGCAAATAATTGGTTTAGCGACAACCTAAAATGCAATAAACCTTGTGTCTGACTCGTGGCGCTACTCATGAAGCATCCTTACTTTTTCGGATAACGATCAACTAATGGCAGTCGCCCTTGAACGCTCTATTACAAGCGGGTCAAGTTGGCGAAACTGCTCACAAATTTGTTTTATAACTGCACTGCCGCAAGCCGAGTGAGGCTGGGTAGCACTGACAACTACAATATCAATTGCTGGCAAGGGCGGCATTGTTTTAGCGCACAATTCTTGCAATTCACCTTTGCTAGATCGCGCCATTGCTGCTAGCGCAAGCCCTTGCGAAACCATACCATATAATCCGCTATGATTTGCACTGGTAGCCAGTAAGCGATAGGGCAGCTCAGCCTTATCTAAGCCATCTATGGCGCTACTATGAAACTTACAGTCTGCTTCATATAGCGCGATAGGAATCGGCCGTTGCTGGCTTAGGTCTTGATGTTTTGGGCTTACCCAAACGCCTTGATCGTGCCTTAGCAAGTAACCCTCGTCGCTATCTGGGCTGCGAGTGAGAATAGCTAAATCCAGCTCACCACTATCTAAACGCTCTCGCAACTGGTAGCTAGGCCCAGCGTGCAAACGCAAACATAAGTGAGGAATGTGCTGTTGCAATAGCTCACTTAACACCGGCAATACCGACACACTGTAATCATCAGGGCAGCCAATTCGTAACTCTACATTAGCGTGATTGTGTTTAAGCTCGGTGACAGCTTGGTCGTGCAAACTAACTATGCGTCGTGCATAACTGGCTAAGGCTTGGCCTGCCGGAGTAAGTACTAAACTTCTGCCTTCTTTTTCAAACAAGGGGCTTTGGCTTTCTTGCTGCAACTTTTTCATTTGTGCGCTAATCGCCGATTGAGTGCGAAAGGTTTGGCTAGCGGCTCGGGTAAAACTGCCACTTTCAACAAAAGCCACTAAACTCCGTAAGGCATCAATATCCATTTATTACCCATCACTCTTGTTAATAGTTGCCATCAAAAATAATCGTTATTCAAACTACAAGCAACTTGCCACACTAAAGCCATCAACCACTTAGCAAGGAGCCGCTATGATTTTGCATGATTACCTTCCCTCTGGAAATGGCTACAAAATTCGCTTATTACTCAGCTTATTGGCTCAGCCTTTTCAGCTAAAACACTATGATATTGTTGCTGGAGAAAGCCATACACCTGAATTTTTGGCGCTCAATGCCAATGGTAAAATTCCGGTATTGCAGCTAGACGACGGTCGCTGCTTAGCAGAATCTAATGCGGTATTGTTTTATCTGGCACAAGGCAGCCAATATTGGCCTACCGACCCTTGGCAGCAAGCGCAAGTTTTGCAATGGATGAGCTTTGAGCAATACAGTCACGAACCCAATATTGCTTCAGTGCGGTTTTGGCTAGGCCATGCTGGTTTGAATGAAACTCGACGCGCCCAACTGGCGGATAAAAAACGCCAAGGCTATGCCGCCTTAGACGTAATGGAAAAGCATTTAAGCCAACACCATTATTTAGTTGGTGAGCGCTTAAGCATTGCCGATATTGCCTTGTATGCCTATACCCACGTGGCTGAAGAAGGCGAATTTAGTTTGGCTAGCTACCCCGCAATTCAAGCGTGGTGTAAGGGCATTGCTCAGTTAGACAATTATGTCTCGATAGACGATGAATCAGCTTTATTAGCGTGATGCCAATAAGCTTAAAAAAAGGACCAAGCCAATAATATCGGCTTGGTCAAACGCGCTTACAATTTAACGATTAATTTTCCTTGGTTTTGACCACTAAACAGCAGGTTAATACCCTCTATAGCAGACTCTAAACCGTCTAATACATGCACTCGATATTGCAACTTACCCGCTTGCAAGTAAGCACCAACTTGCTGCATAAGCTGCGGCGCTTTGTCGAAGTGATCTGGCATGGTAAAGCCTTGTATGCTCAGGCGCTTCTTCACAATAGCGATCCAGTTTGGTCCCGCTGAAGGTGTTTCAGTGTTGTAATCGGCAATCATGCCGCACACCACAATACGGCCATGTGCGTTCATGTTATCAACTGCTACTTGTTGAATCGCACCGCCGGTATTCTCGAAATAAATATCTACACCATTGGGTGTCAATTCAGCCACTTTGGCGGCAATGTTGTCGGTTTTATAGTTAACTGCGCCATCAAAACCCAGTTCATCCACCAGCCACGCACATTTTTCATCACTGCCAGCAACACCAATCACCCGCAAACCTTCCGCTTTAGCAATTTGTCCCACTAAGGAACCAACCGAACCCGCAGCGCCACTCACTAATAAGGTCTCACCCGCTTTAGGCTTACCTATCTCTAACAAACCTTGTGCAGCCGTCATGCCTGGTAGCGCAAGCACTGCCAATACGGCTTCAGCAGGTAAACCTGGCGGCACAATGTTTACGCCAGCACCATTACTAATGGCTTGCTCGGTCCAACCAAACATGCCCATTACACTAGAGCCAACCGGGAAACTCGGGTTTAACGACTCAACCACCTCAGCGATACCGCTGGCACGCATTACCTCACCCAACTCTACAGGTGGAATGTAGCTATCACGGTCATCACTCATCCAGCCGCGCATGGCAGGGTCTAAAGACATATGGGTTTGTTTAACCCTAAATTGACCTTCTTGCAAAGCCTGTACAGCGTGCTGCTGGCTTTCGAAACAACTGGCTTCAATGCTGGTAACCGGGCGTTTCACTAAGTGAATTGATTGATAACTAGACATTACGCATCCTTTTTGAGTGGCCTTAGCCGTTCATTGTTAGTTGAAATAGTATAAATAGATGCATAACTTGGAATAAATAGCCCTTACAGCTAAACTTTATTGCCTTTTAGACAAAAATGAAACCTTATGGATAAGTTACGCGCGCTACAATACTTCGCCCATCTAGCCGAATCTGGCAGCTTTACCCAAACTGCAGCAGCCTTTAGTGTTCCACCCTCATCGGTATCACGACGGATTACAGATCTAGAATCCATGCTAAAACAGCAACTATTGCAGCGTAGTACCCGCCAAGTGAAACTGACCGAGTTAGGTGCCCTGTATTACCAGCAAATTCTGCCTGCTTTACATGGCCTTAATGATGCAGAAGATTTGTTAAAACAGCAGCAACAACACCCTAGTGGCATGCTGTCGATAAGTGCCATGCCCAGCTATGGAGAGCTTTGTTTAGCCCCCATTCTTAGCGAGTTTTCTCAGATTTATCCGGATATCGTTCTCGATCTACACTTTAGTGACCAACTCAGTAATTTACGTCGCGACCAGATCGATATTGCCGTGCGTGCGGGTAATGCCCCTGATGATCGGATTATTGCTAAAAAGCTATCCAATAATCATTTTGTGTTGTGCGCTGCACCAAAGTATTTGGCCAAACATGGTTTACCTCATACGCCTGCAGACTTAAACGCTCACCCGAGTCTTCGCTATCGCAGCCCTGAAAAAGTATTACCTTGGTACTACAAACACCAGCAGCAATGGCAAGAATTAAGCGCTCCTATTCGCTTAATTTCTAATCATGGTACAAGCTTAGTGAATGCTGCCATCAACGCAGAAGGCATTGCCTTGCTCCCCGAATGGGGAATTAGCCAACAGCTCGCCGAAGGCAGTTTAGTAACGATTGATGTGGGCCAAGACATTCGAGTATCTACAGCGGAATCCTCAGGAATTTTTCTTTTATACCAAGGGCTTAAATATCAGATCCCAAAAGTAAAAGTTGCTGTAGATTTTTTAGTTTCTCGTTTAACCCTGTAACTAGACAGATATTCAGCCTATTGTTAAATGACACAAATGTTTCAACCAAACGACGAATGTAAGCCAGTAGATTGTTTCGCAGTGATTGCTAAGTTGCTCAAACTTTGCACTTTTCTCTGCAAGGTTATTTGTTACGCTAGTGTTAATAGAAATTCTTAATAACTTGGTCTACTTTTAGCAA
Organism: Agarivorans sp. 1_MG-2023; assembly: GCF_030548385.1. Lineage (NCBI taxonomy): Bacteria > Pseudomonadati > Pseudomonadota > Gammaproteobacteria > Alteromonadales > Alteromonadaceae > Agarivorans > Agarivorans sp. 1_MG-2023. The sequence goes on along the minus strand of NZ_JAUOSJ010000007.1, from coordinate 203,127 downwards.
CAAGCTCTTAGCAAAAGGAACTGTGTATGAGCGAGCCGGTCTCTGACCAACAATATGTGCGCTTTGTTGACGTTAAAAAAAGTTATGACCAGCGCAGCCTAGTAGTAAAAAACTTCAATTTAGACATTCGCAAAGGCGAGTTTGTTACCTTACTAGGCCCCTCCGGCTCCGGTAAAACCACCTGTTTGATGATGTTAGCTGGCTTTGAGGATGTCACCAGCGGGCAAATCCTCGTGAACGGCCAAGCCATTACCAACGTGGCTCCTTACAACCGCAATATTGGCATGGTGTTCCAACATTATGCGTTGTTCCCACACATGACCGTGGCTGAAAATCTGGCTTACCCCTTAGTGGTTCGCAAGCTACCTAAAGAAGAAATTAAACGCCGCGTGGCGGAATCCTTAGCCCTGGTAGAGCTAGATAGCTTTGGTAAACGCTATCCGGGTCATCTATCTGGCGGACAAAAACAACGGGTGGCCTTGGCTCGCTCGCTTATCTTTGAGCCTTCAATTGTATTAATGGATGAACCCCTAGGCGCTCTAGACAAAAACTTGCGAGAGCAAATGCAGCTAGAGATTAAGCGCCTGCACGAATCCATTGGGTTCACCGCTATTTACGTGACTCACGACCAAACCGAAGCGCTCACCATGTCGGATCGCATCGCAGTATTTAACGATGGCGTGGTGCAGCAATGTGCCGCCCCAGATGTATTGTATGAACGACCAGAAAATGCCTTTGTAGCCGACTTTATTGGTGAAAATAATCACCTGTCGGGCAAAGTACTCAATCGCGCTCAAGGCTTAGCGAAAGTAGAGCTCAGTGACGGTAGCGTAGTAACTGGCCAAGCGATGGATTGCCCAGAAACAGGCGAAGCCTGTGTACTGGCAGTACGCCCAGAGAACCTCTTCATCCAAAGTGACAAACATAGCTTTGAAAATAGTATTGAAGCTGAATTTATTACCCGCCTTTATGTGGGCGACTTTATTCGTTACTTCTTCAAACTTCGTGACAAAACTGAGCTGATGGTAAAAGTGCTCAACGATCACGATGCGCCCAGCATTAATGCTGGTGCGCCAACTAAACTAACGTGGTCCGTTAATGACGGGTTAGCTTTTAATCCACCCCCGAGCTCTTAATGGTAAAGGAAGGTACCTATGAAACGTTTACTCCCAGTTATTGCCCTCGCATCTGTATGTAATATTGCGAGCGCAGACCAACTCACTGCGGTCTCTTTTGGTGGTGCCTACGGTGCAGCCCAACAAAAACATATGCTTGATCCATTTATGAAGGAAACGGGTCACAACATTCTGTTTGAAAACTACTCCGGCGGGATTGCGGAAATTAAAGCCCAAGTAGAAAGCGGTAACATCCTTTGGGATGTGATTGATGTAGAGGTAATTGACTTAGAGCGCGCCTGTTCTGAAGGCTTGCTAGAAGTGATTGACCACGACAGTTTACCCCCCGGTGACGATGGCACCCCGGCAGCCAAAGACTTCAGCGAAGCGGCATTAGCCAACGAGTGTGGCGTGGGGAATATTGTATGGACGGTATTGTATGCCTTTAATAACGACACCATTAAGGGTGGCCAGCCTAGTTCTATTGCCGATTTGTTTGATACCAAGAAATACCCAGGTAAACGCGCCCTACGTAAGCGCCCACAAGTAAACCTTGAGTGGGCATTAATCGCCGATGGCGTGCCAAAAGAGCAGGTTTATGAAGTATTAGAAACCGACGAAGGCCAAGCACGTGCCTTTGCCAAACTGGCCACCATTGCCGATGACATTGTTTGGTTCGACAGCTGGTCACAAGCACCACAACTGCTTAATGATGGCGGCGCGGTAATGGTCCAATCAGCCAACGGCCGAATCTTTGATGCCATTCAAAGCGAAGGTAAGCCTTTTGAAATGGTGTGGGACGCTCACCTATACGACTTGGACGTATGGGCAATTGTAAAAGGCACCAAGAAAAAAGATTTGGCGATGGAGTTTATTCGCTTCGCTACTGGCTCTAAGCCTTTAAGTGGTATGCCTGAAGTGGCATACGGCCCAACCCGTAATTCATCTTACGCTTATGTAGATAAAGCGGTCATTCCCAAGCTACCGTCTTCGCATTTAGATGAGGGCCTAAAAGCGTCAGGTGATTTCTGGGCCGACTATGGCGAGTCACTGGGTGAGAAGTTTAACGAATGGTTACTTAAGTAAGCGCAAGCTACGCCAGTAACCCTAGTTGAAATTGAAGGTGAAGATGAATAACAACAGCCTAAGCGTTGAAGAAATACTCGAGAGTAAGCGACTGCTTAATCGTAAAAAGCGCTTATTGCTGTTGTTTACCCTGCCGTTGCTGGTGTTTATCTTCATCACCTTTATTTCACCGATTGCCACCATGCTGTACCGCAGCGTTTATCACCCTACGGTTAGCCAACTGATACCACTGAGTTTAGCGGAGCTAAAAAACTGGGATGAAGCGGGCGATGATCTTCCGCCATCAGCGGCTTTGCAGCAATTTGCGATTGAGTTACAAGATTTATCCAAACAGCGGCTCTCAGGTAAATTAGCCGAAGAGGTAAACCGACTTAAACCCGGCAGCTCTAGCTTGATTAAATCAAGCGCGCGAAAACTAAAGAAAAAAACCTTAGAAGAGTTACAAGAAAATGGCGATAGCATATTACTGAGTTACTCCAAAAAATGGCATAATATTGACCTATGGCGCGCAGTAAAACGGGCTGGTCAGCCATTCACCGATAGCTATTACCTCACTACTTTCGATTTAAAACGTAATCCCGCTGGCGAAATAGAACAGCGCGATACTCAAATCTACCTAAAGCTTTATTGGAAAAGCTTGAAGATAGCCATTTACATCACCTTGTTAACCGCCCTGCTAGCCTATCCATTAGCTTATTACCTGGCCACTGCACCTAGCAAAATAGCTAATCGACTGATGGTACTGGTACTGCTACCATTTTGGACCTCGCTGTTGGTGCGAACCACCTCATGGATTGCCATTTTACAAACTAATGGTGTGCTCAACTCAAGCTTACAGTCGCTAGGTTTGATTGATGAGCCCTTTGAGCTGCTATATACCCAAGCGGCCACCATTATCGCTATGACCCATATTTTGCTGCCCTTCATGATTTTACCGCTGTATAGCGTGATGAAAAATATTGATCCCAGCTACTTACGCGCAGCCTTGTCGTTAGGTGCTAGACCTATACCAGCCTTTATAAAAATTTACTTACCAATGACCGTACCGGGGGTTAGCGCAGGCGCCTTGCTGGTATTTATTATTTCCATTGGTTACTACATTACCCCAGCCATTGTAGGGGGTACCGATGGACAGATGATTTCTAACATTATTGCCTTCCACATGCAGTCGTCGAACAACTGGGAGTTAGCCGCAGCCTTGGGCTCGTTATTGCTGGCACTGATTATTGCCTTGTATTGGATCTACGACCGCCTAGTGGGCGTGAATAACATTAAGTTGGGCTAAGCATGAAAAGCTATCCGAAGTACTTCACCTTTTGGCACATTCTGGCTCACTACGGCTTACGTTTTTGTTCTTTGCTGGTACTAGCTTTTTTGATGCTGCCTATCTTAGTGATTATTCCCCTGTCGTTTAATGTAGAACCCTTTTTCAGCTTTACCGAAGGCATGCTGGCCTTAGAGCCCGAAGCTTATTCGCTCAAGTGGTACGCCGAAATCTGGCATGATGACAAGTGGTTATTAGCAATTAAGAACAGCTTCATCATAGGTATTTTTGCCACCCTTATTGCCACTGTATTAGGCACCTTAGCCGCGATTGGTTTAAGTAACCCCGCCATGCCTTGGCAAAAACTGTGGATGGCGATTTTGCTCTCGCCAATGATTGTGCCGCTGATTATTACCGCAGCGGGCATGTATTTCTTTTATAGCCAACTCAATTTGGCGGGCTCTTATCTGGGAGTGATTCTTGCTCACGCAGCACTCGGTACACCTTTTGTATTAATCACCGTAAACGCCGCGCTGTCGGGCTTTGACTATTCTTTGGTAAATGCCTCGTTAGGCTTGGGAGCACGCCCCACTATGACGTTTTTCAAGGTGATCATGCCACTCATCCGTCCCGGTGTTATCTCTGGCGCTTTATTTGCCTTTATTACTTCTTTTGATGAAGTAGTGGTGGTGCTGTTTTTAGCTGGTCCAGAACAGAGAACAATTCCTCGACAAATGTTCTCTGGCTTACGTGAGCAAATTAATCCCACCATACTCGCGGTAGCAACCTTACTCATTATCATTTCCGCCCTATTGCTGTTTACCATTGAGTACCTACGCGCCCGTAGCGAGCGAATTCAAAGCGGTGAGCTCGATAGCTGATTACCGCGGCAATTCAATCGCTTACCATCACTGACTAAAAGCACTTAGCTAAATTGATCAATAACAAAAATATCATCAGTATTTTCTAAACTCACTCCTCAAAATCCTTATTTCAGCACTATGATTGGCAAGCAAATGCTTGGATATTTATTTCGATAGCCAAAGACTATCGTAAAAATAGATTCAATCGCTTTTACTTATTGCATGTAAAAATCGATACTAGCTACATCAAACGGAAACAACTTATTAAAACTTTTTGGAGAACATTATGTTAGAGAATCGCGAAGGCCAAACCATTCCAAGTGTCACTTTCCATACTCGTCAAAACGATGCATGGGTAGACATTACTACCGAGCAACTATTTAAAGACAAAACCGTTGTAGTATTTGCCTTACCAGGTGCATTTACTCCAACCTGTTCATCAACTCACTTACCACGCTACAACGAACTAGCCGGTGTATTAAAAGAAAACGGCGTTGATGAGATTGTTTGTTTAAGCGTAAACGATACCTTTGTAATGAATGCTTGGTTAGCCGACCAAGAAGCTGAAAACATCACTGTAGTGCCAGACGGCAATGGTGAATTCAGCGAAGGCATGGGCATGTTAGTAGACAAAGCTGACCTAGGCTTTGGCAAGCGCAGCTGGCGCTACTCAATGTTGGTGAAAAATGGCGTTATCGAAAAAATGTTCATTGAAGCTGACGTAGCGGGCGACCCGTTTGAAGTATCAGACGCAGATACCATGCTTAACTACATTAATGCCGATGCCAAGAAACCTGCAGCTATTAGCATTATTACTAAACCAGGCTGCCCATTCTGTGCAAAAGCCAAAGATTTACTTAAAGCCAAAGGTTTATCTTTTGAAGAAGTAGTATTGGGCACCGACGCCACCAGCGTAAGCCTAAAAGCACTAAGCGGTCGCAGCACTGTTCCACAAATATTTGTAGACGGTAAGCACATTGGCGGCAGTGACGACTTAGAAGCTTACTTAGCGTAAGCAATAAAAACTCAGGCGAGTCGGTCTACTCGCCTGTACTTTCCCATTCGCTGGTATTTTTAAAGGTAGTAACCATGTCTAATATACGCGCTAAAAAAACTGTAGATGTTGCCGTGATCGGTGGCGGAACTGCTGGCCTTGCTGCTTATCGAGCTGCTAAAGAGCATACTGATTCAGTATTAATGATTGAGGCTGGTCCTTACGGCACTACCTGTGCGCGAGTGGGCTGTATGCCGAGTAAACTACTGATTGCCGCGGCTGAAAATGCGCATCAATATGAAAAGTCAGCCCGATTTGGGGTAAACCTTGGTAAACCACAAATTGATGGCCACGCGGTAATGCAACGCGTAAAAGCCGAACGCGATCGCTTTGTAGGATTTGTATTAGAGTCGGTGGAAGGCATTGATCCTGAGCACAAACTAGATGGCTATGCCGACTTTATAGACCAGCACCACCTGAATGTAAGTCACTCAGATGGCGGCTCCACGATTGTAGAAGCTAAACGCATCGTTATCGCCAGTGGTTCTCGCCCAGCATTCCCGGCACCCTGGGCTGAATTAGGTGATCGTTTGTTAGTTAACGACGACATTTTTGAGTGGGACAGCCTACCAGAATCGGTGGCAGTATTTGGACCAGGCGTTATTGGACTAGAACTTGGCCAAGCCTTACATCGCTTGGGAGTAAAAGTGCTAATGTTTGGAGTTGGCGGCGCAGTAGGCCCATTAACAGATCCAGCGTTAACCGACTACGCCAATACCACTTATAGCGAAGAGTTTTACCTAGATTCTGATGCCAAAGTAGATCTGATTGAACGCAGCGAACAGGGCGTAAAGCTTCGCTATATTGATAAGCAAGGCGACACCGTTGAAACCGAAGTAGATTACTTAGTTGCTGCTACTGGTCGCAAACCTAATACCGATAAACTTGGTTTAGACAAACTCGATATTCAACTGGATCAACGAGGTGTGCCGGTAGCCGACCACTACACCTTGCAAACCTCACTCAGCAATATTTTTATTGCCGGTGATGCCAGCAACCAAATTCCTTTGTTACACGAAGCCGCAGACCAAGGAAAAATTGCCGGTGATAATGCAGGCAGAGGCAACGACATACGAGCAGGCCTACGCCGTAGCTCTATTGCTGCGGTATTTAGTGACCCGCAAATTGCGATGGTTGGCGAGAGCTACCGCGATATTGAAAAGCGCCTAGGTAACTGTGGCTGTTTTGAAGTAGGCGCTGTGAGCTTTGAAAACCAAGGCCGTAGCCGCGTGATGCTGGTTAATAAAGGTATCGCTCACCTTTATGGTGAACAAGGTACCGGACGCTTCTTAGGTGCCGAGATCATTGGCCCTAACGCTGAACACTTAGCTCACCTATTAGCTTGGGCGCATCAGGCAAAAATGACCGTATCACAAATGTTAGATATGCCATTTTATCACCCGGTGATTGAAGAAGGAGTGCGCACCGCACTGCGCGACTTAAACGCTAAGCTGCACCTTGGCCCAGAAATGATTGATGCTTGTATGGAGTGTGGAGTAGGTAGCTAATCCAATTCATCTAGCAAGTACATTGCCCCTTTTGCTTGAGCAACAGGGGCTTTTTTATATCTAGTGATACAAAAATCAATAAAAATGGTAGCATCAGCAACTATTGATAACAGCACTTATCATTAGCGGCGCTTTCCTCTATGCTAATGACAGTTTTGTGGGTACAAGGATGGTCGATACAAACGCTTATGTCTTTTCTTAGATGTTTACTTACGCTAGTTATAACGACACTTGTGGCCTTTGCGCCATCGCTATCTGCTACTCCTTTCAGTGCTAGTTCGCAACAGATCTATTATGCAGAAGACCAGCAAGTATTGCCGCATCGTTACAGCGATATTCCGCTTTGGTTAAACAAACTAAACAAAGCAGAGCGGGTAAGCCTAACCGGTGGTAGCTACTGGTTAGTTAAAAAACTGAATATTACAGAGCCTAATCAATGGATCACCAATGTAGAAGGACCAGTAATAGAAAACATCGACTATTACCTGTATTCAGAAGGTAATCAAATTCGCCACCTGAGCAGTGGTTATTTGCATTCCTACGACTACCTCTTCAGCTATGCGCGACACATAGATACGCCCACTTTAGGCGGTTATTGGCTGATTACTCGCATCTCCAGCCAATACTATACCGACCAGCCGCAACTGAGTTTTGGCCTAAAATCTGAAATGACCCAGCTTTATCATTGGCGAGCCAGTGTTATTACTCTCTGTTTAGGGGCCTTACTCATTCTAGCTATTTACAATGGGGCGGTAGGTCTAGTGCAACAAGATAGAGTGTTTGCTTATTTCAGCACTTATTTGTTTTCAATTACCTTGTCGCTGGGGTTTATCTTTCATGTTGGGGTACACCTCTTTCACATCAAACTACTCAGCATCCACCTGTTACCCATTTTAGCAATTCCGGTATTTAGCGTGTTGTTCTATAGCCGATTTCTCAATTTAGAAAAGTACGCTCCACGACTATGGCATGCCAGCCGCTATATTGTGGGACTGAGCATTATTGCCGTCCCCATTGCTGCCATTTGGGTTAATTATGCGGTGGTGCTGATTTATAGCGTAGTGGTGTTATGGATCTCGTTAGCCTTAGCCAGCGCGCTGCAGTGCTGGCGCCAGGGTTCAAAACAAGCTCAATTGTTTATTCTATCGACGTTATTGCTACTGATTCCAGCCATGCTGCTCACTATGTCTATGGTGCCGAAAAATAGCACAACCCTATTGGCTGCTGATCTCTCGGTAATTATTAGCTGCGTACTTAGCACCCTGTTTATGTCTTTAGCTTTACACTACAAGTTTAAACGCCTCACTTTAGAATCGTTGCTGGTCACTCAACAGCTCAATCAAGAACGTGATGCGGCGCGCCTCGATGCACTCACCAATCTAAAAAATCGCTACGCATTTAATGAGTACGTGAACAATATTGAGTTTACCGGCAGCCAATCTACATGCTTAGCTTTAGTCGATATCGATTACTTAAAAAGTATTAATGATCAATCTGGACACCAAGAAGGTGACAAGCTGATTAAACTGGTGGCGGAAGCGCTGAGCATGGTGCTAACAGAAAAAGTGCAGTTATTCCGTATCGGCGGAGACGAATTTGCCGCCTTTTCTACCCATTTAAACCGCAGCGAAATGGACGAAAAACTCGCCATTGCCGACAAAATAGTCCAACTCAATGGCTCAGCCCATAGTGGCATCAGCTTTGGTTGTGCCACAACTGACGAATGCCAAGACCCTGAGCAACTGTTTTATCGCGCCGACATGACCATGTATCAGCAGAAAGCGCAACGCAAACGAAAGACCAAACCGCTAGCCATTCAGGAGTCGCTGTAAACTCGCAACGTACTGAGCAAACTTAGCTTGATATTGATTGCGATTTCCGCCGATAAAGTACGCTACACTGGATCTTCTACGACCCAATTCTTGGAGCCATCATGCTTATTTCTCCGCAGCTAAGCGGTAACGTTGCGCGTAATTGCCATCCCCCAGGGTGTAAAGCCTATCTTCAACAACAAGCCGATTATATTCAGCAACAAGCGCCTTTTAATAGCGCCAAAAAAGTACTGATATTGGGTGCGTCTTCTGGCTTTGGTTTAGCCTCAAGACTTGCCCTCGCTGTTGGCGGAGGTGCCGACACCATTGGGGTGTCTTTTGAGCGCGGCCCCAGTGAAAAAGGCGTGGGTAGCGCCGGTTGGTATAATAATATCTACTGCAGAGAATTAGCCGAGCAACGAGGTCTAATAGCCAAAAACTTTGTAGGCGATGCGTTTAACCCAGCCATGCGTGAGCAAGTCATTGACTACATCAAAAATCAGTTTGGTGGCAAAGTGGACTTGGTGATTTATAGCCTCGCCACCGGCAAGCGAAAAACAGCGTCAGGACAGTGGCAATCGGTACTCAAAACAACCGACAAAGCCATGCATGGTTACAGCATCAATTTGGAAACCGAACAACTAGAAGCGCAATCCGTCGAGGTAGCCAATACCGAAGAAGTAGAAGCCACCACCAAAGTCATGGGTGGCGATGAATGGCGAAACTGGATAGATGCCTTGCAGCAAGCAGACGTGCTAGCCGAAGCGTGCAATACCATAGCCTACTCCTACGTTGGGCCAGAGCGTACCGCAGCAATTTATCGTGACGGTACCATCGGCCGCGCAAAACAGCACCTTCACGCCACCGCACAAGAGTTAGACACTCAACTAAACAAACAGCTCAATGGCCATGCCTACGCTTGTGTTTGTAAGGCCTTAGTCACCAAAGCCAGTGTATATATTCCGGTGATGTCACCTTACATTGCCTTGCTCTACCAAGTGATGAAAGAGCTCGGTATTCATGAAGAATGTATTGAGCAAGCTTACCGCTTGTTTAGCCAACACCTATACCCTAAAGATGGCGAAGTACGCCTTGATAGCCTTAAGCAAATCCGCATCGATGATCTAGAGCTCAGCACTCAAGTTCAGCAACAAATCGATCAGCGTTATAACACGATAAGCCCAGCCAATTTTAAACAACTCACTGATTTTAGTGGCTACAAGGCTGCCTTTATGCGCCTCAATGGCTTTGCTGTAGAGGGTGTTAACTACCAACAAAGTATTGATATGAGTGAATTAGAAAAACTACAGCCATGATAAATATTACTCGCATAGATGCGGAGCAAACCTTAGATATTCGTCAGCAGGTACTTTGGCCAGATCACGACCAAGCATTTTGCCGCGTGGCCGAAGATGCCACTGGCCAACATTACGGTGGCTGGCTGGACGGAAAACTCATCATGGTGGCATCTTTATTTGTAGAAAATAAGCACATTCGCTTGCGTAAATTTGCGTGTTTAACTGAACATCAAGGCAAGGGCTTTGGTAGCCATATGTTGCTACATTTAATTGCACTACAGCAATCCACCATGCTGGAACTATTTTGGTTTGACGCTCGCTGCAGCGCGATTAGCTTTTATCAAGGTTTGGGTTTCAGCGTGACCAGTGAGGTATTTGATAAACACGGTGTAGACTACGTGAAAATGTCGAAACCACTGCCCTAAGTAAATTTTTCACAAAAAAAAGGAGAAGCAATCGCTTCTCCAGTTTTTCTGTCGGTCAACAAAGGTCAGATCTTATTTCTTTCGATACCGCTCCAATCCTTGGCGCGATAAAAATAGAGTAATGATAGCGTTTTCTTGATGCAAGTATTTTCCTTTTCAATCACAAGAAACTAGATCGAGCTCACTTAAAGTCAACCGATACGTGATCCAGATCAAGGAATTGAGCCGTAAGCTCATAGCTTGAACTTAAGCTGCTGTTTTTGCTCATTTATATCAATCAACCATCTGTAAGGACGATATCGCTAGAAGCGCAGGTTCGCAAAAAAATATTGAGTGATATCAATAGATAATGGATTTATTGTGCAACCAAGAGCCGCCAAATACAGTTTTTAAATGACTTTAGCTAGCGCTAAATGATTGAATAAATATCAAAGCGGTGAGTTTTGGTTTCAAGATGATTCTGTGCCGCCTTACCGGCTAAAGGTTCAGCGTAATTAGGCCGTTTTACAACAACTCGTTTAGTGGCTGCAGCAAAGGCTTGCTCAAGTAATAGATCTGCATCTACATCGGCACCCACCAAGTGTTGAAAGATACGCATTTCTTTTTTCACTTGCGCCGATTTTTTGCGGTGTGGATACATGGGATCTAAATACACTACATCAGCCTGTAACTGATGCTGGGGTAAATCGTTAATACTACTAGCATGGATTAGGCCCATTCGTTCACTCACCCATTCACCAATCGTCGAGTCAGCTTCTGCACGGCGCAAACCGTCGGCTAACAAAGCAGCTACCCACGGAGAACGCTCAAGCATGGTGACTTGGCAGCCTAGATTAGCCAAAACAAAGGCGTCACGGCCTAAACCAGCGGTTCCATCAATTACACTAGGGCGTTGACCCTTCTTAACACCTACGGCCTTGCTAACGGCTTCTGCGCCGCCATATTGACGACGATGAGCAGCCCTGCCGGCAAGAAAGTCCACAGAGATATCTCCCAACTTGGCCTCATCGCACCAACGTAAACGCAAGCTATCTTCATCAAGTATCAAGCAAAAACCACTAACAGGTAGTTGCGTACACTGCAGCAACGCAAAACGCTGTACTAAACTCGCGGCATATTCTGGCTTAGCGCTGTCTTCACAAAATAAACGTGGTTGCTGGTTACTCAATCGAGCTCTCCAAGAAAAAATAAGGTGGCTAGTTTATCTAGTCGCGGCTAGTTAAGCACTAACATCTCGATAGGTACTGGCTTACCAAAATGGTAGCCCTGAGCATAATCGACACCAATTTCCGACAGAATTTGATTAATCCCATCGTTCTCAACAAACTCGGCAATGGTTTTCTTACCCATAACATGCGCCATTTGATTGATGCTTTTTACAATTGCTGCATCCATGTGGTCATTCTCTAAATCACGAATGAAGATGCCATCAATTTTCAGGTAATCAATCGGCAGGTTTTTAAGATAGCCAAACGACGATAGCCCAGAACCAAAATCATCCAGAGCAATTTTACAGCCCAATTGCCTTACTTTGTTAAAGAACTCGGTAGCAATATCTAAGTTGGCAATCGCTACGGTTTCGGTGGTTTCAAAACACAATTTGTTCATTGGCAACGCACTATTCTCTAGCGTATTTAGCAGCCACTCAACAAATTCGGCACTACCTAAAGATTGCCCAGACAGGTTCATTGAACACATGTTTAATCGGGTAAGGTGGCCAGGATTTTCGGCTAACCATTGCAGGCTCTTAGCAATAACGACTTTATCAATTTGGTCAGCCAAATTGTAATTTTCAGCGGCCGGTAAAAAGGCCCCAGGCGGTACAATTCGACCCGCTTCGTCAATCATCCGCAGTAGCACTTCATAATGCAGATAATCATCGTCATTAGCGGTAACCGGCACTATCGCTTGCGCATATAACAAGAAGCGTTCTTCACGCAGCGCTTGTTGAATACGAGTGACCCATTCCATTTGGCCTTGCCGCTCGAGCAGCATTTGGTCATCCATTTGGTATAAATATACCCGATTTCGACCGAGAGATTTTGCTGTGAAACAAGCATTGTCGGCCTGTGCAATCAGCTCTTGAGCAGAACCTTGTTGCTGCTGAAACAAGGTTAAACCAATGCTACAACCAAAACTAAACATCCGCTCATCACGCACATAGTGACTATCGTTAAGCCTGTCGATGACTCGATTAGCAAAATCTAAACTGTCTTGTTGCGAACAAGCCTCCAGTAATATGGCAAACTCGTCGCTTCCCAAACGGGCAACAATGGCTGAGCGAGGCAATAGCTGCTCTAATACTCCGGCAACCTGCTTAAGTGCTTGGTCACCCGAGCCATGACCAAAGGTATCGTTGATAACTTTGAACTGGGCTAAATCAATGAACAACAAAGCGTGCAGTTGGTTATCTTGGCTTGATCCTAACAGTAGCTCTAAACGCCGCTCAAAAAAGCCACGGTTGTATATACCAGTGAGCAAATCAAAGTTTGCATGAAAGTCCAACTCTTCGGCTAGGCTGCGAGTCGCGGTAACGTCTTCACATACCAACATAAATACGTCTTCTTCAGCCATTCTCACAAACGACTCTTTAAACCAAAGTTGCTGGTTTTTACTATTGCGATAAGCAATTTGGCGAGTCACTTTGTGCTTGCCTACAGTGTCTAGGTATTCCAACAAAGTCGTTTGCTGCTCTGCCTCACCGTATAAACTGCGTAGTTGCGACAGTTCTAGTTGCTTACGGGGATAACCCAAATGCTTAGCCGCCACTTTGTTACAACAAACAATCACCCCCAAGCGATTCACCAACATTAACAAGGCTGGGCTTTGTTCAAACAGTAATCGGTAATGGGTTTCGCTTTGCTTAAGTTGACGATGTTGCTGCTGAATCAGTGCAAGGTTTCTCATTTCCAATACCACTTGCTCAACCCGATTGCTGTGGTCGAGCTGCGGGCTCATAGCAAAATCATACAGAATACTGTGTTTGCCTTGATCAAACTCGGCTTGAAAATGCACCGCGTCGCCACTCAAACTTTTAGCAATACCTTCTCGCAACTGCTGCTTAAGCGCCGACTGATGTTCCCAAATGTGGCTATCGAGCAATGAATTACCAATAATAAAACCCGCGCGGTCACCCAGTAAATCCATTAATGCTTGGTTGATTAACAAGACATGGCCATTCTCGTCCAACAGCGCACAGGCTTGCTCGGTTTGACTAAATACCGACGATAGCTGCTTTTTCTGCTGCAGCAAATTTGCTCTAGCGCGGCCGTAAGCCCGCCACAAAGCAAACAACAGTAGCCCAGCGAACAAGCTCAGCCCTGTCATCATCAAACTCGTTTGGTAGCGCTGCGACCACGATTGGTAGGCCTGCTGATTTAAATACTCACTTCCTGTGGCCAAATTAGCCCGAGACACCTTCCAACGGTTTAGTTGAGTACTATCAAACAAATAGGTTTGCGGACCGCGCGCATTAATCGCGACATCACGTACGTCGGTGCCAAGCAATACTTTTAACACCATATTACCAATCGCTTCGCCTAAAGGTTTAGGCTGGGTAACAAATCCACCTACCGCGCCATTACCCACCGCATACTCCCAAAGGCTGTACATGGGCGCGCGCGATACCATAGATAAAGATTGAACCCGTTGCTCGGTTAACTGAGTTTTCCCGGTTGGCGCTTGTTGTAAAACCCCCAATAAAATCGCCTCGTTGGCACTAAGTAACGACGTTTTAGCTTTTACTTCTTCGTAATCTTGCTCTTGCCAAAGGGTATAGGGAATAGCCAGTTGATCGGCCAATTGAATAAACGCTTTGCGAATATGTTCACTGCCAGGCTGGTCATCAATCAATAAGTGAACGGCTTCTAAATCGGGGATTAATTGACGAATAAGTAACAAGTTTTCGCGAATAGCGAGTTGCTCATGAATACCAGTAATTCGCCGCTCTCGCGGTCCCATATAGGCAGACAAGTCAGCGCCAGCAGCCACAATGGGGGCTTGCAAGATACCCTCATCTTGCAAAGCGAGGGCAATATTAAGCGCTTGCTCACCTACACTCACCACTAAATCAAACTGGTAATAGAGAATAATCTCATTCAGTAAATCAAATTGGGCTAAGCGGTAACTGGGGTCTTGATTAGGAGAAGGTTCAATACGGTGGTTAAACATCCATACCGAGCGGTCGCCAACTTGCTGGCGCAAGCCTAAGTCAAAACTAGCATCCCACTGCATACCCGCCTGGTAAGAATTGAGCATGAGGACTCGAGCAGTGCGGGCTTCAGCAGAACAAACCAAAGAAAGTAACAGCAAGCCAAGCAAACCCAAATAGCTACGCTTTGAGTTGATGAGTGAAGAGACGCTTGTTAAACACTTACCCACAGAAATAAACCGCCACCTTTGTCACCAACTATCCGTTTTTACTCATATTTTCAGAGCTTGAACCTACTACTAGGCGGAACCAAGCCTCTTCTGTAGAATATGCTATCAAACTACAGCAAGGTTTATCATATTTATGAATATTTTGATGGCTCTATCACAACTCGAAGTGACCGGAGCCGAAGTCTACGCCACTCAAGTTGGCGATCGGCTAACTCAGCGAGGACATCAAGTATTTTACGTCTCTGATACCTTAAGTTGCCCCCATCAAGGACAACACTTTAGATTACGTTTCAATAAACGAAGCTTACCCCGCAGAGTATGGCACGTATTCTACCTTATCTATCTAATTCTTAGATATAAAATTCAACTGGTCCACGCACACAGCCGCGCATCAGGTTGGTCCTCTTATATCGCTTGTAAGCTCACCAATACACCAATGGTTACCAGTGTACACGGTCGCCAACCGGTGCATCGTTCACGCAAAAAATTCCATGCCTTGGGTTACCACGCAGTTGCCGTTTGTGAAAACATAGCCCAGCAAATTATAAGAGACTTGGGTGTGCCAGAGCAGCAAGTCAGTGTGGTACGTAATGGCGTAGACAGCCAAGCATTTCACCCCTTACCTGCAACCAATAATCAAAAGCCTGTCATTCAAATCATTGGCAGATTAACTGGACCCAAAGGCGAGTTGGTGTATCAGCTGTTAAAACAAACCATCAATTTAGATGCAAACCAAGTGCAAGTCATTAGTGGTAGCAAGACCGAAGTGCGGTTTGCCGAGTTTGAGGACAAAGTAGAGTTTTGTGGTTACAGCCAAGATATCCGCCAAACCATTAGCCAAGCTGATTTGGTCATAGGTGCCGGGCGTGTCGCAATGGAAGCGCTGTTGTGCCAAAAGCCTGTGTTTGCCGTGGGCGAAGCTAAAGCATTAGGTTTTATCACCTTGAATAATTTACCCGCAGCATTAGCCAGCAATTTTGGTGATGTAGCCGATGACGGTAAAACTGAGCTGGATATCGACTATCAGCAACTTGCAAAGCAACTCTTGGATTTGCCGCAAAACACCGCCGTAAGTGAGCAATTAGTGACAGCTATAAAAGCTGAGTACGACCTTGATGAAGTATCTAAAAAGCTCTTAGATATTTATCAAAGCGCTTACGTTTACACCAAACAGCGCGAAGTACCCATCATTATGTATCACCGGGTGATTGACGACCCAACGCAACATGGCGCATATGGGACTTATGTTACTGCGCAGCGATTAGAAGAGCATTTTCAAACCATTAAGTGGATGGGGCTAACCCCCATTACTTTTAGCGAGTTAGCAAAAGTAGGGCTTGAGCATCGCTTTAACCACGGTAAACGCTATATTATTCTTACCTTTGATGATGGCTACCAAGATAATTACGATTTGCTGCTGCCCTTGCTCAAAAAATATCAGTTTAAAGCAGTAATTTATGCCGTGAGTGGCACTGATCATAACCAATGGGATGTAAGCCACCCTACAAAACCTGACCAACGGTTTGAGCTAATGACCCCTGAGACTATGCGCAAGATAGACCAAAGTGGTTATGTGGAAATAGGCGGGCATACAGTGACTCATCCTAAGTTAGCAGAATTAACTGAAGCTGAGCAACAACAAGAAATTGAACAAAACAAAGCTGAGCTAGAAAGTTTACTAGACCGTAAGCTCAACACCTTTGCTTACCCTTATGGCAACCATAACCAGCAAACCAAGTTGTTAGCTAAACAAGCAGGCTATACTTATACGGTTGCGACAGATTCAGGCCCTATAGGCATGCACCAAGATTTACAACAAATACGACGGATTGTGATGTTCCCAAGCACGACCAAATTTGGCTTGTGGCGAAAAGTTAAAGGAAATTACACCTACAAAAAGCTACTGAATAAAAAGACAGATTAGTTATGCGCAATTCCTCCCTAAAAACCTTTAAACAGGCTCAACAATGAACATTTCTATTGTAATGATCAACTACAACTCAACGGAGCACACTCTAGACTGTTTAAAGTCGATAGAAAACTGCAAACCAAATCTGTCATTTGAGGCAGTTGTTGTTGATAACGCTTCCAATAGAAATGAATTAACAATGCTAGAGGCTAATATTAGTCTATATCCTTGGGTCAAGTTGGTAAAAAATGAGTTTAACTTAGGTTTTTCTGCCGGAAATATGGCTGGCTTTTCTCATACGAATGGAAAGTATATTTTCTTTTTAAATAATGACACCCGTATAGCGATTAACAGCTTAGAAGTCATGTTTGAATTTATGGAACAAAATCCTAACGTAGCTCTCTGTAGCCCCACAATATACAGTGAGAGCAATCAACGTACCGCCTCATTTGAATACATTCCTAGCGTAGCAAATAAGTTGTTTGGCAACTCACTACCTAGGCTTTTTAACCCAAGCGTTTACCCTAAAAGAAAAATGGACTATCAACAGCCTATTGCTGTCCCTGTGATTAGTGGAGCTACAATGTTTTTTAGGCGCAGCGATTTTGAGCAACAAGGCGGCTATGACACTGGATACTTCCTCTACTGTGAAGAAGAGGATTTTGCTATTCGTTTACATAAAGCCGGTAAGACTATTTACTTACTAAATAGAGCAAAAGTCATTCATATTGGTGGAGGAAGCACTGAAAGGGATCTAGAAATAGAACAAGAATTTTATATCTCATTTTATCGCTTGTTAAGCAAACACTACTCTTGGCCTTCAAGGTTGATTATAAAAAGTATCTATTTTCTCAAAGAATACAAACGTTCCTTAATAAAACCAGCCAGAAAACCACTACTTAAATTTTTGCTCAAGGGCTGTCCCCAAAAACAGTCTCTGAGATATAAACAGGGTAATCAATGAACAACTCTTCTTTAAAAGCAAGTGTCATAATTTCCATTTACCAAGATGTCGAGGCACTCAATGCTATTTTATACGCCTTGGAGCAACAGACAGAGAAAGCGTTTGAAGTAATTATTGCTGAAGATGGCCAAAGCGAGTCCGTTCATGATTACTTAAATAATCACAGCTTTAGTTTTTTGATTCATCATATTAGTCAAGAAGATCGCGGGTTTAGAAAAACAAAAGCTGTCAATAAAGCAGTCGCTGCAGCATGTAACGACTATCTAATGTTTTTAGACGGTGATTGTTTACCGCATAGCCGTTACGTAGAAGAGCATCTAAGGCAACGAGAACTTGGTCGAGTATGCGTAGGTAGACGGGTACACTTAGGGCCATCTTTATCAAAATGGATGAGGTCCAAGCCACTATTACTTAAACTATTAGAAAACCGTCTAGCTTATCTGCTGCTCAGCTTACCATTGTTTATAGATCATACAAAAAACTATGAAATAGGTTTTCGCTCCCGTTTTTTACATAAACGACAAACCAAAAAATATCTCAACATTGTTGGCTGCAATTGGTCTGTAGCAAAAGTCGACATGTTAAAAATAAACGGATACAACGAAAGCTTGCCAGGTGTAGGTGGTGAAGACGATGACCTAGGTTGGCGTTTCAATGGAAAAAACATCCATGAAAAAAGTGTGAAATTTATCGTCCCTGTGTACCATCTACATCATATTGAAAGGCGTGCAGACGTTAGCACAAACTTACGGATTATCGAAGAAAACAAAACCAAGCAACTATACTATTGTGAAAATGGTGTAGACCAGTATTTAAAGTAGTTTCGAATAGCTATCAGAGTAACAATATGACACACACGGTTAAAGCGAAAGAAATTGGAGAATTAAATTTCGATTACCAATTCTCAATTTGCACACTGGTAACAGATCTCAATGAATACCAAGGAATGCTTCACTCGTTTTCAGCTGCAGGCTTCACCCAAGAAAACTCCCAGTTTATCTATGCGGATAATAGTGTTGGAAACAAATTTGATGCCTATCAAGCGATAAGAAAATTTATTACTCACGCTAATGCCGAATATTTAATAATTTGCCATCAAGATGTGTTATTAGATTTTGATAATCAAGAGAAACTATCAACGGTACTGCAGGAATTAAACGAATTAGATCCCAATTGGGCACTTTGTGGCAATGCAGGTTATGTTGATTTTAAGCAATACGCTATGAGAATTAGCGACCCGCATGACGACAACATAAATATAGGTAGTTTTCCAAAAAAAGTTAAAAGCTTAGATGAAAATTTTATTGTTGTTAAAAAAAATGCAGCATTATCAATATCCAAAGACTTATCAGGCTTCCACCTATACGGTACTGATATGTGTATATTAGCTAATATCTTAGGCTTCAATGCCTACGTGATTGACTTTCATTTACGCCACAATAGCGGAGGGAATATTAATCAAAGCTTTGATGAGAGCAAGAGGCTCTTATTAAAAAAATATCATAGAGCTTTAAAAACAAAATATATTAGAACAACCTGTACCAAATTAATCATTACAAATTCAAATTATTTAAACCAAATACTAAATCGAAAAATTTTCTATAGTCTTCGAAAGCGTATAGAGTTTATTTACGGTAAGCTGACACGCATCAATTAAGATAAATGGCCAATGCTCACTGTTCCTTTTTTAAGGATAGGCACAATCCAAGATTTGAAATTTTCAGTATCATTAACTAAATCTAAATAAATTTGCTTTACTACTGAAAATTCATTATAGAAAAGATAGTGTTGGTAGTTTTCTTCAACGACCTTCAAGGCTTCGCTAGGGTGATTCAACAAATATTCAATACCCTTTTGCATTTCTTCAGGTGTTTCAAAAGCATAAGGATAGTTAGCAGGTAAGTATTCTTCAAAGGAGTAAAGTCCATTCTCAACGCATTTTTTTACTACGGTGGGTTTTCTGTTTCTCATCATATCAATATGGGTTAGGGCACTTCCTTGAGGGAAACTATCTATAAACAAGTCACAGCTTTGAAACAATTCATTAAAATTTGGCATCATGTCTTGTAATAGAAATCGGGAACGCACCTCTGGCTTATCAGCAAAGATGTTTTCAACTATATCTATTTGCTCACTATTTAAATTTGATATTAACAAATGCTTAAGTTTAGGCCTTTTTACTAGCAAGGATTTGATTAGGTATAAGTACTCATAATTATCATCAGAAAATATTTTGTGGCTATCAAAACCACTTAAAGTGAACTCTTCTTCTTTAAGAATACCTAACTTTAAACGAAGTTGCTGCTGCTCTACTTTACTAAGATAGTGAGTATCAGTCTTAGCTAAGGACTGAAGAGGTAATTTGGTTGTTTTGTGTAGCTTACGTAGATGCTGAGTAATATAAATGGCAGGCTCTCTAAAGTTAATTACTAGATCAGCCTGACTCATAGCCAAGTTAGGTAAGTGATCTGCATGGTTATAATAAACCACTTTAATATCAGTATGTTTTTTCAACAAAGCAACAACCGCAGCCGCTAACATGTCATGCGGGTGAGTAAAAATAAAAACTATATTGCTACCGCCATCAACCACGGACTGGAATATATCATTAGCATTCTTTAGAAACTGCATTCGTTGGTAATCTACCCCTCCAACAATGGCGAGATCATCTAGCTGCCTATGTCGTAAGGGTGCATTTTGTTTAGATCCTGAAAGCTGAGTAAAAAGGCATTGAACACTCATATCCTTTTCAAGTGAACGAACGAAGTTAAACAAAATAGGACTATGCCCACCGCTATCATACAATTCTGTGGCTATTACACTAGCGCCAATACGTTTAGTTCCTGAATGCTTAGCCAAATCACTCATTTTAAGCCGCTTGATTGCTAATTCACCAACGGCCTTGTCTATACTCGCCATGTCAAATTGAGCGTCCCTGTACATTTTCTTGAATTTGCTTTTAATAAGCTTTAATTGTAGTCCTGTAATGAGATCAACGAGCGTCATGTTGGTGTACCGATGAGAACAAATTAACGAATCAGAGCAGATTACTACAACTCATAACGACAAACGATAAAATTACTACCTAGATAATTCGATTTACTGTGCAGCCAACAGTTTTAAAGTATTATACAAGCGACAAAAACTAGCCATGTAGATTGCTGCGGTAAAACAATGAACATTAATTTCAACACTCCTTATATTTCAGGCAAAGAGCTATATTATATTTCTCAAGCAGTTATGAATGGGCACACGGCTGGAGATGGGCCATTTGGCAAGAAATGTGAAAGTTTGCTTAACAAAATTTTAAACTTGGAAGGCAAAGCTTTACTCACCACATCTTGTACATCTGCGCTAGAAATCGCTGCAATGTTAAGTAACTTAACAACATCAAGTGAGTTTATTTTACCGTCATACACATTCGTGTCTTCAGCTAACGCTTTTTGTCTACGCGGTGCAAAACCTATTTTTGCTGATATAGATCCGCTTACTCTCAATATGGACTTAGATCACGCCAATAGTTTAATCACAAGCCAAACCAAGGTGATTGTGCCCGTTCACTACGCTGGTATTAGTTGTGATATGAAAATGTTGATGGATATTGCAGATACTAATAATCTAACAGTTATTGAAGATGCCGCGCAAGCCATCGGATCCAGTTACAACGGCCAAGCACTAGGCACATTCGGCGACTTTTCAGCTTTCAGCTTTCATGAAACCAAAAATATTATATGCGGCGAAGGTGGGGCATTAATTAGTAACGATACCCGCAAAAAAGAAACTGCAGAAGTGATACGTGAGAAAGGAACTAACCGAGCACAGTTTTTCCGCGGCCAAGTAGACAAATACACTTGGCAGTCTATTGGCTCCTCTTACATTTTGTCAGATTTATCTGCTGCTTTCTTACTTGCTCAATTAGAAAATTTTCAAAGTATCCAAAAACGAAGAATGGATGTATACACTCGCTATAAAAGCCGATTAGCAATTCTTGAAACCAAAGGCTTAGCAAAGCTGCCTTTCATTCCTTCATACAACGCACATAACAGCCATATTTTTTATTTATTGTTGGAAGATTTATCGACTAGAACGCGCTTAATATCCCACCTTAAGAAATGTGGAATCATGTCTGTATTTCACTACATACCATTACACACTTCGCCTATGGGCGAATCTTACGGTTACAAGCGCGGCATGCTTCCTGTAAGCGAGCACGTTAGCCAAACCTTATTGCGACTCCCGCTATGCTCGGCTTACGATGAGGAAGTAGCCGATAAGGTTTCTAATGAGATTCTATATTTTTTCGGACTTACTTAACTCGCGTCATAAAGCCCAATTTATTACTTTGACTTAACGACGAAAACTAGCTGATTCTTTTTCAAAGTCATCAGCTAACTTTACTAACTTAGTGCTTCTTTTTTTTATTCGCTTAGCTGGACAACCAACATAAACTCCCCATGGAGAGGTTGATTTATTAACTAAAGCAGCTGCTCCTATAGCACAGCCAAGCGCCACGTCCACCCCTGGAAAAATGACAGCGTTTGCACCAACAATTACATGCTCGCAAAGTGTCACCTTAGCAATAGTTTCATTTTTAAACTTCTTGGGGATTAACGAATTTACCATTGTTTCCCCTGTATAATCATCGGATTGAGCAAACACCTTAACGCCATAAGCTAAGGTGCAATAATCGGCTAAATGAACACCTGCAGCCCCCCCTGCAATTAAACACATAGGGGTAACGTGACAATACTTACCGATATAAACAATGCCAGAAACAATGCAAAAGTCATCTATGCGACTATGGCTGCCAATTTCAATAAGATGTGGATCATAGATAGCAGCTTTATCACTAATTTTTACATTTTCACCCAAGGATTTAAACGGTATTTTTGCTAATTCTGATGTACTTAAATATGCCATATGGCCTCTTATTCAACACTAATCGAGGTTTGCTGAACGATAAATCAGATGACTCCCCTAACTCTATAAACACTCGAATTCACTCAGAGTGTTTTCAGGCATAAAGCGTTTGTAACACTCTTTTTTTATTTGAGGCTGATTAGCACTTAAACGCTGTAAACCGTTCTTAAAACCTTCTACATCACCACATGGTACCAAATAATCAACTAACCCAGCGTAAACTAAGATTTCTCTTGGGCCCGAAGGGCAGTCCATGGCTAAAAGAGGCGTTTTAAGCATTAGAGCCTCAACAAGTACTAAAGGAGCCCCTTCTCTTTTAGAGCTAAGTAATAATGCTTTAGCATTCTTTATATAGGGATATGGATTAGTTTTATATCCAGCAAAAATCACTTGTTTTTCAATACCAAGATTTTTCACATACGTTTTTAGCTTCGCTTCAAGCGGGCCTTTACCGATAAGAACTAATTTTTCGTTAACTCCGCTTTGCGCAAAAGCGGATAACAACTGATGATGGCCTTTTCTATCTTCCAATGCGGCAACGCAAACGAAATAATCACCTTCCAACGTAATCTCTTCTAAATCAGCCTCTCGGTTAATTGAATTGTAATCAATTGGATTCCATAACACCTTATTACTTGCCGGGGTGACCCCAATAGATTCAATACTTTTAGCCGCTCCTTCTGACACACAAAGAAGATGCTTACCGTTATATCGGCGCTTCGTCTTAGCTAGGTGTTTAGATTTACACGCAGAGTAATCTCCATGCAGCCAAAAATACTGATTAGCGTGGCTTAGGTGAGCACCAACTTTGTCGCTTGAACAACAAATCAACACGTCTATTTGCTGTTTATCTAATTCTCTTTGTACACGTAATGCTTGCCACTTTTGAATAAGGGTATTATCAAAAGCTTTGGTAAAGGGAGTAATGATGTCTAATACGGTTACGTCAAGGTTGTCTGGTATCTTGTGTTCTATTTTGTTTCGTAATAGCCACACTTGTACGTCGTTACCGCGACTAGCTAAACCGCTAGCAACGGTGAGCAATACCTTCTCTGCACCACCGCCATAAAGATCATCAATGATAAATACAAAGCTTTTAGTTGTCATATTGCCCTAAATTAAAAAGAGTAACCTACACGCAGCTGAAGCATGTCGTAGTCACGTAAGTTCGATTCACCAGGAGGGCGAGATAAGTTATCATCCGCATCATTGGATGTAGAACGATATTCACCGCTTAGTGACCAGCGCGGGCTAAACTCATAGCGTAAATAGCCGCCATACAACAAACCAAATGCAGTGTGATAACGATTACTCATTTGCCCTCCTGCATACGCCCCAAAGTAAAGCTGATCAAACAAACGATAACGAGCGTCAACGGCCTTTAAGTACCAGTAAGAGTTTTGCGCTTCAAAATTAGATAAGTCACCAATAAAACCTGCTCCAAGACCTAATTGGAAGTTATCAGAAAACACACCATGAACTTCAACAGCTACGTCACTGGCGAGTACTTTTTCAGTATTGTTATCAACGCCAACCTCCTGCACACCTAAACCTAGATTAACCGAAGGGATAAACTGGGTTTCCTTCAGCGATAGCGGCTCAGCATAAGCACTGCCAGCAAAAATGAATGTTATAAGTGCGAACAACCTACAAATGATATTGTGCATATACTCTTCCATAAGAATCTTTCGACGTATCACGACCAGCCAAGAAACCAGCAGCTACGTTGTTGCCAAATAAGCTAAAGCTATACATCATATCCAGCTCAAAACCAGGGCTGTAGTCAGAATAATAACTATCGTTTTGAATGTAACGTAAAGTGGTAAATAATTGTTCTTGATTGCTTAGCATGCGCTCGTATTTAAACGAAAATGCGTTAGCACCAACGCCTTCATTAATGTCTTTGCGGTTGCCACCCCCCCAATGCCCCATTACGTTGCCATTATTGGTAAAACCATTCTGATACATCCAATGGTTATACCATTGAGATTGCCAGCTATTCCATTCAATCCTTAGCGAAGATTGCTCGGTTAACAATGGTAAATAAACGCCCGCTCCCATGGTGATATTACCGAGTTGATAATCTAATCCGTTTGCCGTGTCCTCGCCACCATACTCAAAATACACACTCATTGGTTGGCCAATATCAATGTTAAAGCGGCTTTGGATACTCATGAGTTGATTACCCCACGCATCTTCGTTGGCTTCACTTTGAACACACGTTGGGCATACTAAGGCTTCGAGAATGTCTGACCAAGAACGATCAACGCCATCACCGCCATATTGAAGATTACGAGTTATACCTATTTGCCACCAATCCACCGGCATAAGAGACAGTTGAAAGCTCAAAAGCTCCGGTCTATCTTGGCGACACTCCCCTTTAACACGTATACAATCAACTTCTTCCAATTTGCTGTAAAACAATTCGTACTGGAAACGCCAAGGTGTAAGCGGCTCGGAATTACTTAAGGTGATAGACGGAGAAACCTGAGCATGGGTGCTCATTAGCATAGACGAATCGTTAAAAGGCGAGTACCAATGCTCTCGCATGCCTACGTCTAACTGCATCCAATCAAAGCCTAAGGCGACAAAGGTTTCAGTCGGATTTAATTGATTTGCTTGAGTGTAATGAACGCCTAATGAAGCCGCAGCCCAATCAGTGGCACGCCAATGACCACGTATACTTGCTTGAAGATTATCTTCAACTTTCTGACCTCGAGCGTTGGCTAAACTTTGCTCGCCATTACCTAAAGAAAGCTCTACATTCGCATCGGTAAGCGCCCAATCTTGCTCGTAACGCTTCAAATAAGTATCAATGCGCGCATATAAGCTAGGGTAAGCCTCCGTTATTTGTTCTGCGTAATAACGAATTTGATTGACCGGATAAGGTCTTTTTAAACCTGGGGCGGAAGTAATAGTGACTAATTTTTCAATATCAGATTCAATGCCTGCATTTTGATTTAGAGGCAAATACAACGATACTTGCGCATAACTACTAAAGCCAACAAATAACAAGCTTAGCCAAGCTAACGTTGGTAGCCTTAATCGTGTAAATATGAGAAGCAAGAGGAAATTCCTTTTAAATTAAGCCTATAAGAATCGTTTACTGAAGTGAAAAGCCGAAGCAATCACTTTATCCATGTCGTAGTATTTGTATTCTGCCAAACGGCCACCGAAATGAACAGCTTCAGTGCCTTTACTCAATTGGCGGTAGCGTTTATACAATTGCATGTTTTTATCATCGTTCACTGGGTAGTAGCGCTCCAAACCCTCGCGCCATTCCAGTGGTGATTCTTCTGAAATCACTGTGTGTTTAGTATTTGTATCCAACGCAAAGTGTTTATGCTCAATAACCCGAGTATAAGCAACCTCTTTATCAATATAATTAACCACTGCGTTACCCTGGTAATTATCTTGCTCCAAGCGCTGAGTGTTAAAGTGCAAAGAACGGTAGTCTAATTTACCAAAACAAAAATCATAATAAGCATCAATGGGGCCGGTATATACCACCTCTTTTGCAAGTGCTTGATAGTGAGCTTTCTGCTTCAAGAAATCAGTATTCATTTCTACATCAATCCCAGCTAAAAGACCTTCGATTAAGGGGTTATACCCATCTACAGGTATCCCTTGATAAGTATCGTTGAAGTAGTTGTTGTCAAAAGTAAAACGCAGAGGAAGTCGCTTAATGATAAAGGCGGGTAAGTCTTTACAATCGCGCCCCCACTGCTTCTCTGTATACTCTTTAATTAGCAGTTCATAGATATCTTTGCCAACCAACGCAATGGCTTGTTGTTCAAGATTTTGCGGTTCACCTTTCACACCCCTTCGCTGCTCTTCAATTATGTCCAATGCTTGTTTAGGTGTTTTAACCCCCCAAATCTGAGCAAAGGTATTCATATTGAAGGGTAAGTTATAAAGCTTTCCTTTTGACAGCGCTAACGGCGAATTAGTAAAACGATTGAAATCCACAAAACCATTAACAAAATCCCATACTTCTTTATTACTGGTATGAAATATGTGGGCACCATATTTGTGCACTTTGATTCCATCGTTGTCTTCACAATAAATGTTGCCCCCTAGATGATGACGTTTTTCAACGACCAGTACATTTAAGCCTTGTTGCTTAGCTTTGTAGGCTGTGACCGCACCAAATAAGCCTGAACCAACAACCAATAAATCATACGCCATAAACTAAATACCTCGAACAAACGGTTTATCATTCAGGGTAATAGTTGGCACTTCTAGGTAGGACAGCGAGCGCTCTTTCAATAACCACACGTCCAGCAAACGCTCAGCAATAAATCCATATACTCGCTGTTGGTAAGAAGAGCGAGATTTTAAATCTAATCGCTCTTCCAACGAAAACAAAATAGGAAATAACCAAGAGCAATAACTATGAAAAACTTCTTTGGTTGCTATTAGCATATTAAATCCATGAAATTCTCCAGAGGCCATAACTTGATCAAAAAAGTAAGCTCCTTCTGGTTTGCCCTTAGAAATGATTTCACGCACCAGTAATAAATCGTCTAGATAATGATCCTTTCTATAGCTAAGCAATACGCTAGAAGAAAGCTTCATAGGAGAAGGTAAAATAAGGTCGTATTCACCAGAGAGCTTGTGAGACCAATCGCTTTCAGAATACACCTGATGCTTCAAAGCATACTTGAGCAAGCCTTTACGCTTTTTTTTTGCAAAAAAGCGCCGATAATGGGAAATACCGACTATCTCATCTTGCCCATGTTTCCAAATAGCATACAAAGCAGTCAACTCGCAAAAATAAGGGTTTTTTTCCGCAATATTCTTTTGAAAGCTGGCTTCATGAGCGACTTTCTCCCTCATGGAGCTACCAACATAGATAGGTTTGTATCCGCTCTCACTAGGCAATTGAAAAGCCTTGTGTGAAACAACATACATAGTCATACACATTCCCTTGTTTGTTTTTCGGGTGCTGCTAGCGCCAATCTAAAATCACTTTACCACTTTGTCCTGAGCGCATTGCGTCAAAACCTTGTTGAAAATCATCAACAGAGTAGTGGTGAGTAATAATGGGGCTTAAATCGAGGCCAGATTGTACCAAAGATGCCATTTTATACCATGTTTCAAACATCTCTCTGCCATAAATACCTTTAATCACAAGGCCTTTAAAGATTACTTGGCTCCAATCAATGCCCATGTCGCTAGGGGGAATACCCAACATGGCTACTTTACCGCCATGGTTCATTAGCTCGAGCATTGAGCTAAAGGCACTGGGCACACCAGACATTTCAAGACCTACATCAAAACCTTCAGTCATTTTAAGCTCAGCCATGGTGTCATTAAGTGATTGCTTAGCCACGTTCACTACTCGAGTTGCGCCCATTTTTTTGGCTAACTCCAAACGGTAATCATTCACATCGGTGACAACCACATGACGCGCGCCCACATGCTTACAAATGGCTGCTGCCATTACGCCAATTGGCCCTGCACCTGTAATCAATACATCTTCGCCCACTAAGTCGAAGGACAAAGCACTATGTACTGCGTTACCAAAAGGGTCAAAAATAGCCGCTAAATCATCACTGATTTCATCTGGTAACTTAAAAGCATTTACTGCAGGTATCACTAAGTATTCAGAAAAACAGCCGGTGCGATTAACACCCACACCGACGGTATTGCGGCATAGGTGAGTACGCCCACCGCGGCAGTTTCGGCAATGGCCACAGGTAATGTGCCCTTCACCCGAAACACGGTCACCAATAGCAAAACCTCTAACTTCTTGGCCTATTTCAACTACTTCACCAGCATATTCATGACCCACCACCATTGGCACAGGAATGGTTTTTTGTGACCACTCATCCCAATTATAAATATGTACGTCGGTGCCACAAATCGCTGTTTTATTAATTTTAATCAGTAAGTCGTTATGACCGAGCTCTGGCATCTCAACTTGAGCCATCCAAATGCCTGGCTCTGCTTTGGTTTTCGCTAAAGCCTTAATGCTCATGCTATTACTCCAAGCTCTTTACCTACCTCGGTAAAGGCTTTAACCGCATGGGCTAATTGTTCGGGCGTATGTGCCGCAGAAATTTGCGTACGAATACGCGCTTGACCTTTAGGTACCACTGGGAAGGAAAAACCAATCACATAAATACCACGTTCTAGTAATTTGTCAGCAAAGGTGCTGGCCAGTTTGGCATCGCCTAACATCACTGGAATAATCGCATGATCAGCGCCCGCAAGGGTAAACCCTGCTTTGCTCATTTCGGTTCTAAAGTAGCTAACATTATCCCAAAGCTGCTTACGCAGAGCATCACCTTCAGCAAGTAATTCCAACACTTTTAAAGACGCACTCACAATCGAAGGTGCTAAGGAGTTTGAAAACAAATACGGGCGCGAGCGCTGACGCAACCAATCTATCACCTCTTTTTTGGCAGACGTAAAACCACCCGAAGCGCCACCCATAGCTTTACCTAAAGTTCCGGTAATAATGTCGACTCTATCCATCACTTGGTGATACTCATGGGTACCGCGACCTTGCTCACCCACAAAGCCCACAGCGTGGGAATCATCTACCATCACCATCGCATTGTACTTATCCGCTAAGTCACAAATGCCGGGGAGCTTGGCAATGACCCCATCCATTGAAAATACACCATCGGTGGCGATAAGTTTAAAACGTACACCTGCTGCATCGGCTTCTTTTAAACATTGCTCTAACTCAGCAAGGTTGTTGTTGGCATATCTAAAGCGTTTCGCTTTACATAAGCGAACACCGTCGATAATAGATGCGTGATTTAAGGCATCGGAGATAATGGCATCTTCAGGGCCCAGCAAGGTTTCGAATAAACCCGCATTGGCATCAAAGCATGAAGAGTAAAGAATGGTGTCTTGCATACCCAGAAATTCGCTCAAGCCTTGCTCTAAGCGCTTGTGAATATCTTGAGTACCACAAATAAAACGCACTGAAGCAGCGCCAAAGCCGTGGCTGTCTAGGCCATCTTTGGCTGCTTGAATAAGCGCTGGAGAATTGGCTAAACCTAGATAGTTATTGGCACAAAAGTTAACTACTTGGCCTTGGTCAACCGCAATAGAAGCTTGCTGTTGCGAACTAATGACCCGTTCACTTTTATATAAACCGTCATCTTTAACTTGCTGCAGTTGCTGTGAAATGAATGCTGAGAAAGCGGCTGTCATACCAAACCCTATTTAAATCCAGAAAATTAGCTGAATTATAGTGCTTTATTTGGCAAATACAGCCTTTAATCTCAATTAAAAACTATTCGCTGCGTTCAGCACATTTTACGTAGTGATCATACAAGCGCTGATAGATACTCATAGACTCTTCGGTAAAGTAAGGCCTTAAGGTAAACAGTATTTTTAGTACTCCTTGGTAGAGCCGAGGCTTAGTAATTTCGCCCCCCTTTAACTGCGCACTTTGATAGCCGATCCACGCACCAATAATGAACTTAACGCTGTCTGCCAACTCAGCCATAATCGCGTCATCACCACTAATAAAGCGGCTGTCTTTTAACTGCAGCAAAATATCTCGACTCCAGTTAGACAATTCTAGCTGCATGTTTTGGTACTGTGTCTCTAGCTCAGGGTCTCGCGCCAGTAACTCCAATAAGTTGGCGTACATAAAGCGAAAACGCCACATTAATTCGAAACTGGCGTCTAAATATTGGGTTAAATGATCAAGGCTCAGTAGCTGGTCGGCATGCGGCCGAAAGCTGTTTTCTAATTGCTCTACATACAATTGAAAAATACTGCGGATAATCTCTTGCTTGTTACCGAAGTGGTAATACAAATTGCCAGGGCTAATGCCTAGCTCAGCCGCGATATGATTAGTAGTAATTTGGCGTTCGCCACGTTCATTGAAGAGCTGTAAAGAAGTGTGAATGATTTTATCTTTAGTTTTCATTTGGCTAAAAAGTTCTCCGTTATACTACTGTGATACCTGTAAACGCTGCCAAAATCCAGTTTTTCTTCGCTAGCTTCTGCTGTTGAGGCAATTGCTATTCCCCTCGCCACAGCATAAAATCCTTAGATTAACGGCAATTTTTGGAATGGTAGTATTATGATTATCGTAACAGGTGGGGCGGGCTTCATTGGCGCCAATATTGTAAAGAGCTTAAACGAGCAAGGTCATAACGACATTATTGTGGTTGACGACCTAAAAGACGGCACCAAGTTTGTTAATCTTGTCGACTTAGAGATTGCCGACTACCTCGACAAAGACGATTTTATTGCGCGTGTGGTATCAGGTGAAGACATTGGCGCTGAATATGGCCAAAAAATTGAAGCCATTTTCCATGAAGGTGCGTGCTCTGCCACTACCGAGTGGGACGGTAAATACATGATGGAAAACAACTATGAGTACTCAAAAGAGTTACTTCATTATTGTTTAGATCGCCGTATTCCTTTCTTATACGCCTCTTCTGCAGCCACTTACGGCGATACCGATACCTTTATTGAAGAAAAGCAGTACGAAGGACCGCTAAACGTTTACGGCTACTCAAAACTACAATTTGATAACTACGTTCGCCGTTTATTACCAGAGATTGAATCGCAAGTCGTTGGTTTCC
Source organism: Agarivorans sp. 1_MG-2023 (assembly GCF_030548385.1). Classification (NCBI taxonomy): domain Bacteria; kingdom Pseudomonadati; phylum Pseudomonadota; class Gammaproteobacteria; order Alteromonadales; family Alteromonadaceae; genus Agarivorans; species Agarivorans sp. 1_MG-2023. Next base: position 171,966 of record NZ_JAUOSJ010000007.1, on the reverse strand, counting down.
GTTACTTCAATGTATATGGTCCACGTGAGCAGCACAAAGGCAGCATGGCGAGCGTTGCTTTCCACTTAAACAACCAAGTAAACGACGGACAAAATCCAAAATTGTTTGAAGGTTACGACGGCTACGGCAATGGCGGACAAAGTCGTGATTTCGTTTATGTTGGTGATGTTGTAAAAGTAAACCTTTGGTTCTGGAAAAATCCTGAACAAAGCGGCATTTTCAACTTAGGTACAGGCCAAGCAGAACCCTTCCGATCAGTAGCTGAAGCGGTGATTAATTATCATCAGAAAGGTGAGATTGAATACATTCCTTTCCCTGATCACTTAAAAGGTCGCTACCAAAGCTTCACTCAAGCCAATATTGATAAGCTGCGTGCCGCAGGTTACCCAGATGCCTTTAAAGATGTAGCGCAAGGCGTTGCCGAATACATGAAGTGGCTAAACAAGTAGTTCTCAAAACCAATGGGAGCAACAGGCTCCCTTTTATTTAGGTAAACGATGAAGATTTTGGTGGTGGGCCCCTCTTGGGTGGGCGACATGGTGATGTCGCAAAGCTTGTACAAAGCACTTAAGCAACTGCATCCGCAAGCTCAACTTGATGTACTCGCCCCAGATTGGTGTCGTCCAATGTTAGAGCGCATGCCGGAGGTAGATAACGCTCTGCGTATGCCACTTGGTCATGGCGACTTACAATTAGCGGTTCGCTGGAAGCTGGCCAAACAACTCAAGCAAAGCCACTATGACTGGGCAATCACCCAGCCGAACTCACTTAAAGCTGCATTAATCCCTTGGTTTGCTGGTATAAAACAACGCACTGGTTGGAAAGGCGAAAGCCGTTATGGCTTGCTTAATGATTTACGCAGCAACAAGCAGGCTTTCCCGTTAATGGTAGAGCGCTATGTTTCGCTAGCTCATCCAAAAAGCAACATGACCTCAGCAGAAGCCCTACCAGGTTATGGCCACCCAGCACTAGCCGCAAACATCAACAATCAACAACAAGCGCTAGCACAGCTAAAGCTTAACACTCAACAGCCAATACTCGCCCTATGCCCCGGCGCTGAATTTGGCCCAGCCAAACGCTGGCCAGAACAACACTACGCTAAAGTAGCTGCCCATTGGATTGAACAATGCCAAGGGCAGGCATGGATCTTTGGGTCAGACAAAGACCAAACGGTAGGTGAGCAAATCATTGAGCATTTACCAAAAGCCTTACAAAGCCATTGCCACAACCTTGCAGGTAAAACCAAACTAGCGGAAGCCATTGACCTAATGGCCTTAGCAAAGTTAGCAATCAGTAATGATTCAGGATTAATGCATATTGCCGCGGCACTGCAACTTCCCTTAATCGCTGTTTATGGTTCTTCGTCACCACAATATACGCCGCCACTTACCGATAAGGCTGAGATTTTACATACCGATATTGAGTGCAGGCCATGCTTTAAGAAAACGTGTCAGTTTGGCCACTTAAAATGTTTAACGGAGCTAGCTCCCGAACGAGCGATCAGTGCAATGAAAAATCTCATAGACTAACCTTGCCAACGGCGCTTACGTTTAAACCAGCTTGATTGGGGTAACACCCTAACTAAAAGAGCTATCAATCGGTGCTTCAACCGAAAGAGTTGGCGGTTTTGAACTAACGAAACAGTAAAGAAGTCTTCCTCTAAACACAGGTTGGCGTAGTGTTTTTTCTCTTCCAAACTAAAATCTAGTTCTTCAACATGGTGAGTTACCATTTTAGAAGTTACAAAGGTATTAAATCTATAATTGCACTTCGGATATAAAGTGCGAAATGTTTTGCTGGGGTGGACTGGCATGTTTTCGTTTATGAAAAGAATATGCTGCTTATCATCCATTAAGTAATTACAAACCGTTTTTTCTGGATGCTCTCCATAATCAACTAGAGAAGGGTTATCTCTTAAATACTCACTGCTAATAATGGCAAAATCTAAACCTACGCTCCAAGTATTTGAGATCCATTCGGAACTAGACCAAACAGACCCTTCCTTTTCCATTTTTGAACAGTATTTCGTAATTAACGAGTCGTCTAATAGCCAAGTATCCGCTTCCAGAATAACCGTATAATCACTTTCAATTGGAATACAAGGAATCGCAGCTCGCAGTAACTGGCTATTTCCTTTTAAGTGCCCAGCGTTCTCTTCTAGGCAAATATGGCTATCAACCAGATTTTCTAATGCTGTTGGTACAGTAAATCCTGACTTTTTCCCATTGCTGACTAAAACAATATGATAATGGTTTTGTTTCCAAAGCCCTTTAATCACCTTCAAGCAGCACTCTAAATCATCTATGCGATTAAACACTCTTACAACTACAGTAATTTGCTTCATAAAAAAATAAGCTTCAATCCATAAGGTCTTTAAGGTGAGATAACACCATATCAACTGAAAGTAGTTTCATACAGTTATTGTGTTTGCATTGCTTAAATCTAGGAGTAAAAGAGCATGGCGAGCAATCTAAATTTAAACTCGCTATTTTTACCTCATTAGTCTCACAAGAATATGGACCAGTTTCATTTGAGTCACTAGGACCAAAAAGCGCTAAAGTTGGAGCACCCGCTGCTGCCGCTATATGGGATGGCCCTGTATCGGTGGTAATCACTACACGCGCCAAGCCCAATACACCAATTAGCTCTGCAATGTTTGTCGCCCCAACTAAATTATGAAGCTTAGCGTGCTTTATAGAAGTCAATGGAAGCAAAGAGCCCGCTTCTTCTCTGGTGCCCACTAGCACTATATGGGTCGATGGCAGCAAACTTTTCGCAAGGCTCAACCAGCAATCAATTGGCCAAGAGCGATAACTTCGATAATCTTGCTTGTCTGAATGACTATTGGCGGCATGCAGCACAACAAATGAGTCGGGTAAAGCGAACTTTTTCTTGAGAAGAGTAGCAGGCGCCCCAATAAGCCTAGGCTTAGCAGCCAAGTATTTGAATTCAGTTCCAGCTAAGACAGAAAGCATGTTGTCTACAGCGTGTGGCCCTAAAACCTGCCCTGCTTTTACCTCTGTAACAGTAAGTTTTTTTCTGGCGGAAATAGCGTTATACAAGGAAGAAAATCGCTTCGAATGCTCAAGATTAATCAACAAGTCGTATGGCTGCTTTCTTGAGTGTGCTACAACACTCCTTTTCTCTTTGCTTAACCAAATAGGAAGTTTTCGCCTATTCAATACAAAGACTTTGCTGATAATAGGATCTTCTTTAAATAAGCCCACGGCCAAAGAAGTGCCTAACCAATCAACCGAAAGGGCTTGTTTAAACTGGGTATGCAAGGCATCAACAATCGCTGTAGCGAAAACAGTATCACCTAATGCTCCAGCTCGAATAATCATAACTTTCACGTGCTTTCACTTTTGGAAGTAACATCACCTACAATATTACCAGCTTCAAAGTAAACTACTAACCTTTAGCAAGTTTTAGGTGCTAAACTCAGCCTATTAACCACTCACTTTATTTTATTTTGATTCTCTTTATCCTCTACCAGCTTTTACTTTTCGCCTTTCTTCCAATTGCTATGTACAAGCTCTACTGGCCAAAAGCGGGCAAACCTAATGTAGGTAAACGCTGGGTTGAGCATTTTGGTTTTGGTAAAAAAGTTAGCAATGTCGACCTGTGGTTCCATGCCGTTTCTGTCGGGGAAGTCATTGCCGCTACACCGTTAATTAAACAACTGAAACAACAACACCCAGCGTTACATATTCTTGTTACCACCACCACTGCAACGGGTGCGGAGCAAGTTTCCGCTAAGCTAGGTGAGCTAATAACTCATCGCTACGCGCCTTTTGATTTATGGCCATGCATCAAGCTTTTTATCCACAAAAATCAGCCTAAAAAGCTCTGGGTTATGGAAACCGAGCTTTGGCCGAACTGGCTAAGCGTGTGTCAGCAACATCGTATTCCGGTGTCATTAGTCAATGCACGCATGTCGGAGCGCTCTTGCAAACGCTATTTACGTTTTTCAGGTTTTAGTCAGCGCTTGTTCGCGAAACTTAGTTTGGTATTAGCCCAACACCAAGATGATGCCCAGCGCTTTAATCAATTGGGCGTTGCGGCTGCAAATCTGCAAGTCAGTGGCTCTATCAAGTATGACTTACCTGCTACTGACTCCCTAATACAGCAAGCGGCTGATACTCGCAAAAGCTTATTCGCTGAGCGTTTAGTATGGATAGCGGCTAGTACCCATAAGGGTGAAGACGAGCTTGTTCTCGACGTGATGCAACAAGTTCGCAAGCAATTGCCCGATAGTTTGCTCATTTTAGTGCCTCGCCACCCAGAACGCTTTGATCAAGTGGCAGAGCTAATCGCAGCCCGAGAGCTATCTTTCGCTCGACGTAGCCTGCAGCAAGTCCCCAATTCTAATCAAACAGTGTATTTAGCCGACACCATGGGTGAAATGATGCTGATGTATGGTTGTGCTGATACAGCATTTATTGGTGGCTCACTAGTAAAAATAGGCGGCCACAATTACTTGGAAGCCGCAGCCATGTGCTTGCCTTGTGTGGCAGGTGAATATGACTTCAATTTCTCTGATATCAGCCAACAACTACAAGCTTGTGGCGCCTTAAAACTAAGCGCTGACAACGAACAGCTGGCCAATTGGATTAAAGCATGGCTCAGTGATGAAAACGCTCGAAAAAAAGCGGGAGAGGCAGGCCTTGGCATTGTTAAACAAAACCAAGGAGCGTTAGCGCGTAGTTTAGATGCCTTGCTTAATCATTAAAGCGCTTGTTTATAAGCTGCTAGCAGGTGCTGCCAATCAGACTCTAACCAATGGCAATAGCCCGGCTTAGCCTGCTCTTTCTCCAATGAGCGATAAAAGCGAGCAATGTTAGCCTGTTGCCATTTTTTACGCGGCCGGCACAGTCGACCATTATCAAAATCGATTAACCATACCTTTTGCTGATCATCGACCATAATATTACGCAGATTGAGATCGGCGTGATAAACCCCAGAGCGATGAAACAATGCAATGGTCTCGCCTATTTTTTGCCATAAGCTTAATGGTAAACGTCGCTCACTCAGCATCTGCGCTAAATCTCTTGCACCACTAATCCGCTCAAGAATAAGATCGGCCTGAAAAGTTAAGCCAGTGCGCTTTACTCTACCCGCAACAGGCACCGGAGCAGGCAACTCCAGCGCTTGTAATTTCATCAGCAAGGCAAATTCTTTCCACACTCGGCTTCTATGCAAGCTGGAATAAAAATAACGATCGTTGCTCAGCTTAGAGACTAAACCACCACGGTGGTAATGGCGCAGTACAAACTCTCGATGCTCAAAACGGAAAAACAAGGTTTTACCTCTACCAATTGCTTGGCCCACTACCGCTCTATTTTGCTGCCAATGGCGCGCTTCAAAATAAGCATCGCTTACTTGTTGCCACACGGTAGAGTTATAGAATAGCCAGCCGTCGGGAGTTTTTTGTTTTTCAATCTGCATAGTTTTCGCTTGTGAAACAAATCCCAACAATTTTACATCGCGCACCGCAAAAAGCATAATACTTAAGAAAATCCGCCACTTTTAGCAAAATGACAACAAACCAGCCTGCCTTGAAAATTTGCATCCTGCGCTTATCCGCCATTGGGGATGTATGTAATGCGCTTGCAGTAGTGCAGCAGCTTCAACAAGCTCTTCCACAGGTAGAAGTAACCTGGATCTGCGGCAAAGCTGAGGCACAACTACTCGCACTGTATAGCGACATTACAGTTGTGGTTTACGACAAAAAACAAGGCCTGAAAGGTTTACTCGCGTTAAGGCGACAACTAGCGAATCAGCAATTTGATATCTTATGGCACATGCAAGCAGCACTAAGATCCAGTTTGGTGAGTTGCTGTATCAAGGCCAAAAGGCGTATTGGTTTTGATAAAAGCCGAGCTAAAGACGGCCAATGGTTGTTCACCAACGAAAAAGTCTTACCCGCCAGCTCCCCTCATGTATTGGATGGCTTCTTGCAGTTTCTTTCGCAGCTAGATATTGCTCCCAAGCCAGTGCATTGGCAGGTTCCTTTGAGCAAGCAAGATATTGAGTTCGCTCAAGACTTACTTAACATTCAAGGTAACGATAAAGGTAAACATATACTTATATGTGCAGCAGCCAGTAAATCCTATAAAAATTGGACTCTTGAAGGTTATGTAGGTATTGCCCAACACGCCCTACAGCAAGGCTTTCAAGTCAGCTTAATTGGTAGCCCTACTAAAAGTGAAGTGGCACTTGCCGAACACATTAATCAAGCCTGTAATCAACAACTCAATAACCTGTGTGGGCAAACCTCATTAAGTCAACTTTGGGCCCTTATCGCGCAGGCAGATCTGCTAATATCTCCAGATACTGGACCGGCACATATGGCGGTAGCGGTGAACACCCCCGTGTTAGGTTTGTATGCCCATCATAACCCGCAACGCACTGGACCTTATCATTATCGGCACTATGTGGTGAGTGTATGGCAGCAACTTATCGAGCAAGAGCAGGGTAAGGCCGCCGATCAACTTAATTGGCGTAGCCGATTAAAAGACCCAAACGCCATGCAACATATTACGCTCGATGCCGTTATCGAGATGTTTGAGACGATTAAACAAGAGCAACAGTTATGAGCGTAAACAAAACCAGCATTAGCGCTATTATCATCACTAAAAATGAACAAGACAGCCTTAAAGATTGCTTAGAAAGCCTAAGTTGGGTTGACCAAATAGTCGTGGTGGATTCTGGCAGTACCGATGGCACCTTAGAGCTCGCTAAACAATATACTCAAGACGTATATAGCAATACTGAGTGGCCAGGTTTTGGCAAACAAAAACAATTAGCGCAGAGCTACGCCACCAGTGATTGGATTCTTGCGGTAGATGCCGATGAGCGCATCGACCACACCTTGCGTGAAAATATCGAACAAATGCTAGAAAACCCACCTGCCGATACCGTGTTTAACCTTAACGAATTGACCTGGGTATTTGGCCGTTTTCTTAAACATTCCGGGTGGTATTACCGCCACGTGCGCTTATACCCGCGTGAACTCACCACTTACAACGACAACCTAGTGCATGAATCCGTCATTGTGCCAGAGGGTACGCAAGTGGCTGAGTTAGATGGCGATATCCTGCACTTCTCCTATCGCAACATTGAGCACTACCTAGTGAAGTCAGCCGGCTACGCCAAGGCTTGGGCCGACCAACGAGAGGCGCGAGGTAAACGTGTTACCTTAGGCCAAGGAGTGTTACATGCCATTGGCTGTTTTGCCAAAATGTACTTACTCAAACGTGGCTTTTTAGATGGTAAGGCAGGCTTTTTGATCGCTGTATTATCAGCCCATTCTACCTTTGTAAAATACGCTGATTTATGGGCGAGGCAACACGATAGTCATTACCGAAAGTAACTTATTCTAGGCCCAGTTCGGCCAAAAGTTCAGCGGCGTTAATCGCCGCTAAATCACTTAGGTTCACTGCGTGCTCTCCTAAACAGCCGTATTGGGCAATATTAGTTACCGTAAATAAGCCCACACAATGCGCGCCTGCTGAACTGGCTAAATGCAAAGGACCAGTATCACCACAGAAAAACAAGGGAACTTGTTGTAAAAAAGCAGCAAGTTTTCTCAAATCGCCATTTGAATAAGTAAAGTCAGCATCTGTTAGTGGCTTCACTACATCCGGGCTGAGAATTTCGATAACATTAACTTGATTGCCATAATGTTGCTTAAACTTGTCCAAAAGAGTTTGCCAATCTTGATCGGCAATTACCTTCGCACCACGTGCGCCCCTAAAATAAGCTAGGCAAGGTTTACTATTATCTTCACCTATCAACTCAACTAGCTGGTCTCGCGCTTGCTGTTGTTCCACATCGCTTAACACTAAGCGAGCATAATAATCACTAGGCTCAGCGTCGTGCAGCTGCTCTAGCAACTCCATACAACTTAACGCAAAGTGGGAATATCGACCTTGATACTTGAACGTATGACTACATACTGCAGCATCCGCACGCCCATAAAAAGCAACTACGTTTTTACTTTCAATCATTGAGGCGACAATTCGATCACTTGAGCCTCCATAAGGCAATAAAATCAAATCGTAGGGCTTTTTTCTTAGCGCTTTTATTGAACTAAAGAATGCAGGTATGGTTCTCAAACCAAACTGAGAAAAGTGAATCTGACTAAGCCCTAAATTCTCAAAAATTGAACCTTGCCAAGGATCACTTAAAATTAACTCAACTTCTGCGCTAGGATACAAAGATTTCACTTGATTGACGAACGGCAGTAAGAAAAACATATTACCAATTCGCTTATTATTGCGAATAATTAGAACTCGTTTAACCTCTGCAGGTTTCAACAGCGTTGAACTACGGCCTTTTTGTCCGCCAAGTAATTTTAGAAACCATACCTCTAGACCAATAGACTTTTCCCGGCGTTTACCGTCAAACTGGCGTAACGCGGTGCGAATTTTTTTAGTTATGCTCATCGATTTATTCTACCGGATCATTAGCGTGTAGCTTTTGCCACCAAAGATTAATTTTCACTGCTGAATCACTCACATTAATTAAACTCATGTCTTCTTGAGTTAGCTCACCAGCAGGTGGAGAAAATGAAATATGCCGACCAGCACTATTAAGTGGTTGCCAGCGCAACGGTGTGGCGCTGCGTCTACTAGGGAAAAAACCTACCGTGGGTACATCTAACGCACCTGCGATATGCAGTGGACCCGTGGAGCCAGCAATAAACATATCTGCGCAAGCCAATACTTCACAAAAGGTAGTGAGGCCTTCTTCAGAAAAGTACAGCTGATGTGAGACTTCGGCTTTTGCCAATTGATTCACCAAATCTTGCGCTGCTACCAACTCTCCGGGGCCAGCGGTAATCACAAAGTGTAGGTCTAAATTAAGCTTAGCTAAGCAATCAATTAAGCTAAAATACTGCTCCACGCTTAAATTATTGGCTGAGCCGCCACTGCCAATGTGTACCATCACCATAGGCTGCGAGCCGGTAAATTCGCTATTTTTACGCGCCTCTGTCTGTGCGGGCGAAAAAGACAAGAAAGGGGCGTCTAAGGCTTTAGCGTCGATTTGGTGTTTCGCTAAAAAAGCCTTGGCTAAATCGAGATTATACTCAAATTCAGGTTTACGTGATTGAGAGCGGCGCTGTTTTACTCGCTGAGTAAATAAGAACTGAGCCAACTTAGTGGCGGGTGCGCAACGGTGCTTAATACCCGCTCGTGCACCTAGCCAAGCATTGCGCATAGTCGAGAATAAACACAAGTAACCATCAAACTGCTGCTGTTTAACCTGCTGTAACAAGCTTGCTTGAGCCTGGCCATCAGCCTCTGCTCCACAGTCAATGATCACCTTATCGATCCAGGGACATAACTCTGCCAAAGGTGCCGTATAACTAGGCACCAAAGCACTAATTTCGCAATTGGGTAGAGAGTTTTTCAGTAAAGCGAAACTGGGCCATGCCAACATGAAGTCGCCTATTTTATCGTTCCGCACTACCAACAGTTTTTGCATTTTTTTACCCTAATGACCAAGCTTGCGCATTGTGACCAATCTTGCAGGTATGCTCAAGAATTTTCCCCAATCGATTGAGCGGGTTATAATCCAGCTAACATTAATTTTTGGCAAATACTCATGACAACTCGGGTTATCTATCCTGGCACCTTTGATCCTGTAACCAATGGCCATAGTGATTTAATTAAGCGCGCTGCAAAAATGTTCGACAAAGTGATTGTGGCAGTGGCCGCCAGCCCTAGCAAACAACCACTGTTTAGTTTAGAAGAACGGGTAGCGTTGTTGGAACAAACCGTAACCAAAGCAAATAATGTTGAAGTGATTGGTTTTACTGGCTTATTGGTTGATTTAGCCAAAAAACAAGATGCGAACGTATTGCTGCGTGGCTTGCGTACCGGCTCAGATTTTGAGTATGAAATGCAACTAGCAGATATGAACCGCCAGTTAGACCCAAACCTAGAAAGCGTATTTTTAACCCCAGGCGAAGGAGTTTCGTTTATTTCATCGAGCTTGATTAAAGAAGTAGCTAAACACGGTGGCGATATTGAACGCTTTGTATCACCACAAGTTGCTCAAGCTGTCAGCGCTAAACTTGCTGCGAGTTAACGCTGGCAATGCGGACAATAAAAGGTATTACGCTGACCAATGCGTAGTGCCTTAATTAACTCTCCACAACTATCACAAGCCTCGCCCTCACGGCCATATACCGCCAATGTCTGCTTAAAATAACCGGGCTTACCGTCAGCGTTGGTAAAATCTTTTAAACTCGTCCCACCTTGCTCAATCGCCTCGGCTAATACTTGCTTAATGTTGTCGGTGAGCAACTCTAAACGCACTTTACTGACTTTGTTGGCAGCGCGTTTTGGATGAATACCGGTTCTAAACAATGCTTCGTTGGCGTAGATATTCCCTACACCCACCACCACTTTGTTATCCATAATAAACTGCTTAACCGCTACGCTACGTTTAGCCGCGTGCACAGCCAAATGCTCAAAAGTAAATTCATCGGTTAAAGGCTCTGGCCCTAAATTAACCAACAAATTATGCTGCTCGATAGGCAACTGGCTAAACAATACACAGCCAAAGCGGCGAGGGTCGTTCAAACGAAGCGCTTTACCACTGGCCAATACAATATCAACATGATCGTGTTTTTCAGCGACCAAACCGCTATCTACAATGCGCAAGCTACCAGACATACCAAGGTGAATAATAATGTGGCCAGCTTGAGTTTCAATCAGCAAGTATTTAGCGCGGCGTGTTACCGCCAATACTTTCAAGCCTACACAGCACTGGATAAGCTCAGGCACCGGCCAACGCAATTTAGCTTGGCGCACAATGATCTCACTAATAACCTGCTGCTCGATATGCGGGGCAATGCCGCGTCGGCTGGTTTCAACCTCGGGTAACTCAGGCATGTTTATAAACTCGTAGTAGGAAAAAGGGCGTGGTAGCTGTCTTCGTCAAGGCTCAATAGTTGGCCTTGCCAATTAGTCAGCCAACGTTGGTGGCCTAACTCAAATAAGGTTAACTCGATAGGAGCAGCCGAATTGGCAAGGTAAATATGTACGCCTTGGCTACTCGCGGCGCCACCTAAGGCGTTTTGCCATGGCTCTAGGGTGATATGTAACCAAGCATCTATCACCGCAATAGAGCGCTCTGTAGGCGGCTCACTACGCCATTGGGTGCCCACTCGCTCAATCACCAACTCTGGCAGCTCTATGCGAAGTATGGTCGCGCCTTGAGGCAATAGCTGGCCAGCAAGTTGCTGTTCAGACTCCGATTGCTGATTGTTTAACTCTACGTACTTAAAAATCAAAATCATTGAGGCAACAGCAAATATTATGATGTTGTTCCAGCCACGGCGGCTCATTTTCATCGCACATCTCCCTTTCTCACTTCATCATAAGCGCGAAGTAATTGTTGAGTAAAGGGCAAGCAAGCCTGCAAAGCACTAAAAAAAGGCCAAAAAAAAGCCCAGCCTAAGCTGAGCTTTTTTACATAAGAGCCAAAATCTATTTGATTTTGCCTTCTTTGTACATAACGTGCTGACGAACAACAGGATCAAATTTTTTGATTTCCATTTTCTCAGGCATGTTACGTTTGTTCTTATCAGTGGTGTAGAAGTGACCAGTGCCAGCTGATGAGTTCAAACGAATTTTCTCGCGAATACCTTTAGCCATTATTTAGCTCCTTATACCTTCTCACCACGACCACGCATCTCAGCTAAAATAGCGTCGATACCTTTCTTGTCGATGATGCGCATACCTTTAGTAGATACGCGTAATTTAACAAAACGCTTCTCAGTCTCTACCCAAAAACGGTGAGATTGTAGATTAGGCAAAAAACGACGACGAGTGCGGTTTTTTGCGTGCGATACGTTGTTACCAACAGCTGGTTTTTTACCAGTAACTTGGCATACTCTAGACATGTCAGTCTTCTCCAAATATGTACTTCTGCTCGAGCATCTGTTCATGCCCCGTTAGGCCGTCGCCCGGGACGACAGAAAGGCCGCATTTTATACAGGAAATAGAACCCTAGATCAACTAAAAATTGAACAAAGATCAGATCCAACCGCGCTCGGCGAAAGACACAGTCTCTCCACAGCCGACCACTACATGGTCTAAAACTCGAACATCGATTAGCTCTAAAGCCTTGATTAATTTAGTAGTTATTTGCTTATCGGCCAAACTTGGTTCGGCCACACCCGAGGGATGATTATGGGCAAATATTACTGCAGCGGCATTTTTTTCTAATACCCGCTGTACCACCACCCGTGGATAAACACTGGCGGCATCAATCGTTCCGAAAAATAGCGGCGCGAATTGTAACACCCGATGCTGATTATCCAAAAGCAATATCGCAAATACTTCACGTTGATGGTGAGATAATTCCATAGAAAGGTAGTTTTTTGCCGATTCAGCAGTATTCAGCACACTATTTTCACTAATCTCGGCCAACAAATACCGCCGACTCATTTCTATGCTGGCATGTAATTGCGCATATTTTGCACTACCCATACCGCGTTCGGCACAAAACTGCTGTTGATCAGCTGCTAATACTTTTCTTAAGGAGCCAAATTGAGTGAGTAAATGCTGCGCCAAACTCACTGCATCTAATCCCACACACCCTACGCGCAAAAAAATCGCCAGTAATTCAGCATCACTTAAACTCTCTGCACCTTGGTTTAATAGCTTTTCTCTAGGACGTTGTTCGGCGGGCCAATCACTTATTGCCATAAAATAGTAATAACAGATGAATCAGTAAAAATAAGCGTAGTCGAAACTGCCACCTTGTGTATGCGGAGATCTTAAGTTTTGTGATAGGCTTGCCGATATCAAACGGTGATTAATATTTCGGTATCAGCATGTTAACGGGAAAGAAGATCCTGCTCGCCATAACCGGCGGTATTGCAGCGTATAAAATGCCAGAGCTTGTGCGTCGCTTAAAAGAGCAGGGCGCAGAAGTAAAAGTGGTAATGACTAACCACGCCACCAGCTTTATTACTCCGTTAACCTTGCAAGCGGTATCTGGCGAACCGGTGGGGCAAGAAGTGGTAGACCCCGCTCAAGAAGCCTCAATGGGTCATATAGCCTATGCCAAATGGCCAGATTTAGTATTGATGGCGCCCGCCACGGCAAATAGCATTGCCAAATTTAGTCATGGTTTAGCCGACGATTTAGTCAGTACATTGCTCCTTGCTACAGATGCCCCGATTGTGATTGCTCCAGCAATGAATCAACAAATGTATCAAGCGATGGCGACCCAAGCCAATTTAAGCCTTCTCAAGCAACGCGGCGTGCCCATTTGGGGCCCAGCTCAAGGCGAGCAAGCTTGTGGTGATGTAGGCCCAGGGAGAATGCTAGAGCCCGCTCAGTTATTGGCGAACGTACAAGCCATGTTTGCTCCCAAAGCACCTCCAGTGCTAAATGGCGTCAATGTAATGATTACTGCTGGCCCAACTCGCGAAGCCATTGACCCAGTGCGCTACATTAGCAATCACAGCTCGGGTAAAATGGGCTTTGCTTTAGCCGAAGCCGCCAAACAACTCGGTGCCAGTGTAACCTTGGTATCTGGTCCAGTTAATCTTGCTACGCCACAGGGCGTAGAGAAAGTGGCAGTCAATACCGCACAAGAAATGCTAGACGCAACACTTGAACACGCTGCCCAATGTGACATTTTCATCGCCTGTGCAGCGGTCGCCGACTACCGCGTTGCTGACGTGGCCGAGCAAAAAATCAAGAAAACCGATGAAAGCGACGAGATGCAATTACGTTTGGTGAAAAACCCAGATATTGTGGCCACCATTGCACGTTTAGCCAAAAAACCTTTCACGGTAGGTTTTGCGGCAGAAACCCAAAATGTTAGCCACTATGCACAAGATAAAATGGCGCGAAAGAATTTAGATATGATCGCCGCCAATGACGTATCAAAACCTGAACAAGGTTTTAATAGTGAACAAAATGCCCTAACGGTATTTTGGCCAACCGGCCATCAGCAATTAGACCTCGCTGATAAATCGGCACTGGCACAACAATTACTGGCACTGGTTGCCAAGCAGTACGCTGCACAATAATCAAAATAAAAAAATGACCCAAATAGCACTAAAAATACTAGACCAAAGAATTGGCACTACCTTTCCAATGCCAGAATATGCAACGCCAGGCTCGGCCGGCATGGACTTACGCGCCTGCCTAGACCAAGCCGTAACATTAGCCCCCGGTCAAACCGAGCTAATACCTACCGGCCTTGCGATTCATATTGCAGACCCTACGCTTGCAGCCACCATTTTACCGCGTTCTGGCCTTGGCCATAAACACGGTATTGTACTGGGTAACCTCGTCGGACTTATCGACTCAGATTACCAAGGACAATTAATGGTGTCTTGCTGGAACCGCGGACAAAGCACTTTTACTATTGAACCCGGCGAGCGCATCGCCCAGTTAGTTTTTGTACCCGTGGTACAAGCTAGCTTTGAAATAGTAGAAGACTTTACCGCCAGCCAGCGCGGCGAAGGTGGCTTTGGCCATTCGGGCACCCAATAAACGGTTATCAAGTAGTACGCTAATAGACTAATAAAAAGGATTACAATAAAAATGGCGGGAAAACCAAAAAGCAATCGCCGCGAACAAATTCTGCAGGCGCTTGCGCGCATGTTAGAAACCAGCCACGGACAACGCATCACCACAGCCAGTTTGGCTAAAGAAGTCGGTGTATCGGAAGCCGCGCTTTATCGCCACTTTCCAAGCAAAGCACGCATGTTTGAAGGGTTAATAGAGTTTATAGAAGAAACTTTATTGTCACGCATTAATCTGATTCAAGAAGAGCAAAAAGACACGCTTAACCGTTGTCAGCATATTCTTATGTTGTTACTCGGGTTTGCCGAGCGTAACCCAGGCTTAAGCCGTATTTTAACTGGCGACGCCCTACAAGGTGAGCACGAACGTTTACGCGCTCGTGTGAGTATTTTATTTGAAAAAATAGAAGTGCAGCTAAAACAGGTATTGCGCGAACGCCGCCTGCGCGAAGGCCAAGGTTTTTTAATTGAAGAAAACAGCCTAGCCACCTTATTGCTGGCTTATACCGAAGGCCGAATTAGCCAGTATGTTCGCAGTGAATTTAAACTTGAACCCACCGCACAATTTGATACTCACTGGGGCTTTTTGAAGCAACAGTTGATTCAAGGTTAAACCCGCGTTCAAAACATTGCGCCCATGCATCTGATGCTGGGCGTACTTTGTGCTTTCTGTAAAAAAATTAGACACTTGTTTGTAATCAAAAAGCTGCTAAATTTGTAGCAACTTTTAACACTAATAGGTCTAAAAACATGGACGTACTAAATCAAGGCACAAGCTGGTTGGAAAACAACCAAGACTTGCTAATGCAATACGCAATTAATATTGCTGCCGCTATTGTTGTTCTGTTTGTTGGTATGATCGTAGCGCGCGTAATGGCGTCTAGCGTAGAAAAACTAATGAACGCCCGCAACCTCGACTCAACCATTAGCCATTTTGTTGGCTCAATGGTGAAATACGTGATTGTTGCTTTTGTTATCATTGCAGCGCTATCGCGCATTGGTATTCAAACCGCTTCTTTTGTTGCCATTATTGGTGCCGCTGGTTTAGCCGTTGGTTTGGCACTACAAGGTTCACTGTCTAACTTTGCTGCCGGCGTGCTAATTATTGGTTTCCGCCCATTCAAAGCGGGTGACTACGTAGAAATTGCCGGTACTTCTGGTTCTGTTGCTTCAGTGCAAATTTTTACTACGGTATTAAAAACGCCAGATAACAAGCAAGTTGTGGTACCAAACGGTTCTGTATTGGGTGGTAATATTGTTAATTACTCTACTCATCCAACTCGCCGTGTAGATTTGGTTGTTGGTGTTAGCTATAACGCCGATTTGGCTAAAACCAAAGCCATTTTACGTGAAGTATGTGAAGCAGATTCACGCGTACTTAAAGATCCAGACATCACTATTGGTGTGTCTGAACTGGCTGACAGCTCAGTAAACTTAGTAGTTCGCCCATGGGTAAACAGTGCTGATTACTGGGGTGTGTACTTTGATTTAAATGAAAACATCAAAGTAGCATTAGACAATGCAGGTATCGAGATTCCGTTCCCACAAATGGATATACATTTGGAAAAAGTAGCCAGCTAAGCGGCACTCTTCTCCAAATAAAAAGCACAGCCTAGGCTGTGCTTTTTATTTACTACATTATGCCGCTAAATATCGTCTAAGCGATGAGTAGCATGCACCATTTGCTGCTGGCGTTTTTCTTGGTGCTCAATCAAGTTAGCTAAAAACTGCCGCGCGCCCAGCATAGTGAGCTCGTCTTTAGCTAAACGTAACAAGCTTAAAGACTGTTCACTTAACTCTAGCGCCAGCGCACTCACATCATCACTGCTCATATTGGCGGGCTTGCTTAGCTTTGCAACCTTGTCTAACACATCTTGCTCTACGCGAATATCTGTCCAGGTGTCTAGTAATTCTGGTTTCGCTTGGCTAATAAACTCTTGTAAATGAGCGGCGTTTTCTCGCTCTTGATGCTGCAAATAATTGAGCAGCATACGTACTCGCTCAGAATCAGCATTAAGCTCTAATCGTCGATACATGGCTTGCATCGCCTCACGGCAACTTACAAAATGTTCGAGCAATAAATTAAGTTGATTAAATCGCATCTTTCGCTCTCTAGTTAAGCCTTGATACTTACTATAGTAGAGCCACAAAACACTTTCGTTTTGCTTAAGACAAGTTGGCTTGATTTACATCAAACAGATGAAGCGCCAAACCCTAATGTTGCGAGCAAGAACAAACTTTATACAGCACTTAATTAGTAAGCGGCGATGGAATAAATTTGCTAAGTTACTCTTTAAACCACTGATATTAGGTTAACAAGATGAAAAAGCTCATAGAATGGAGCGACAAAAACAACTTCTATTTTCTTACTATTGCGCTTGTTGGCTATATTTTTTTGGCGGCTTGTCTTGACCAATTTTGGCAAGGCGATGGTTTTAAGTTTCTGCAAATCGCCATGGTATTAGTGCTAGCAGCAGGAGTGTGGCAAGCCAAAGGCAAACGACTTTGGTATGTAACTGGTTTAGGATTTTTGCTCACCAGTACTACCTTGGCCTTTTTTAGCTATTGGTTTGAGGCTGAAGGCTTAGTGAGCTTGTATCTAAGCATCGTATTCTGCTTTTTAGTGATGACAACGTGGACAGCCTTAAAGCAAGTGCTGTTTACCGGCAATATCGACAGCAATAAAATCGTTGGGGCTATCTGTATCTTTTTACTGATAGGCCTAGGCTGGGCGCACTTGTATACCATACTTAATTTTTGGTTTAACGATGCCTTTAATGGCGTGCCCACCGAGCACTGGAGCACCCAAATGACTGACTTCATTTACTTCAGCTTTGTTACACTAACCACCCTAGGATATGGCGAAATCACTCCTAATACGCCCATTAGTCGATTTTTCACTTACAGCGAAGCGATCTTTGGTCAATTCTATATGGCTATACTGGTAGCGAGTTTAGTGGGAGCGCGTATGGCAAGCAGAGAAAACGAGCACTCATAAGCACTTCAAAGCTGTTTAAGCTTGCGCCGAACAGCTTTAAAGCTCGCACTCGCGGCATGACTACTTTTGCTTGGTGGCCAACATCATCGCCACTACGCGTAACGACAGTGCCGCTAACATGAGTATGCTTGGCCCATTAACACCCTGCGTTTTTAATAGCATAGTGTTGTTTTGAATCACCACTGCGTTACTAGTTGTCGTGGTTTTAGCGGCAGTTTTCGCCAAGCTATCTAAGGAGCTAAGTAGTTTGTCGTAAGAACTGACTTCACCGGCCAGCATATCCATTAACTCATACGCTTTTTTGTCTTTAAAAGGCGACTTAATCGATTCATCCTTAAGCTGTTTACCTATCTTTTTCATCGCACTATTAACCGCGTCTTCTAAGCCATTCATATTGGCAACTTTACTGTTAGTTGATTGCCTAGCGCTAAAACGATGCTGTGGTGCTGCGGCTCTTTCTTGAGCTTTACCAAAAAAAAGCGCATTGCTCTTTGAGCTTTTAATTGTTTTGCTTAAGTGGGCAAGCTTATCAGCAGCCGTTTTTACTTTTTGCTCCCACTGAGAGTCGGTGCTGCGGTTTTTAATGGCGGTTAAGGCGTTTGAAACGAGCAGTGAGATTTGAGTTTTTGTGGCATTGAGTTCAACAGACATGAGACTTCCTTAGTTCTCTGAATTACATGCAATTTCCGAAAATACAGGGTTATTAACCCTAAGCCTCGCTACTCTATCTATTAAAAACAAAAGCATCAATATAGCGGGTGATAATTACCGCATTTTGGCCAAAAAAAGGCGGCTTTAAAAGCCGCCTTGGTGTTAGATATTATAAATACTACGCAATACCGTATTGCTCTCGGTAAGCGCTTACCGCAGCCAGTGCGGTTTGATTATCGCCTTGCTCTTCTAAGTAGGTGATTAAATCGGCTAACTTAACAATAGAGATCACCGTAGCGCTGTAGTCGCGCTCTACTTCTTGAATCGCCGACAACTCGCCTTTGCCTTTTTCTTGGCGATCTAAGGCAATCAAAACACCAGCTAACTCAGCGTTATGGGCATTGATAATGTCCATAGATTCACGAATCGCCGTACCGGCAGTAATAACGTCATCAACCAACATTATTTTACCGGCCAACTCAGAGCCTACCAAGCTGCCACCTTCACCGTGAGTTTTCGCTTCTTTACGGTTAAAGCAGTAAGGTACGTCTTTGCCGTGGTGCTCATCTAAAGCAACCACCGTGGTAGTAGCAATAGGAATACCTTTGTACGCTGGGCCAAATACCAAGTCATAATCAATATTTGAATCTTGCAAAGCCGCCGCGTAAAACTTACCTAAACGGTTTAAATCACGGCCTGTATTAAACAAACCCGCATTAAAAAAGTAGGGGCTAGTGCGGCCAGACTTTAAGGTAAATTCGCCAAACTTTAATACGCCTTTGGCTAAAGCAAATTCAATAAACTCACGTTGATAAGCTTTCATCTTTCTCTCTCAATTACTTAGATAGGGCTTCGCGCTGGGCAGTATTGATTTGGCTAATACCTTCTTTGGCAAAGGCTAACATCTCAAGCAGCTCTTCATGGCTAAATGGTGCGCCTTCGGCAGTACCTTGTACTTCAATCATGTTGCCGTCTTCACACATCACAACATTCATATCGGTTTCAGCTACGCTATCTTCGGTGTACTCAAGGTCACAAACAACCTCACCACCCACCACGCCTACCGATACCGCAGCAATAAGCTGCTTGAGTGGGCTTACTTTTAATTTCTTCTGCTCAATCATCCACCAAATAGCGTCTTGCAAGGCAACACATGCACCAGTAATAGCCGCTGTACGTGTACCGCCATCCGCTTGAATCACGTCACAATCTACTACGATGGTGTATTCGCCTAAGGCTTCTAAATCAACAGCTGCGCGTAACGAGCGACCAATTAAGCGTTGGATTTCTTGGGTACGGCCACTTTGCTTACCACGAGCAGCTTCGCGGCCCATGCGGCTGTGAGTAGAACGCGGCAACATGCCATATTCAGCGGTAATCCAGCCTTGGCCTTTACCTTTTAAGAAACGTGGCACACCGTCGTCTACCGAGGCATTACATAGCACTTTGGTATCGCCAAATTCGACCAAAACCGAACCTTCAGCATGTGCCGTGTAGTTTCGAGTAATAGTAATTGGACGCATTTGTTCAACAGCTCTTCCGTTCGGACGCATGGTAATAACCCTGTAATTTAAAATTCGCGGCTATTATATAGGCTTTTGTCGCACTTGGTCACGCCTAGACTGACTAAGCGCCTATTAGCCGCTATAATCGAGCAAATTTATCAAAGGCTATCAATTATGATTCACAGCATGACAGGCTACGCACGCCACCAAATCAAAGGCGATTGGGGCAGTGCAACATGGGAAATTCGCAGCGTAAACCAACGCTACCTTGAAACCTACTGGCGCATGCCAGAACAGTTTCGCGCCCTAGAGCCGGTATTGCGTGACAAAATTAGAAAAGCCCTACAGCGCGGTAAAGTTGAATGTAACCTGCGTTTTGAAGCAGACCAAGCCAACCGCGGCGAGCTGCAACTCAACCAAGCTTTAGCTGAGCAACTGATTAAAAATGCCGAATGGGTACAGCAGCAAGCGGGTGGGCAAATTAACCCGCTAGATGTGCTGCGCTGGCCAGGCGTAATGGAAACCCCAGAGCAAGACGCCGACGCGATTAGCAAAGAGTTATTAGCCGGCTGGCAAGAAGCCCTAACGGCATTCATCGAAAGCCGCGCCAGCGAAGGGGCAAACACTGCCACCATGATTACCACTCGCCTCGATAAAATTACCGAGCAAGTGGCTTTTGTGCGCGAACAAATGCCCGCAGTAATGCAATGGCAGCGTGACCGTTTGACCAATCGCCTAGCCGAAGTAAAAGACGAGTTAGAGCCGCAACGCATTGAATTAGAAATGATAATGGTGGCACAAAAAGTTGATGTCGCCGAAGAATTAGATCGCCTTGACTCACACGTAACAGAAACCCTAAAAATCATCAAAAAAGGCGGCGCCTGTGGCCGACGTTTAGACTTTATGATGCAAGAGTTTAACCGCGAAGCGAATACTTTAGCGTCTAAGTCTATTAACTCAGAAATCACTCAAGCCGCGGTAGAGCTTAAAGTGTTAATTGAGCAGATGAGAGAGCAAATTCAAAACTTAGAATAATACTTTGAAGCACTAAGTAACCGTCTTAATAGGATGAAAAGGCTATGCTTTTAGCCTTTTTAATTCTAACCTAGCTTCATCAACACAGGGATTCAATTCAAATCTAAAAAACCACAAGCTAACAAGTACTGATAAGTATCGGAATAATACTGAGTTGGACGAGTAGGGTCCGCATCGTTGCCTTCAGGTATATAAATAACCATACCTTGACGCGCTCTAGTCAATAACACCCTGTAGGCATTTTCCAGATAACGTTTATCTTCAATCTTTTTACGTTGCTGCCATTTGGTACCTTTAAATTTCCAATGTTCAAAGGTAGAACCGTTATAGCGAAAATCAGCATCCCAGCCAACTAAGCACCAATCTAGCTCTAACCCTTGAACATCAAACTCAGTAGCAGTGTCTTCTAAAAAATGGCAAGAGCGAATATCATCCTGCGGACTCAGAAACCATGCCACAGGGTCGAAGCGATTTTTGACAAAAATCCCATCAGGCTTTAAACGGATTCCATTTGAAGAAGCAAGCATACCTCGGCTCTCCAATCCTCGAGACTTGCTCTTTAACCATGCCTTTGCCAACGTTAAATCCCGCGTAATATAGAGCGGATATTGCTCATGCAGTGATTCAGAAATAGCTACAGCTTTATCAGTTTCACCATCAATTACAAAATGTACAAAGCTAGACAATGTTTCAGCACGAAATGAACGCATTGAGGTAGCTAGATGCAAACTAGGTAATTGCTTCACTTGTTCTAAACTCTCCTGCGAGACACCGTTAGATATGTATTCACCTGATAGTAATTGCTCTGAACAATACACATGCCAATGACTAAACCTATTCTTTAAGGCTTCAAGCCAACCACCGAGTCCTGCTTCGCCGGTATTGATTTCTTGCCCACCACCAATCAAGGCAATGATAACCGCCCAGTCATCATGGCGATCCATAACCTCAATAAGAAATTCTGGTTCTGACTCATCAAAATCATCTAGCTTGCGCTTTGATTTCATAAACTTTGATGCTTGCTCCGCATTCCAAGCCCTTTGCGCTTCATCAAAAATAACGACCTGCTCAGGCGGCTTGCTGCCATCAAGAGCTTCGTCTCTAAATCTATGTATATTTTGAATAAACTGCGAGGTTTGCCTGCGAGCACTGGCTTTAGTTTCCCCGCTGCTACTGACTTTATCGATGGTAAGTGCCTCTTGTAAAACCGTAACCAGTGGCCCATTACCACTGAGGAATACAGCATACTCGTCATTCTCTGGCCAAGAATGCTTATTCGCGATATTCAATCCGACCAAGGTTTTACCTGCACCGGGAACTCCAGTAACAAAACAGATTACCTTGTGCTTGTTGAGTCTTGCCTCGTGGATAACCTCTAATAGTTTGTCGCTTGTTACACCAAGATTGGTTACATCAGCTTCCGTTTTTGCAATATCCTCAACGGCATGTTGAGCATACAATGCCTGCGCTGCTTCGATTATTGTCGGTGTTGGCAGGTAGCCACTATCAGCCCAATCGCGAGCATTAAAGATAGGGGCATTACATTGTTGTGCAATATCATCAACCAATGCAGCAAGACCATCACCATTAGTTAACAACGGTTTAGCTACGTGGTCAGCCGCAAGAGCCAACTGGTTTGAGCTATTACTTGAATGCGTAGAGATAAGGATCGGGATGACTGGCTTGTTATGACTGCCGCGATGAAAATTCTTCAGATCAAGTGCATAGCTATGTGCTTGACGCATATCAGCTTGCTGATACTTTAAGGCGCCAACCTTAAATTCCAACGCAAACACCACACCTCGGTAACACAAAACGACATCTGCGCGTTTGCCCATGCGCGGGATCATAAACTCAAAAAAGATGTGCCCTGCAGGTTCAGTGAGCATCTTAAATTCTTGTTGTAACAGCTCGACTTGAGACAGCCAAGCTCCTGTTTGTTCGTGCACCAGCTGTTGCGTATGGTTTGCAGTAAGCTCGCCAATGATGCTGTTATTACTAGCAGACATAAAATCAGCCAGCTCAGCGCTATAAAATGCGCGGCAGCTACTCATCATTAGTCTTTAATTCAAATGCTAGTAGTGATGCTGGCGTCACCTTAAGTGCGTCAGCCAGTTTAAAGATGTTGAGTAAACTAAGGTTACGAACCCCACGCTCTATGCCGCTGATATAGGTACGGTCTAGGCCGCTAGTTGCAGAAAGCTCTTCTTGGCTGATACCTATATCTAGGCGAATCTGGCGTACATGCGCACCAAAAGAGGTAAGAATTGATGTGTTCACGCTGGTAACTCGTTGAACTATAGAGAACAACATAATCACCACCTGTAGCTTTTACGTCCACGGACTATAAGTCACATAGCGCAGTGATTCGAAGGTGCTTTACACCTTTATTGTCTGGCTCACAGCATACTTCGAGATAAACCTTGCTCTATAGCCTAGAAGCATTAAAGAGTGTCTTCCTTTGCTGCACTCGGCAGTTGCCTAGGATTACTATAAAAAAGGCTTACCCGCTTACTCACCCCTAGCTTAAATTGGCGCGCATTGTTGAAGCCGCTAAGTATGATGCTAATAAATATCTTCGCCGCGAGTTTGGCTAACTCCTATCGAAAATATTCAAACGCGATGGCGTTTACCTCTACTTGACCACACGCTATCCACCAAAGGTTGTTAAAGGCTGCTTCAAAATGGGAAAGCCTTGCTCAACAAGCTGGTATCTGCAAGAAGAAAGAGAGTTATTGAAGGGCTGCTTTATACTCGGCCAGAACAAAACAACGCTTTTATGCGCACAAAAGTGTCAACATTTACATTTTTATGCGCGTAAAAATGTGAAATAAGTTATGGTATAGGTTGTTAACCATTTTTCTTGGCAGGAATGACAATGCAGCGCAACTTACTCAAAGCTCTAATTGCATGGAAAAACCAAGCTGTACGCAAGCCATTATTGATCGATGGCGCAAGACAAACGGGTAAAACGTATCTGCTGCAAGAGTTGTTTGGTAACAGCTTTGCTAACATCCTTCGTATCGACTTTCTTGAAAATCCCGCCTACAAAGAAGCGTTCGATGGCTCACTGTCGCCTGACGAGCTACTAATGAACATTGAGCTTTTGACCAATCAGGCGTTCAACCCAGAAACCGATCTGCTGATATTAGATGAAATTGGTGAATGTGAACATGCCGTTACCTCCCTAAAGTATTTTGCTGAAAAAGCGCCTTCCTATTTTGTCGCGGCCAGCGGTTCGAATATTGGCTTGCTCAATACCTTCCCCGTTGGCAAGGTAGAGCAATACAATTTACGACCACTGACCTTTCAAGAGTTTATTTACGCATCAAGCGAGCAAGCACTGATCAAAGCGTTTGACAGCCAAGCAAGCACACCGGCAGTGCACACCAAATTGATGGATAAACTAACAGACTACTTTTTTACGGGTGGTATGCCGGAAGCCGTTTCTACTTGGTATCAGTTTAAAGACTCAAGCGTTTTAGAGCGTGTTGAAAAAGTCACAAAAATTCATGCTGATTTAGTTGAAGGTTATCGGCGCGACTTTGGTAAGTATGCGGGCAAGGTAAATGCAGCACTGATTGAGTCGGTGTTTAATAGCATTCCTGCGCAGCTATCACTTGTAAGCGATGAGTCCGTTAAACGCTTTAAATTTAAAAATGTGCATGAGCGTAAATCTCGCTATAGTGATTTTGAAACCGCGATCCATTGTCTTAACTGTTGCCGCTTAGCCTTACCAAACTATCCTATTGAAGGATTGCCGAAATCACCTCTGGCGGCCTATAAAAAGGAGAATATGGTTAAACTATTTATGTTTGATGTGGGCCTACTCAATCATATGCTGGGCAGTAGCTATAAAGAGATTAAGCAACAAAACTATGAATACAAAGGATATGTAGCAGAAAACTTTGTGCAACAAGAACTCACTGCCATTGGCGTTGACCCAAGTTATTCATGGAATGACGCCCGCGCCGAAATCGAGTTTATTTTGGCAATAGGTGGAGGAGGTGTCGTCCCTGTTGAAGTAAAAAGTGGCAAACGTACAAGAGCAAAATCGCTGGCATCTTACATTGAAAAATGTACACCAAGTAAAACCTTTAAATTAACTGGTACACAAGGCTCATCGGCATTAGAGCAAACCAATATCGTGATGCCTTTGTATTTCACCCATTATTTACCACAGAGATGGTAAAAGCGCTTTGCCCATAATCTCTAGGTCTACACAAGGTTACTTTATGGGTAACAATCTGCAGACCTTGAGGATTTAGTAAAATCCGTAAGCAAGTAGTAAGCAAACATTTTTGAACGGTTTCTTTTCGGTCACTTATTGAGTTTTTAGGTCTAGAACACTCCTCAATGAGCTGTTCCAACACCTCGAATAAGCTAATCATAACCATAGTCTCAATGCCTCATACTCAAAGAGGCTTTGTTACTTTCCACCTCGGCTATGCTGTGCTTTTGCAAACAATCTCGATTAATCCTTGCTCTATAGCCTAGAATCATTACAGTGTGCCTCCCTTTGCTACTTTCGGCAGTTTTCTAGGATTATTATGAAAAAGACTTACCCGCTTACTCATCCCAAGCTTAATTTGGCGCGCATTGTTGAAGCCGCTAAGTATGATGCTAAAAAATATATTCGCCGCGAGAAGAACAAAACCTTACCTGCGGGTGCCGACTTTTGGGCCTTTGACTGTAAGTACGGTCCTACTCAAGAAGAAGCTGAAGAAATTCATGTTTCACAAATTAACGCGTCTATGGATAAAGCCGAGCAACAACAGCTACCGTCTTTCTACTTAGAGATAATGGCAAAGCCTGCAAACCGCCCAGAGCGACCGGCTTCTGAAGAAGTAATGGACGAAGAAGGCGCTGAATTAGACGATATTATTGCTGACGCAGAGCAAGAGATAAGCAAAGACGCAGAGTAATACCAGGCTTACTAGAAAACAGTACTGCTATTGTTAGCGCTTGTACTGCAAGCTGAACAAACAAGCCGATACCAACCCCGGTTGGTGCAAATAAAAAAGCCGCTTTAACAGCGGCTTTTTAGATCTTAAATGTTAAGTACTAACGCACCGTTAGGCTTATTGCCGCTGAGTCGGAGGCATCTAACACAAAGTCATAGCTACCTGCAGCAGCTGGGGTAAAGCTTAAGTTTGCTCCACCGTCGAACAGTTGCAGCGGTAAGTCTGGGTTTACCAGCGTTTCTGTACCGCCACCGAGGTTAATGTTAGTCCAATCTGGATCGGCTAACTTGAACAAGTAAGTTTGCGCGTCTAATTGAACAGTAATCTCGTATTTACCGCTACCGTGATAAAGCATTTGGCTATCTGGGCCGGCGGCCCAGCCATTCATGTCACCACGCAGGTAGACCGCCGTATAACCATATGGAGAAAACTCCTCATCAGCAGCAACAATAAGTACTGGATTTTCCGGGTCATCAGCTTGGAGTGCTATTCTAAGCGGAGTTGCCTCTTCGAGAGTAATGCTTAAGTTGCCACCGCCAGAAGCAAGTGTTTTAAAACTTGAGGCATCAAACTCTCCACCATCTACACCTGCACCAAAGTTTAAATTAGCCCAAGTAGCGTCGGCCACTTTGAACTCAGTGGTTCCCGCAGGGAAGGTGACACTTACATCGTAGGTATCTGCACCTTTAAATTCAAAAGCTAGACTAGTATCCCAGCCATTTAGATCGCCACGTAGGTATACGGTTTCGCTGTAAGGCTGAGTAGGTTCTTCACCGCCTACCAATAAGAACTTGGCTTCGAACGGTGCGAGCTCTATCTCAACAATGCCAGCTGCAAACGCGTATTGAGCTTCACTCTGCAGGTCTTGGAAGGTATTGTGGTTACCTAGCCCCATAAACTCCGGTGGCAATATTGCCAACTGAGTATTTGCGGTCATGTTGGCCATATAGAGAACTTGCTGCCCACCGAAGCTCTTCACATCAGCGTATAACTCACCGATGCTCAATACACTGAGGCGTTCACCTTGGCTAAGCGCAGGATAGCTTGCGCGAAGCTGCATAAGTTCAGCAATGTAGTTACGAAGTTCGGCTTGCTGGGCATTGGCGGTAAATACTTCACCACCTTGCTCGCTGGCTAAGCCTTCAATTTTTCCGCTAGAGCGTGATACGTGGTCATCACACAAACCGGCAATTGCTCCAACGCCGCCATCACTCGCACAATCTAACCTTTCAGCAAAGTTAGCCACTTCATCACCAATCTCATCACCGTAGTACAAGGTAATAGGGCCGGTGTAAGCAGCTAAGAAGGCGTAAGCGGCTTTATGGCGTTGCCAGTACTCCGCATCACTAGGCTCGGCGATACCAGCACGCTGCAATAGGTCGCCAAAGCGAACCACATCATGATTGGTAATCATTAAGTTAGGGATGGCGTGCTCTGGGTATACTGCATGGGTATCAAATATACCCGCAAGCGTAGAGGCATCGGTGAAGAAGAAGCCATCTTCTTGCGCCGCAAAGTTTTGCACCACGCGGTAGCGACCTGGGAAGTCGAAGGCGCTACACAAGCCATGTTGCTCATCGGTACCGTAGCCTGTTTCGGCAATTTGGTCTTCGCCCGACCAGATTTCGGCCACCATATAACCCAGTGGGTTAACTGTTTCGCCATTCATCTGGTAGCTTACACCTTGCGAAGCTTCAGCTACCGCTTGGCGGATCTCGCCCCAAGCGCCTACCGGTACTTGATAAGCTTGGTCTAAGCGCCAGCCATCAATTTTTAGCTCTTCAATCCAGAACTTGGCGACTTCTTTAAAGAAAGCCAAATCCTCAGGATACTCAGACCGGCGGCCAAGGCTACCTTGTGCTGGCCCTGTTTCGGTAACTGCTAGGCCGTTTGGCGATGCGTAATCTTGAGCATTTGATTTAAAATGACCAAAAACACCATCGAAGAATACATACATGCCGCGGGCGTGAGCTTCATCAACCAAGGTTTTAGCTAACCGCATATCACCAAACTTAGGGTCGATATTGAAGTAGTTAGTAGCAAAGTAACCTGTTGCATCTAAGCGATCTATCCAGTGCTCTTGGCCATCAACTGCTATCGTTTCAAACACTGGTGTTAGCCAAACCGCATTCATGCCTAGAGATTGAATATAATCTAAGGAATCAATAACACCTTGTATGTCGCCTTTATGATGACTGCTGCCATATGCAGTACCGTAATCTGCATTACTGTCACCATCGATAAACGCTTCAGTCATTACTTGGTAAATCCGCAAGTCGTTGAACTTAGCTTGGTCTTCGGCAGCACATTGGAAAGCAAGATAGTCATACTCTGGCTCTTCGCTATAACCTTGGAACGCTAGTAGGCGAGTAGCATATTCGCGACCATCGGCAATAACCGCAACAGCACGCTCAGGGTAGTTAGTGAGGTTGAGTTGTAAATCAGCCTCTACTACTTTATTTAGCGCGCCATCACGAATAATGTAGTTGAAACAACCGTCTAGTGTGGCTAGGTCTACTTCCCAGTAAGGGCCGTATTCATCAACACCCGCGGGTGCGATGCTTTGATCGGCCCAGTCTAGTGTCACGCTTGGATCCGCTGCGCTACAGCTTGCATCATTCCAAATGTACAGTGACCAACTGGCATATTTGATGTCTGGGTCTGCCACTGGCGACTCGGCATCAACAAAGCTAATCACCGCTTTTCCGTCGGCTACTACAGGCTCTGGAATCTCGGTTTTAACCGTGCCAATTTCACACACATTTAAAGTAGATTGGTCACCCGATACATCTAGGTTAAAGGCATAACGGCCTTCGCTAAGCGTAATGCTGTTATTGCTTAAACCAGCGTCACCACTTACTGCAACGTACTCAACATCGGTTTCAAGCTCAATCAAGCTGTCGTCTTCCACCACAAAATACTGGGTGCCCCAATCGTCGCTGGCCAGCTTGAACATGAAGGTGCCGCTAAAGTCAGCCACCGCCTGATAAAGACCATTACCTTTATGACTAAAGGCATAGGCCGCGTCCCAAGCCCAATCTGAGTTTTCACCACGAATGGCTAAGGCTTCGGCAAGTGGACCTGCTTCGCCTACTGTAGCTAACTCGCTACATACCGCGCCAGCATCGGCAAAGCTAACCGCCAATGTAGGTGCTGCAGTGTCGGCTGCATTTAAGGTTAAGGTATAGTCTGATGATGTAGCTACGCTTAAGCTTAGGTTGTCGTTGCTACCCGATTGCAGCGTTACACTTTCGCCACCAGCCACCAAGGCCAGACCACCGCCCAAATTAACTGTGCTCCAATCAGCACTAGCTAATTTAAAGCCATAGTCACCCGCAGCTAGATTTACGGTTTGGCTGTAGATACCGCTGCCGTTGTAAGCAAACGGTAGGCTTTCGTCCCAACCGTTCATATCACCACGCAGTAATACCGTTGTATCGCCATAGGGCGCTTCTTCAAGCTGGGCAGTAATGCCTACGGTTAAGATGCTAGGGTCAGCAATGTCGATGGCAAAGCTGATTAAGTATTGGCCATCTTCTGCAATGGTCACACTTAGATTGTCAGCTCCAGTCACAATCGGCAACGAGCCTTGGGCAACGGCAGCACTGTTACCGCCGTAGTTAACCCCTTGTGCGCCCCAATCTGCATCAGCAAATTTGAACTCGTAGCTGCCTGCCACCAAATCAACCAAGGCACGATATTCACCGTCGTAGAAGTACTCTAGTGGGTTATCGGTAGACCAAGCATTCATGCCACCACGTAGGTACACCACGGTGTCACCAAATGTAGGCTGCGCGGGGTCATACTTGCCAACAACCGGAATACCTGCACCTTGCTCTTCACCCTGAGGGAGAACAAATACTACGGTGCTGTAGGCTGGTACGTTAATCGCGGTGCCGTTAACACTTGCAGAGGCCAGTATAGAATCAACAGACTGCGCCTGAGCTGGGTGTAACTCTAAACCGGCAATGCCAGTATCAAAGCCAAGCACTTCTGCGCCTGCGTTAAAGGCAATTAAGATAGCGTCGTAGTTAGCATCAAGATCTTCAAGGCCGGCACCGTCATTCACCGACATAAGGATTAGACCTGGGGTTTGAGCGCTACCCATGTTGTGGTAATCAACACGAGTATTAATCGCGTCTGCGCTGCCCAAACCAATTAATGGCGTTGAGTTACGCAGTGCTAAGTACTCGTTAAATACCGCTTTAGCTTGGGCAATATCCCCAGCTGCTACATCGGTAGTTGGGTCAGCGATAATCTGGCCAATTAGTGGGTAGTTACCATCTAGGCCGTCTTTACTGTAGCGTGGTAAACCCACATTCCAGTTGTTGTCTTGTGCGCTGAAATCTACCTTGTTGTACCAATCACCCGAGTCATAGCTGTCTCGCTCCATAGACTTAGAGCGAAGAACGTCGGACCCCATGTGAATAAATGGTACACCTTGGCCTAATAGCGGGAAGCTTAAGGCAAAGCTTTGCGCACGTACGC
This sequence comes from Agarivorans sp. 1_MG-2023, assembly GCF_030548385.1. Taxonomy (NCBI): domain Bacteria; kingdom Pseudomonadati; phylum Pseudomonadota; class Gammaproteobacteria; order Alteromonadales; family Alteromonadaceae; genus Agarivorans; species Agarivorans sp. 1_MG-2023. The sequence goes on along the minus strand of NZ_JAUOSJ010000007.1, from coordinate 141,759 downwards.
GATCGCTAGGGCTCATGCCACTAGGTAATTTGTACTGGTTAATGTCCCATAGCGTTTGGTTATCGTGCTTAGACACGTAAGACACAGCTTCTAAAGGAGAGGCTGTGTAACCGGCTGGTTGTCCGTTGTAGTCAACTTCACTACCTAATACCACTTGGTCATTAGCATCAATGAGTTTAAAACTAGACAACAAGCCTGCCAGCTCTACCCGTGCAATGTCGGTATGTTGCAGCAATACTAGCTTGGTCGCCTCATCGCTAATATTTAGCTCGTTGGGATCGTGGAATAAACCATTGGCCAAACCTTGAGAACCGCGAATCGCTTCGGCGCTATCAAATGGGCTGCCGCCACGAACCACGTCGCGCATCCTATCTGAAAATGAACCAATGCCAGTACCCGCTAGGTTAAGTTGGGTGGCTTGAACAAAACGGGCATCGTTTTGTACTTCACCAAAATTCCAGCCTTCACCGTAGAAGTAGTTGTCTGAATCTGCCGCTTGAACGGCTGCTAAAGATTCTTCCATAGCCGCTAAAGGTTGGTGGCCCATTAGATCAAAGCGGAAGGCATCTACACCGTAGGCATCTGCCCAAATCACCAAGGTGTCTTTCATCAATTTGGCCATCATGGCATGTTCAGTGGCAGTATTATCACAACAGGTAGAGGTTTCTACCGCTCCGGTAATGGCATTACGGCGCTGGTAATAACCCGGAACCACTTTATCAAGCACCGATTTATCGTTTAGGCCAGACGCATTAGTGTGGTTATACACGACGTCCATGGCTACTCGTAGACCCATCTCGTGCACCGACTGCACCATGGCGCGGAATTCTTTAATTCGCGTGAAACCATCTGGGTTACTGGCATAGCTGCCTTCTGGCGCGCCAAAGTGGAATGGGTCATAACCCCAGTTAAAACCGTCTAACCAACGTAATGAATCCACAATGTCATCGGCACATTGGGTCGTTGGATCACACGCTTCCAGCAAATCAGCAATCACTGCACCATTAGATTCAACGCCACACAAGGCATTGTCTGGCTGAATGCTACATAACTTGCCTACAGTGTCGCTAATTTCAACACGGCGTTTCTCGTCTTCTTCAACAGTGGCGATGTCAAAAGCAGGCAATAGGTGCAAGTGAGTTAAACCCGCTTGTTTCAGCTCTGCTAGATGCTGCATCGGCACACTGTCTAGCTCGGTAAAGGCAAGATATTTACCACGATTCTCTTCACTGGTAGATACATCATGCGCACTAAAGTCACGTACGTGGGCTTCGTAAATGCTCATGCTGGTCATCGGCAGCTCAGGCACAACGTGGCCATCCCAACCAGCTGGTTTGGTTTTACGGTGATCTAAATCAACAACTTGTGAATACAATGAGTTGGTGGCCAAACTTAGCGAGTAAGGGTCGGTCACCTCCAGTGTTTCTACTTCACCAGAAGCTGGGTGATAAACCTCTACCACATAGCGATAATACTGGCCGTGTTTAACTCGCGTATCAACTAACCACGTACCTAACTCTGCTTGCCACTTCATAGAGTAAGCACGTTTGGCTTTTTTACGTTTGTTGTAGGTTTGCAGCGTTACCGATTGAGCTGTAGGCGCCCAAAGTTGGAATTGGTAACCTTTTTGACTAGGGCTTACACCCAGCTGAACTGCATCATCATTCGCTGCGGTATATAAGCTATCTAGCGCTCCGGCAAACTGCACTTCAGTGGTTTTATAAACATAGCCTTCGGCGGTAAGCGCCATGGCTACTACTTCGCCTTTCAACAAGCTTTTTAGGTCAATGTCATCTGGCAGTTGATAGGCCGAACTAAAGTCTAAGTGAGGAAAGGCGGCTTGCGCTGCGTCACTTACCTGACCAGGCTCTAGCATCACCATTTGGTAAGCGCCATCTACGGTACTATCGCCATTTACGGTAAAACTACCATCTGCAGACGAGTACAAGCGTACATAGTCAGCGGCAATGGCATCTGACCATACCAAGGTATTGGCATCAACTAAATGTGCCGACGCATTGATAATGCCCAAACCCGGAGGATTGGTATTCCAAGCTTCAAGTCGACTATCGAAAACCTGAGTATTGCCTTGAATTACACTCACGGTTCTATCGCTGAATTCATCAAGTGAAATCGCTAAGTCAGCATCGATAAGCTTTGATAAGGTGCCGTCACGAAGGATCAGGTTGGCACAACCGGTTTCTTTGGTTAGCTCAACTTCCCAATAAGGACCGTATTGGTCAAAGCCTGCAGGTACCAAAGATTGGTCAGCCCACTCGGCGTTTAGAGCAGATTCCGCAATCGCATCACAGGAAGCATTGTTCCAAAGGTGCAATGACCAGCTTGAGTAATCTGCTGCAGCATCTTCTCGGGTACTGGCTGAAGGGTCCACAAAGTTCACACGCAGTTGATTAGGGCCTGCTAACGCAAGCTCTTCTGGTGGAGTGGTATCCAAATTTGGATTCGGAACCGGTGGAAAGTGGGGTTCCCAAGGCTTGTCAACACAGGCAACAACAAGCTGCATGTAGTCTTCTTCAGCCATTGCATCTTGTTCCGGGGTCACCGTACAAGATTGCGTCATCGGCTCATCTACCACCGCAACAGTGAATACTTCCTCTGAGCGTAATTTGGTTTTAAAGACAAAAGGACCATCTTGAGTGATGGCCAAGGGATCTTTCTCATTTAACTGTAGGCTTAAGTTGCCATTTAGGCCCTCGACTTCTCCACCGACGTTATAACAAGCCGTCAATAGGAGCGATCCAGCGATTACTGCTGAATGTCGTGCCCACCCGCTGAGTATTATCATTACAACATATCCTTGTTGTGTTTATTTTTGCTGCCAGTAAGTCTTCCTACTACTTAATGGGCTCTGGCAGATTACTAGTCCCCAAAAGGGACAAAACGGCTCAACGATAAGTCAGTCAGAACGAGATTTTTGTGACCAGTTCCACCATTTATAACTTTGTTAAAACAACAAAAAAACCGCAAAAAACGCTGAGGCCAGAGCTAGCAACATAGAAAACGCTTTCAAAGCAGCGAAAGAAATGTCACTTATTTTGGAGGCTTCTGAATCAATATCTGGCTCACTGGTCTCTCCGCTATAAGCGCGGGTTATTGATGATTAGCTGAGTTTATAAACAGCCTGTACAGTTGCCGCCTGTTCGTTTGGTTTTTTATAAGATTAAGATGTACTTAAAAACAACCCTAAGCAGCCTACCGCGATGTTTATTGCTGCTTACCCTTTGCTTCCCGGCACTCGCCTTTGCTGATGGAAATCAAACCATTGAGTCATTCAGCAGCGCCAAGCGTTTGTTATTGCAGCAGGTGTATATTGAGCCCGCGATGCGTAGCACCTTGTATTGCCAAGCCTCATTTGATGAGAAGAAAAATGTTCGCTTAAATGCTGGCTTCTCCACCAGTAAATACCTTAATCGACTGGCTCGCTATGAAACCGAACATGTAGTGCCTGCAGAAAACTTTGGCCGTAGTTTTAGTGAGTGGCGAGAAGGGCACCCAAGCTGTGTAAACACCAAAGGAAAAAGCTATAAAGGCCGCCGTTGCGCAGAAAAAGCCAACAGCGAATACCGCTTAATGCAGGCAGACATGTATAACCTTTATCCTGCCATTGGTGCGGTAAATGCGGCGCGTTCGAACTACAACTTCACTATGTTAAGCGATAGCGCATCTAGCTTCGGCAGTTGTGATATGCGCATTGAGAGCCGTAAAGCACAACCGCCAGAGCTTGCTCGCGGGCCAATTGCTCGCAGTTATTTGTATATGGACGCCAGCTATTCCCGTTTTACGCTGAGCAAAAGCCAACGCCAATTAATGCACGCTTGGGATAAACAATACCCGGTTACACAACATGAATGCCTAAGAGCAGAGCGCATCGAAAACATTCAGCAAAACCGCAATGCCATTTTACATGAGCGCTGTTTAGCCATGAAATAACATAAGCTTAAGTACGATAGATTAGACTGAATACTCTATTCCGCTCACCAAATGTGGTTATTTATACGTTATGAGCTGTAAAGCCCTTTAAAAAACATAGGATTAATTGATAATAACAGAGGATAAATAGTCACTCTTACTCTCTTCAATTGGTATATGAATTTACAGCAACGAGATGTTTACTACCCGCTACTCTTCCTAGTCTCTTTGGTATTAGTCCTTTGGCAATACTTTGGTATGGAACATCAGCTGAACTTCAACCTACATGAAGATTCTCCCATTTCGCTCTCACATCAGCTAGCAGATGGTCGCGTGGGAAAAGGCTTATTGCTGAAACAGCAGAACAAAGCCACCTTGTTTTGCAGTACGCCCGCCGCAGACAGCGCCCAAGCCTGCGCTATGCAACTCCATCTGCAAAATGGTAAGCAACAAGGTATTGATTTAAGCGCTTATCAAAGCATCGCTATAAACTTGTCTTATCAAGGCAATGCGCCCGATAACCTGTTGCTGCAACTGTATAACCCACAGCAAAAAAAGCCTGAATATTTGCATCTCTACCAACAAAGCCTATTACCCCAACAAGGGCGCGGTACTTATAGTTTTGACCTAGACCAGCTTTATATCCCCTCTTGGTGGCAGTATGCTCAGCGCGACAAACCAAGCAGTGATGAAAACCAATGGGTAACACATTTAACCTTACTTACCGGTGATAACCAGCAGGCTAAGAATATTGAACTATCACTACATTCTGTAGAGCTTGAAGGTAAATGGCTACAAGCTAAAGACCTTTATATAGCGTTACTAGTGGTGTGGTTGATTAGCATTACTCAGGCGTTTTTTAGCGTATCGCGCGGTGTAAAAGCCCAAAACAAGCAATCTGATAAACATGCACTAGAGCTAAATAAAGTGAATAGCTTTTTAAGCATTGAGCGCGACAACTACGAGTTTATGGCCAAAACCGATCCACTCACCAGTTGCTTTAACCGCGCCGGGCTCAGCAGTATCTTCAGTGATATTGTGATCGAATATGTAGATATAGGTATGCCCGCTAGCATTGTGTTATTCGATATCGACCACTTTAAGCGAGTGAACGACCAATACGGCCACGATGAAGGCGACAAAGTACTGGTAAACATTGCTAACCTAATTCGCCAGCAAATTCGCGAGGGCGACTATTTAGCTCGCTGGGGCGGTGAAGAGTTTCTTGTGGTATGTACTCACACTAGGTTAAAAGGCGCATGTGCCTTAGCCGAGCATTTGCGTAAAAGTGTAGAAGGCACTGTGCTCAGTGAAAAAGCCCGCATCACTAGCTCGTTTGGCGTAGCAGAAATTAACTCCGGTTTTATTGAACAATGGATTAAACGCGCCGACAAAGCCTTGTATCAAGCGAAAGAAACCGGCCGTAATAAGGTTGTTGCAGCTAAGTAGTCATTTCAACATTTTATGAAGCGCTACATTCCTAGGCACTTGTGTTCTCGATGACTTATATCCACCACTATTGCACCAATCGACTCTTCACTGCACTCAGCTAAACAAAGAAGCAACCAACTAATAAGCTAATGGCCGTATAGTGAAAGCTATGTTGCTACTCGCAATACAACAATAATAAAAAAGGCGCTGGTGAGCGCCTTTTATCAAACCATGAAACCTAAAACCTAAGGAGGACTTAACTCCAATAGCTTAGCGTTAGCGCTGGCTAAGTCTAAGTAGCCGAAGAAGGTTGTGTCGGTATCACCCCAAACAGCTTGAGATTCAAACGAGCCCGCATCTACATCTGCCGCTAAAACAGGGACAGGTGTATTACCACTAGACTTAACAATGATTAAGCCTCCTGGGATCGGCTTAAATACCCAACCGTTTGGTAATAACTCTAGTGTTGTAGTTGTTACTTCCCATCCAGCTGCATCGAACTGGTTAACTAGGTACCAAGTTCTCGGATTTCCTTCATCATCAAAAATTAAACTTTCATTTAAAGCTAAACGGTTATAGTCCCCTAGATTAGGAATTACCGAACTGTCAATTTCCGCGTAAGTTTTGCCTGCATCAATGGCTGTGCGCACTTGCCCAGTTAAATCCACAACATCAACGCTTCCCCATTCAGGGTATTCGTGACCCAACCAAATACCGGTTGCACCTTTTTCCCACACTCGAACACTTTGGCCAATATTTTCGTCATTAGCCGTAAATGCGTACTCATCTAATGGAATGTGCTGGTATTTACCGTAGTTAATCGACAAAGTGTCACTAATTTGGGTTTGTGTCGCTTGCCAGTTTTGGAACTCAATAACTTCACCATCCAAGTCCGGCTGAGCATCATCTTTAGATGCATTTATAACCAAACGTTTTCCGGTAAGCTCTGTAACAACTTCCGCATTAACAACTTTCTTGGCTTCAGTATTTTCAAACCAATAATCTGTCAACATGTAAGGTGCATTCCACACATAATGCGAATACTCTTCAAACTTCTCAGTATCCGACATCAACATTGGGCCAGTAGTAGTTTCTACATTAGAAAGCGTACCATCTTCACAGATCGCAACCAAAATTGAGCCTACATCTAAGCTATCATTAATTTCAAAAGCAATTAACGACACTTTTTGACTGCTTAGTAGAATAGAGTTCGAGTAATCCCATTCCGTGTTAGGAACTAAGTCAACTTGGTCTCCATACCAATATAATGGGTTATCAGAATAAAATCTTAAGCTCTCATCTTCAGATGTAAGCTCAAAATTGAACACCTGCTCAGCGTCAGTAAATACTTTAGCTTGATACGTATTGTTCCCTACGTACTCGAATAATGTGCCATCTACAGAGGATGGGTTACCTGTACTGCGCAAGAATAGCTGCTGCTGAAGCGGCCCCAAATCATCCAATGGTTCCAAGTCACAACTTGCGTGATTAACATTCAGCCCAGCATAGTCAACTTCTATACTATCGATTTTAGTTTCCGCTAGGGCATACTTACTACGCTCGAATCTAAGAGGGCTTTGCGCAAATACTGAGCCATCTTTATTCACCACATCAAACTCAAAACAGCCGTAGCCCACTTCTGTGTATATATCAACATTGAACACCGCGCCCAACGCATCGACTGAACTAAATGCAATTGTCTCACCGGCTGCATTTCTGTCGGAATAGTCTTTGGTTAAGCTTTGGCAATATCCAGCATTTTCAGCTCGCAGGCTATAGCTTGTATATAGCGCTTCTAATTCGCTTTGGTTTAAGCCAGTGGTTTGCTCGCTAGGAAGAGTAAACAGCACGCTCACTCGTTCCCGTGGCATCGCAGCTTCTCTAGCTGCTTCCTCGGCAATAAGCGCATCCAATTTAGCTTGGGCGGCTGCTTGATTTAAATAACCATAAAAAGTTTGCTCAGGATCCCAATACATTTGAGATTCGAAGTACCCCTTATCAACATCAGCATCAATCAAAGGCACTGGGGTATAATTATCACGAGAGTAATAATCATCACTGTCTTCCAATTTTACGACCATTCCACCAGGTACAACATTAAAGCGCCAGCCATTCGGTAGTTGCTCTAAACCTGTCTCTTGCAGCTGCCATTCTCCTTCAAATTGGTTGACTAAGAACCACGTTCTCACATCGCCATTTGCTTGGTAAACAAAACTATCGCTAAAACGCAGTACGTTATAAGCACTCAAGCCTGCAACCACACTTTCATCAATTTCAGCGTAAGATAAGCCACTATCTAAGGCGGCTTTAATTTTACTATCGAGACCTTCTATTTCGGCAGAGTTCCATTCCGGATAGTCGTGACCAAGCCATAAACCCGAATCACCCTTCTCCCAAACTTTAACTGCTTGGCCAGGCTCTTCTTTAGTAAATGAATAGTTATCTAAGCCGTAGTGGTGATATTCATTAAACTCGAGGCTTAAAGTTTCGGATAGATCGGTAGTTGTATACTTCCAATCCTGAAACTTAATAGCTTTACCATCCTGCCCAAGTTCAGCCATTCCAGTATCATAACTGTATACGTAACGCCCACCAGAACCTTCCGATACCTTTAAACCATCAACTACTTTGCTTGATTCTTGGTAATCTTCCCAATAATTAGTAAGCTCACCTCTATCCCAACGGTATTGCGCATACTCTTCAAATACACCATTGATGCAACAAGTATAAACACTACCTCGCTTAGTGAACTCTCTTTCACCATTTGGCGTTAGCGTTTCTTTGGTGTAATCATTGATCGTTCCATCTGCGGAAGAATCTCTAAGCTCTTCATTTGAAACAGAGCCGTCAGCAAAAGTGGTCGTCACTTGGGTTCTTCTAAAGTAAGGCTCTAGTTCTTCTTTATCTAAAGACTCACTGATTCTCGTTTTTACTTGTTCACCACTTTCTAAGGTTTCAGACGAATGCGTCACTCTTTGAACCCATTCGATTTGAGAGAGGTTTCCAGCATTAACTGCTGCTTCAATATCTATATCGTCAAAGCTTTCATCATCATCATAGCCACCTTCGTCAATTGAAGAAGACTCATCATGGTAAGCAACATAGGAAAGTTGACCAGCTTCATCATGAGTTCCGACTCGGTAAACGCGCCCTTTAAACGTTCTAAGGTTGTCTTGGTTTAAATCGGTTTCCCAATAAAAATGGGCTGAATAAGTTCCATCAGCCAAATAGTTTTCGGTCCAGGATTCTTTTTCAAAAATCAGCGCTTCCTGATCCCCATCTAGCTTTCTTTTATAGTTAGCATAGGTGAGGTAACTGACGGACTCAGCCGCTACTTTTTTTGTACCGTCATCCAATAAGGTAGTAATTTTGCTTTGTTCAACTAGGAAGTAATCTTCTTTCCCAGCAATCCAATTTTTTCGACTGCTTCGCCGGGTGGTAACTTCTACCGTTTGGTTGTCTTCCAAATCCTGTTTAAGCTCTTGCTCTTTTTTAGCCGCTTCTTGACGTTCAGTAGTACGGTCAATCGCTTCTTTTGCTAAGGCTGCTTTAATCGCTTCACCTACCTCATCAGAAAGAAAGTCACCTAAAATAACCTCAACACCACCGTCTAAACCTAAGTCAGCTACCACCTTGGTTTTAGCCGCCATTAGCTCTTGATTAATTTGCTCAGCACTGACTGAACCGCTAGCCAGCAAGGTTAAGCTTTCTTTTAATTCATCAACAACTAGAGAAGTAAAAGGAGAAATCGCTGCGCCGGTAGGATCTTCATTCTCGTCTAATTCAAATAGAGGAGGAGCTGACAACACAACTGGATTAGTAGAGAAATCTTCACCGGTATCCAGGTCAATGGCTCCATCACCCAATAGTGCGCGAATAGGGGCCGACTTCAAACTGGTAATATCAGCGCCCTTCAAAGCTAGAGTGTATGCGCCCGTGTTATCACTTATTGCACTCGGCTCATTTTCGTCTAGCTCCCCATTGAGATTTAGATCCAAAAATACCACGGCGCCAGATACGTAACCATCAATAACTTTTCCGCTCAAGGCTAATACACGGCTTACCGATAATTCAAATGGAGCCAATGAAGCAGTCTCCTTGCCATCACTCACGCTAATAATGATGTCTGATACTGAGCCAATATCTTCTCGCGCAGGCGTACCAGATAGTACGCCAGTTTCCTCATCAAAAGACGCCCAAGTAGGTTTATTGGTAATTGAAAAACTCAGGGTGTCATTATTTTCGTCAGAAGCGACAGGGGTAAAATTAAATGCCACTCCTTCATCTATACTCGACTGCGGCGTACCACTAATAGTTGGCGCGACATTCTTAGGGCTAGAATCACCACCTCCACCGCCACAGGCGGTTAAAGAAAGCGAGATCGCGATCAACGAGGCCAATTTTGACTTGGCATACTTCATATTAAGAGTCCTTTCCTAAAGCTTGCTGTTAATTTGTTTATAATTAGATTTTTTGGCCTACAAAAAGGCCATAAACATCAACATACTACAAATAACAAATGGCTTAACAAGCATACAAATAGGAAAAGAATCGATTATTAGTGACAAGTCAAAAAATAAGACAAATAAACTAATATAAAGATGATTTACCGCAATTGAGGGATAGAAACAACATCAAAATAATGCCACAGTCTCACACCGCGGCATTATTGATTACTTTAATATTATAGGGGGTTGGGCCACTGTTATAAAGGATTATCTGGACAGTTACCACTGATATACAGCGGTACACCAACGCCCGGGTCTATTGGAATAAGCTGAGGGCCGTTAGTAGCTTGCGAGCCCCAATATTCAGCAGGCAAGTTAGCACGTAAACCTTGGGCGAGGGGATAATCACAGAAGCCATTGGTATCTTGTGGCGGATGTTGAGCATAACCCGCCAAGCTTGATAAGGCTTCAAACAAGGCAATTCGGTTTATCCAAATCTGTTTGCTGATCAAGCTAGGCTCAGGCAAACCAGGGTTCACCCCTATCACCGCTTGTCCATCTACCAACGCAACCACGTCCCCGCGAAGTTCTTTACTAAAGTTAACCGTTTCCCAACCTCCGGCTGCTGCACCAATAAATTGATAATTGCCAGTAGCGCCGCTACTTATATTACCAGCACCTAACTGTACCTGAGAAAAACGGCCAGTTGAGCCTACAAACAACCTATCGACTCGCTGCATAACTTCCACCGCCAAGCTTTGTACTAACTTTTCTTGCTGAGAATCAGGAATAGCATCGGCAAAGGGGCTTAATAAACGAAAGTTACCTTGGTGTTCTTCACTTAAGCAATCAACAGTGGGTAACACACCAAGTACTTGCGCGGGCTGAATGGTTCTAAAATCTAGCTGGCAATCGGTTTTTTGCAGGTCTCCGTGTAAATCCAGCACCGTGTGGGGTTTAAACGCCAATGCTGCTGCCACCATGGCTTGGCTCTCTACTGGACGAATGGGCTTATCAAGCTTCACATGGTGATAACGGTTTAAATCGTAACCACGACCAACAATGCCAATAAAACCTGCTTCAGAGTTTTCAGCAAATCCACCACCGGCTTGCGGATCAAGGTTTTGTCTAATGAGGGCACAATTCTCGTCAATCACCGTGCCGGGAGTGGGATTGAAGTTACAACTCTGTGGATCTGGCTCCCCGCCATCAGGATTCGCCCGTAATATAACCAATATATCAAGCTGCTCAAGAATACGCCTGCTGCTGTAGCCAAACCCAGCGCTTAACCAGCGCATAACAGTAAGTGCAGCTTCGGTACCGGCGGGTTCGTTGCCATGTTGCTGAGTAATAATCATCACTCGCTTGCCACTAGGGTTGCCCATTCGTATGCCTAGTAGCTCTCGCCCTTGGGTAGACCACCCAATATGCTCAGGGTTGGTATTACCTCGACCACCGTCGTCTACCGTGCAAACTACCGCCTGGCGAATACTTTGCGGCTCAACCTGCTCGCCACAAACTTGATAATTGATATCAAGATCTGTCGGTAGCGCTTGGTCGATATTCACAATACCTTGGTTATTATCGTTAATAATCAACGCCCCTGTTTGCAGTGGTACTCGTGCGAAGTAGGGCATAAAACGCAGCTGAGTGCGCAGGTCTTGGTAGGTTGAGAGTCGCCAATAAGGGTTGTCGTGAACTGCCGAGTGAAACCTGGCTGAGGCAGTAGCACTTAAACCTAACAGCAAAGGCAGCAAGCAAATCGAGCTAAATTTCATTGATCATCCTTGATAAGTGAGAGCTAGAGCAAATAAAGCTCAACTCGTAGTCAAAAATAAATCATAGGGCTTTGGCTGTTTAATTAGTAATTAATTAATAATACTAATTATCAATTCGCTGTAATTTTTCCTTTGCAGTAAGTAGCTTAGCCGTTTATTCATCGGCAGACAGCATACGAATTTCGCGCTGCGGAAAGGGTATTTGCACGCCAGCTTGTTGCAAAGCTTTAAACACAGCAAGGTTGGCAGAGAATTTTGTTTGATGGAATATCGGAGTGGGTACCCAAAAGCGGTAACTAATGTTTATGCCGCTATCGGCGAATGCATCAATGCCCACTTTAGTAGCTGGTGTGCTTTGCACCTCAGCAATGGTCGCCAAGGTGTTTTCTATCAAGGCGATGACTTGCTCGGGGTCACTGCCGTAAGCCACGGCCACCTCACCTTCTACTAAACTATTTTGCTCAGTATTTTTAAGAATTTCCCCAACAATATGGCGATTAGGAATGGTCACGCGTTCGTTGTCTTCGTTCACCAACACCGTCGTCGCCAAATTAATTTCTTCTACGATACCGGTGTAGCCTTTTACCGTGATGGTGTTTTTAAGCACGAAAGGCCGCGTAAGAATAATCGCCAAACCCGCACCATAGTTAGATAACGTACCTTGAATGGCTAAACCTGCGCCAAGAGAAACAGCACCTAATGCCGCCACAAATGGCGTAATGCTGACCCCAAGTTTACCCAAGGCAATAATCACCGTCATGCTAATCAGCAATATCTTCACCACATTAGCGATGAAGTTAGCCAAAGTAATGTCTAAACCTTTACCGTCTAAGGTTTTGAATAACCACTTAGCGACTTTAGAGGCAAACCACAGCCCCAATAGCACAATAATAATGGCGCCCACTAGCTGGAAGCTATAGCGCACCATAAAGTCGACAATAGTTTGATATACCGATTCGAGCTGGGCGAGTTCTTGGTCAATCATTTAGCATTCCTTGCAGGCAGTACAAACAGTGAGCAGACTTGCTGATTAATCATGCTCTTAGTCAAGTTTACTCGTTAAATATTAGCTTGATAGGATAATTTTTGCATGTCACTAAATCATTTACTGAAGTACGCAACGGGAAGTGAAAAATCGTTCTTAATCTAGTTTGCCCCCTCTACTCGCGGTAAGCTGGTTTTTATGGCTAGCGATTAAAAATACTTAATGACAGAATCACTCTCTCTTCAACAAGCTAGAAAACTGGTACTGCACGCTCAGCTCTTGCCGCCAACAGCAGCTCGCGGCAGCGCAATAGATGCCAGCCTAGCCGCCATTGAGCAACTCGCTTATTTACAGATAGATACCATCTCAGTGATTCAACGCGCTCATCATCACACTCTGTGGAACCGCAACCCACGTTATCAAGTAGAGCACCTAGATCGATTAGTTAAAGATAAAAAGGTCTTTGAATACTGGTCGCATGCGGCGGCTTATTTACCCATGCGTGATTACCGCTTTAGCTTGCCACGTAAACATGCCTTTGCCAGCGGTCAGCAAAAACACTGGTATAACAAAAACACCCAATTGATGGACGCGATATTAAAGCGCATTAGCGAAGAAGGGCCATTAATGGCCAAAGATTTTGAGCACCATGGTAAAAAAACCGGTGATTGGGCCAGTAAACCGGCTAAACAAGCGTTGGAGTGTTTGTTCATGCAAGGCGATTTAATGGTGCCTTACCGTCAAAACTTCCATAAGGTGTATCAGCTCACCGAACGAGTACTGCCAACAACTATCAACACATCTGTTCCCTGCCAAGAAGAACATAGCCGCTTTTTAGTCACCTCTTACTTACGCGCCAATGGGTTAGGCCAAGCGTCTGAAATGGTGTATTTGTTAAAGAACAATAAAAAGGCAGTAGAGAACACCTTAAACGAAATGCTGAATAGCGGCGAAGTCGATAGGTTTAACGTTAATGGGCACCCCTATTTTGCATTGCCCGCATCACTCCCTCTACTGAGCAAACCGCTAGCACGCAGCAAATTGAAAATTTTGTCTCCCTTCGATAACTTGCTAATCCAGCGTAAACGTATGCAAAAGCTGTTTGATTTTGACTATTTAATTGAGTGTTACGTACCTAAAGCTAAACGCCAATACGGGTATTTCTCTTTGCCTATATTGTGGGATGGTCGTTTAGTAGCGCGAATGGACTGCAAAGCTGAGCGTAGCAGCCAAACCCTGCATATTTTCAACTTGGTATTAGAGCCTTGGCTAAAAAAGCTCGACGCCTTTAGCCTAGCGTTAACAACAGAACTGGCGATGTTTATGCGCTTTAACCAATGTAATGCTCTGCAGTTATCCATTAGCAAAGCCAACGCCAAGCAACTGAATACGACCTTACTCAGCCAACTAACAGCCTTTAGTACAATTCAATAAGCTATCGGCTTCCAATAGTTAGCCACCAACGTTTAAAGCAGCGGGATTACCTCGCGCAAACTCGTGAGAATATGCTTGGCTCGACGCTTAACCTCATCATTAGCTTGCAACATATCCGGAATCATTATTGCCTGGCAACCTGCGTCTAACGCCGCTTGCATACCGTTATTCGAGTCTTCTAATACCAAGCATTCTGCTGGCGGTAACACTAAGCCTTCACAAGCCAACAAATAACAATCTGGGTAAGGCTTGCCACGACTCACATCTTCCGAAGTAATTACTCGTTCAAATTGCTCTAAAAAGGGAGAGCCTGAAAAATAATGCTTAACCTCGGCCATGCCAGAAGAGGTCACCAAAGCACAACGAATGGCTCGTTGCTGTAAATAGCCAAACAACTCGGTAAAACCAGGTTGGTAAGTTACCCCAGCAGCACACAAAGCGTGAAAGTGCTTATCTCTTACCGCTTGGTATCGCGGCAAATCCAGTTCAGCACCAAGGTGTTGCACTAACATTTGCTCACAGGCGGCATCAGGCACGCCAATAAAGTGCTGGTACAGAGCATCGCTCAGCTTTAAGCCTTGCTCTTTAGCGGCATATTGCCAACTGGTTTTATAGATGCTTTCGGTATCAAAAATTAAACCATCCATGTCAAACAACACTGCGTTAATCATAAGTGAAAACTCCCACAACCAAAGAATGTCGATAAAGCGTCATTATTGCGCGAATCTTTCATTACCAATACTAAAACGCCAAAGAAAAAATACTACAAATATGTAATTTAATTACAAATTAGCCATGCGAGGCTCAATAAACGAACCAAAACAGCTCAATAAACAAACTAACCAATGCTTAAATTAGGCCTAGAATTCAATTTATGAGACGGAAGTCACACATCAACAGCCGACCGCCCCCCTACAAATAGTGACTCAAATCACTTTAATATTTACTTAAAGGTCACTTAAATTGGCTTGTAAGTTATCAACGCGTAAATGATGTGACATTAATCACCAATTCTTCTGCTTACACCCAACCAAAAATAGATGTGAGTCACAAAAACCCACTAGAAGTAGGCAAAATGAAATCTTATGCTAAATTTACATCAACTTGAGAGACACCCAGCGGTCCTTCAAGGACCGACAAACAAATTCATTAAAGGGACAATTCTATGCTATCCCCAGATGCAAAGATTAAAGTACAAAACTTTGGACGCTTCCTCTCCAACATGGTGATGCCGAACATTGGCGCCTTCATCGCTTGGGGTTTTATTACTGCACTATTCATCCCAACCGGTTGGCTACCAAACGAAACGCTAGCCTCTATGGTTGGCCCAATGATTACCTACTTGCTACCACTACTGATTGGTTATACCGGCGGTAAAATGGTTGGCGGCGATCGCGGCGCGGTTGTGGGTGCTATTACAACTATGGGTGTAATTGTAGGTACCGACATTCCAATGTTTATGGGCGCGATGATTGTTGGCCCACTTGGCGGTATCGCCATTAAGAAATTTGATGCAGCAGTTCACGGTAAAGTGAAAAGCGGCTTTGAGATGTTGGTAAACAACTTCTCTGCCGGCATTATCGGTATGATTTGTGCCATTCTTGCTTACTTAGTGATTGGCCCAGCGGTTAAATTGCTGTCTGCTGGTTTAGCTGCAGGCGTTAACGCTATGGTTGAAGCAGGCGCGTTACCACTAGCCTCTATCTTTGTAGAGCCAGCCAAAATCCTATTCTTGAATAATGCGATTAACCACGGCATCTTCTCGCCACTGGGTATTCAGCAGTCAGAAGAGTTTGGTCGCTCAATCTTCTTCTTGATTGAAGCAAACCCAGGCCCAGGTCTTGGTTTACTTATCGCTTACATGGTGTTTGGTAAAGGTAACGCTAAGCAGTCTGCAGCGGGTGCGTCTATCATCCACTTCTTTGGTGGTATCCACGAAATCTATTTCCCTTACGTGTTAATGAATCCACGTCTTATTTTGGCGGTTATTGCCGGTGGTATGACAGGTGTATTCACACTGACTGTGTTTGACGCAGGTCTGATTTCTCCAGCATCACCAGGGTCTATTTTTGCGGTACTACTAATGACACCGAAGTCAGGCTTTGTAGGCGTGATTCTATCGGTAATCGCTTCTGCTGCAGTGTCATTCATTGTTGCTTCGCTGCTGCTTAAAACCCAAGCTGATACTGGTGAAGACGATTCACTTGAGCAAGCGACTAGCCAAATGCAAGGCATGAAGTCATCTTCTAAAGGCCAATCTGGTGAAGCGGTAACTGCCGACATGGCTTTAGTTAACAAAATCATCGTAGCGTGTGATGCCGGTATGGGCTCTAGCGCCATGGGTGCCAGCTTACTGCGTAAGAAAGTTGAAGCTGCCAACCTCAATATTGAGGTCACCAACTTAGCTATTAATAACCTGCCAAACGACGCAGACATTGTGATTACTCACAAAGACCTAACCGACCGAGCGCGAACTCATGCGGCGCAAGCACAGCATATATCTTTGAATAACTTCTTAGACAGCGCACTTTACGACAACTTAGTCAGCGAACTAAGCACTGCACAGGCGGCTCCAGCAAAAAAGGCTGAAACGCCAGCAGACACAAGCTCTAGCGAATCAGGAACGCTTAAGCTTTCAAAAGAAAACATCTTTTTGGGAATGGAAGCAAAAACCAAACAAGATGTGATCCAGTTTGCTGGTGAACAACTCGTGAAGCTGGGCTACGTGGAGGCCGATTACGTGCCAGGCATGTTAGCTCGTGAAGAACTAGTGTCTACCTATCTTGGCGAATCTATTGCTGTTCCACATGGAACAATTGAAGCAAAACAATTCGTTAAAGCCACTGGCATCGTGTTCTGTCAGTTCCCAGAGGGCATCCGCTGGGGTGAAGACGAAGACGATATTGCCAAAATGGTGATTGGTATTGCAGCGCAAGGTGATGAACATATTCACGTTATCACCGCCATTACCAACGCATTGGACGACGAAGAAGCAATTGAATGCTTAAAAACAACATCAAACCCGGATGATGTGCTTCGAATCCTAAACGGCAAGTAAGCCTCATTCATTCTTAATACCTACGGAGGCCAAAAACAATTTTGGCCTCCTGTTTCAGTTTTACAGTACTATTTTCGGGACATTTATTATGAAAGCATTACATTTTGGCGCCGGTAACATTGGCCGCGGCTTTATTGGCAAATTATTAGCCGACGCAGGCATCGCCGTTACCTTTGCCGACGTAAACGAAACCGTTATTTCCGCACTACAACAACGTGGCGAGTACCAGGTTAAGGTAGTGGGCGAACAATGCACTTTAGAGCCAGTAAGCAAAGTAACCGCGGTAAATTCAAGCAGTGCAGAAGTGGTTGATTGCGTGGCTGAGTCTGACCTTGTGACCACCGCGGTGGGGCCAACAGTATTAAACATTATTGCTAAAACCATTGCCCAAGGCATTGAGAAACGCTTGCTAGCCGGTGTCACTCAACCAATGAACATTATCGCCTGCGAAAACATGGTACGCGGTACTAGCCAGCTAAAAGCGGAAGTACTTAAACATTTACCCCAAGCTTTACATGCGCAAACAGAGCTTTTGATCGGTTTTGTTGACTCAGCAGTGGACCGCATTGTGCCACCAGCTGAAGCCGGTGAAAGCGACCCATTAGCGGTAACCGTAGAAACCTTTAGTGAGTGGATTGTTGACCAGACTCAATTTAAGGGAAACATCCCTGACATTAAAGGTATGGAATGCACCGACAACCTAATGGCCTTTGTAGAACGTAAACTGTTCACTTTAAACACCGGTCACCTCATCACCGCTTATTTAGGCGTAATGGCGGGCCACGAAACCATTAAAGATGCGATTGAAGACCCTGCCATTAGAGCTGACGTTAAAGCCGCCATGCAAGAAAGTGGTGAAGTGCTGATTCGCCGTTATCAGTTTGACCCAACGGCGCACGCTGCTTACATAGAAAAAATTCTTGGCCGCTTTGCTAACCCTTATTTGCGTGACGAAGTAGACCGCGTAGGTCGCCAACCTATTCGTAAACTCAGCCCACAAGATCGTTTGATTAAGCCATTAAATGGTACTTTGGAATATCAGCTACCCAACAGCCACTTGATTAAAGGCATTGCGGCTGCTTTCCATTATCAAAACGACGACGATCCACAAGCAGTAGAACTGCAAGCAATGTTCAAAGAAAAAGGCTTCTGCGACACACTCGCGCATTATTCAGAGCTGAATAGTAGCGACGAAGTTGTTAAACTAGCCGAACAAGCGTATCTAGCGTTGAAATAATGAATCAGCCAAGTGCCACTAATGTGGCACTTTGTTATTACCGAGACCCTATGCCTATTCACCCCACAAATGAAGCTGAGCTATTAGAAGCTATTGCCGAAGCAAGCAGTGCTAGCGAGTGTTTAATGGCGGCGTACGACGCCCTTGATGACACCGTAGACACCCTGCTAAAAAGCATCTTCAACAAAGACGACTATGCCGTTAAGTTTGCGGTAGACCCCTTGTTGAAAAACGATGGCCCGCTGGGCGACATTATGCTGCGAGCAAAGCTAATTTTGGGTTTAGGAGTGATTTCTCAGGAGATTTACGAAGACATCGAAATTTTTGTCACCCTAAGAGAGTGGACAAAAATTCAAGATGAGAAGGTAAGTTTTACTGAAATAGACATTCTGTTCGAACTTAACAAAGTGCACGCTATTCAACGGATCATGCCCATTGAAGAAGACCTTGCCAAACTTAACAAACTTAGCGGTCCAATGTACGACATGCATCTTGCTCGTCATAATCAAAAAGTGCGGTCAACCATCGTTTTAGCCATTACCGACATGGTTGCCTATCTATGTCGCGACAATGTGTTAATGCAAACCATGATGCGCTAACCCTCACTTCGTAAAAGGCAGGGATGCCTAGTCTCTCGCGCAATTCCCAGGCAACACTCGCAAACCCGTGCTGCTAGAAACGACGATTTAAACCTGCAATAAATTGGCGTCGGTCTCCACCAAAGCCTACATACTCCACCATTACCGACCAATACGCATTAACGTTGAAGTTACCGCCGACCAGCCCTTGCCATTTATCTTTATTCTCTTGGCGAATCTTATAGTCTATGGACAAGTCAGTACCGGGAACCGGCTGATTACCCTCAATACGTAACTCGCTGTCTAAATAGCTCACGCCACCATACAGGGCCAAGCTGCGATCGTCTTCAAACTGGAACAATTTCCCGACTCGTGGCACCGCGCTAAACACTACACCGTCGCTGCTGGTTCGATCCATATCTGCATAGGTAAAAGTAAGTGGTACAGCCACAAAATAGCTTCGCCAACCACCAGCTAGCACGGTACCAATGCTATAGCTGTAACCCGATACATCTACATTTACATTAAACGGTACCGTTTCTTTTCCTTCTAGAACGCGACACGCTGGGTGGCTAATAATGCCTGAACAGTCAATTTCTAGCTGCTCTAATAAATCGTCACCATTGAGTGCAAAATTAACGTTAGCGTCGCCGCTTATCCGGCCAAAGGTGCCAAATACGTTCATGAAAGGAAACAGCCAAGCATCCACTTTAATTTGCGGAGTAGAGGTGCTGTTATCATTGTCGCTAAAGGCCACGAAATCGATCGGTACTTTGTTTCCACCGCCACCTGGGCCAACTTCTAATTCATCAAGATCCATGTGTTGATAAGTATCAACGTAAATCAAACTAATGCCGATAGGCATGGGTAAGTCGTAACCTAGGTCTACGACACGCTGGCCGTAAAAGGGCAATACACGGTCCCACTTTCTCGGCGCATGTTGCTTTTGAGTACCGCGAGATTGGCTGTCTTTCATTGGCAGAGTGATTTTGTTTAAGCCGCTGTCGGTAAGTTCTTCATTACGTGAAACGTTCACTAACACCGCTGAGCCAGACAGATTTGCGCCGCCATCATTCACCACGTAAGCAGGTACGTCATACTCGTTTACATTCATTGTTGTAGCAAACGTTTGGCCGCTTTCGCCCAAGCGCCATTCTGCCGACACTCCTGTGCCCCAACCGCCTTGATCAAAGGCATCTAAACTTTGTTGGTTTTCAAATAAGGCTATAAGGTAGTAATTACTTAGGCCTAAACCTAAGCCAACATCGTAACGTTCCACATCCATGTAACTAATGCTGTCGTCTTGATTATTATACAAAGCACCTAGTCCCTGAGACTTGCCCAATATAGGTACTTTAAAGCTGGATAATTCAGAACTAAAGTAACCAGCAGAGTTGGCGACTTCTTGCTCTAGCTCAGGCTGTAACTCAAGCAAGCGCTGCAGACCTACGTCGGCACTTTGCTCTACTTGTTGGCGAACTTCTTCACGCTCACCTGAGGGGATAAGGGTTTTGGTGGAGCATGCGCTTAAACCTATGACTAACAATAAACTCAGGCCGAACGACGGGGTTAATCTCATTACAATCCTTATAGGGAATGAAGTGCTTCCTGCTGCTTCTACTCAAACTATCTCACTAATTACTTTAGCGGAACAAGCTGCTCTTGAACATAATCGCCATCAATTTACTGATTGAAAAAACAGCTAATTAAGTAGAATTATGAGGCAAACTGGTAGTGAAAACCTTGCTAGCCAACTGGGCTAGTGGTGCGTATGCAGATAAATGAGGCAGGATAATGACAGGAGATTAAATCTCTTCAAGGTAAATTTTAAATATTTGTTCATTGCCTGATAGCGTAATCTTTCCATCGTTATATTTAGGTGGCCCAAAACGCCCTTTAATATTGTTGCTAATACCAACGGCTTCACGAGGAATACCAAGCCAATTAGTATCTAACTTACCGTTGGCATTCTCGTCATAATAAACACTAATGGCACACTCTGCTGGCAGTGAGCTACTAAAGGTAAACCTAAGTTGTTTATTGCGAATGTGACTAGCAGCAATGGTTTTTACAAGAAAAGGGGTTTTAAGATAGTTGTCTTCTGAGTCCCATACGCTTACCACTATTTGTCCTTTTCCTGCCTTAATCCCCAAGATATCAATGTGGACATCTGCGGCAACCACAAAAAACGGAACAAGACTTAATAGATAAATTAGGCGCTTCATAAGGCTTATATTGAACGATATAGATAACGCCAATGATAAGCCTCTACGAGTAATTTGTAATGCTGATTTCGCAGCTACCCGCTTACTTGCATTGAATGGTTACCCTACAGATTGGTTCTATTCAGCCTCAGCACAGCCAGCATCAATAGCAGGCCAAAACCTACACTACCGCCACCACTGTCAGAATCCGGCGTGGGCTCAGGATCCGGTGTAGGGTCTGGATCCGGCGTAGGGTCTGGATCCGGCGTAGGGTCTGGGTCCGGTGTAGGGTCTGGGTCCGGCGTAGGGTCTGGGTCCGGCGTTGGATCTGGGTCCGGTGTAGGGTCTGGGTCCGGCGTAGGGTCTGGGTCCGGCGTTGGATCTGGGTCCGGCGTAGGGTCCGGTGTTGGTGCTGTTGATTTATCTTTTATGGTTACCGTTACAGAATCATTAGTGCCTGCAAGGGCATTAATCAGCGTTCCCATACTAATCACTAGCGTTTCGTCACCTTCAATCAGCTCATCTGCTAGTATTTGAAAAGTTAAAGCTCCTTCAGTGCCAGCGTTAATCACTAAGCTACCGGCAAGCAAGTTGTGGTCACTGCTATCAGCGGTGCCGCTCAAGGTATAGGGAATGGTCACTGGATAAACCCCTGCGTCACTAGACAGCGTAACAACAATAGTTACCTGTTGATTTTCATCAACCTCCAAACTGCTAACACTAAAGCTCGCCAGCGGCACTTCCACCGTCGGATTTACACAATCTTCTCCAGGAAGCCCATAACAGCCATTACCGGTTGGGCCTAGCTGTCTATCCCAGGTTATGCCCGCTATCCAGTTTTCGTTATCGCCGCCTTTCTCGTAAGCGCCAACATCGGGGTTACCATCGGTAACATCGTCGGTAATACCCGCAATAACACGGCCAGCATCAATAGGGGCAGAGCTGGCTTTTAAGCGAAAATCGCCATTGGCATAATCGACAAAAGGAGATTCGGCCGTGGTTAAGTTGTTCTGCTTGTCAGATTGCGGTTCCCACGAGTCTTTATCAGACAAGTTGTTCCAAACATTCACATTAGAAAACGCGGTACCGTCTTTATGCCACGCCCCCATAGTGGCGCTGCCATTCCATAGGGTGTTGTTATAAATGTTTATGTCGGTGCCATTCCAATTAATTTGAATATTCGACCACTCGGTATTCCAAATCACATTGTGGTGAACCTCAAAACCTTCGGCGTCGTTATCTAAATAGATACCAGCCGCTTTGCTTTTACTACCCGATGAATAAGCATCGTGCAGCCAGTTGTGGTGGATCTCAGTATTGCTAGGGCCGCCCACGGTGTAAAAAAGGCCGCAATCATCGGCAATTAAATTACTGCGAGAAATGTCGTTAAAGGCATATTCAGCATTGTTATTAAAGGCTTGAATAGCATCTCGGCCACCACGGGTAATGGTGTTTCTTAGTACCTTGGTATTGTTGCCACCACGAGCGTTAATAATCGCGTCGTAATTGCCCAAGTAGTTAAAATCGTGAATATAGGAATCAAGAATTTGGGTATTTTCACCAGAATCATAAATGCCGGTACCAGAGCCAAAGCCAATCTCACTTTTCTCTATCACGTTGTTTACACTGTTAAACTGGTTCCAGTCACTACGAATATTAACGCTTTGATTATCTGACGAAAAACCCGACACCACCCCTAGTGTGTAGTTGCCGTATAAACTGGTCACGCCATAAATGTGGTTGTGCGAGGCTCCACTAGTGATCTCGATTGAGCCACCAAATACCGCAAGATTTTTAATATGAATATAACTGCGTGAAGATAAATCGATAGTGGTTTCACGCTTACGCATTTGCACTTGGTTTTCACCTGGCATCACGCCATCAGGCAGCTGCACATAAAGCTTGTTGTTATCGGCATCAAAATACCATTCGTTTTGATAATCTAATGCTTCTTTAATCCCTTGCAGGAAAAAGTCACCGCCATCGGCAGGGGCATGAAAAGTGCGGATCCAAGTGGGATTTTTATCTAGGCTAAAACTCACTTGAGTGGTGGTATTGCTGGTAATAAAGGCGCGCCAAGTTGTCCAGCCAGAACCCGGTTTATCCCCGTAAAAATAAACAGAGCCCCCCTTCGACCAATCGGCATCAGGAATACCCGGTGAATAATCTAAATAAGCATTGTTTGCTACATCACTGGCACTGCCACCCGTGTTTCTTAGCGAGTTTTGAGTAAACGGGTCGCCATCAATATTGTTCGGCCAGCGCGCTAAATCCATGGCAGTATTGCCTTGCATCACAAAGTTCGATTGGCCTAAATCCCAAGCAACATCGGCAACATAAATATTAGCCGAGTCTTCTGTCCAGTTATTTACCGCTTCCATGGCGGTAATGACTACTTTTTCATCTTGATAAGACTGAAACACAATCGGGTTTGACTCTACCCCTGAATGACTCGGCCGTAACACCTCATGATAAACACCTTCTCGAATGTTCACGGTATCGCCAGCAACCGCTATTTGCGCAGCTTTAGCCAAGCTTAGAAAAGGCGTAGCAATAGAGCCGTCGGCGGCATCATCGCCGCTTGGTGCAACAAAATAGTCAGCAGCATGAGATAAATGTGAAAGTGTGATTAAGGCGATAAATGTCGATATGTGACTTAGCTTAAAGGACACTGATAGATTCCCGTCTTTATTGTGTTCCATGTTAATTGGCGAAACAATATACTAAATGGAATCGACTATCAATTTATTATAAAACAAAGACTTAAATATGATCAGCAACTATTAAGAGTTTAATATTGACGGACAATAGTAACTATTCAAAAGTCGCCATACCCTGGCCAGATTTTTAGATATGGCTAAGTGCTTTATTAGGCATGCTACTCGCTCTTTCTTATCTCACCCCAAATGTTACGAGTATCAATTTTAGCTGACCATTCTCGAAACTTGGAACGGTACTCTTGCCAAGGCTCTTCTAGCATTTCACGAGGGTCTTCACTAATTGAATAGGCCATTCCTTCAATTAGCCAAGTGGGCAGAATTAAACACTTCAGGGTGCCTAACTCTTGCCTTTGCAAATGATGTATCAGCTCGTGACGCACATAATATGGCTTCCACGCTCGTGGGCTAATAACAATTCCAAATGTGCCAAATGAAACAGCCGAGCGCGTTCCTAATCCAAACTTCTCTGCGCACTTCCATGAGGAGCAAAAAATTACGCTTGGGGTAAGCTCAAAAGGACTGATTCGTTCAGAAAGAAATACAATAGCAGCTGAACGCAAATCTCTGGCTTCTTCAACTCTATTAACATCATCAATACAGATCCCATCATCGAAGCAATTTAGGCCTAACAGCTCTGGAGCAATAACCCTAAGCGGCTTCACTACAAACCAAGAAACCAAAGGCACTACAACCAAAAATAACAAAGCTATTCTTACTATTCGATTCTCTAGGAACTTCATTAATCTTGATACCTAACGCTTGGCGTAGGAGCTAGTATTTTCATCAGCATATTAGCTCGAGAACGGTAATCCTTTTTATAAAAGTCTCTAGACAACTCTATTAGGGATAACCATTCGTTAAGGCTATCTATTTCCGACTTTAAAAGTTCACCGTTTTGCCAAGCCATTTCGTAAGACTTTAATTTTGCTCCAATCTCTTCCCACTTAGCCTGGCATTGAGCACACAAAGTCGGAAGCCAAAATGGAAATCTACCTAACTCTTCAAATTGCCTCTTTTGCTCAACCGGCTCAAAAATGAAAGATGACCCACACCTCTTACACCAGCACCTTATGCCTTCATACTCAATTGCTCGAGTATCGTAGTGCCCCTCATAAGTAGGCTTGTTCCATTTCAATCTATCTATGGGGTATGCCATTATCAGGCAACTCCTCGATAGTTACACGTCCCTCGCTCATTGGATAACAATCCAAAGCTTTTAGCCACATAAATACTAAATACTGCACGAACAACATCTAACGGTATTGCTAAAGAATTTGCTAATTGAATGCCACCTATAGTGACCCCAATATTGCAACTATCAACAAGACTATAAAGTTCAGACATATTAGATTGATTTTCAAATAACCTTGCCAAATATAGAGTAAAAGTGGGATCAAATAACTCAATTCCTAGAGCATATGGACTCCCCATTACCATCCTTCTTTGCAGATACCCCTCAGACTCGAATAAAGCAAGAGGGCGAGCGTAACGTATGTATATGTCTTGCGTTAGGCCAAGCTTCTCATTCTTAAGCTGTTCGTATATTGCTTTGCCTAATTCAGAGAAGTTTTCACAATTTGAGCTAATAGGATCTTCTAGATTATTAAGCCTACGACTAATTTCAATACCATCAATCTCTGATTGGAGTTGCAAGAATACAGCTGCTATAGGATTCCATGCGGAGGAAATTCTTACTGCTTTTAAAAACCAATCAACTTTGCTTTCCATTGTTGCCTCTTGTTCGTCTAACTGCTTATAAAGAGGATAAACTCCTTGTTTGAACAAAGAATTTTTCTTCTTATCACGCATTTATTGAAAATTAGACTATCACCTTTTCCTTGCACCATCAGCTACCTAAGGCATGGAATAACAAAAACATCAGCATGAAAGGAGGCAAGCGCTTGAGGAAAGGAGGAGTTTTAGAAAGCTGAGTAAGACACTGTTAAATAAACTGTGAGGCCAAAAAACCTACCGACTATAACGTAGATTCCATGCTCTTATGTAACACGTATAAGAAGATAATTATCGTAATACTTAAGCTCTTATATATTGAACAGTTAACCGCTTTATTCTCACAGTTCTGAGAGTGTTATCTGCCAGTAGCTATTCCTCCAACGCCTTAGTGCTATTTCCTATAGTGGAGACAATTCAAGACAATAAAAAACCCTGCAGCGTATACCATTGCAGGGCTTTGAAGTCTTAATTGGGCTTGTGATTATTCCACTGTAACGGCTTTGGCTAAGTTACGTGGTTGGTCTACGTCGGTGCCTTTAATTAACGCTACGTGGTAAGACAACAGCTGTAGCGGTACGGTGTAAAGTACTGGCGCGACTAACTCGTCTACATGCGGCAACTCTAATACGCGCATGGTTTCGTCACTGCTAAAGCGGGCGTTTTGGTCAGCAAATACATACATTTGGCCGCCACGTGCGCGTACTTCTTCAACGTTTGATTTAAGCTTCTCTAGCAACTCGTTATTTGGTGCAACAACCACTACCGGCATATCGGCGTCAATTAACGCTAGCGGGCCGTGTTTTAGCTCGCCTGCTGCGTACGCTTCTGCGTGAATGTAAGAGATTTCTTTAAGCTTAAGCGCCCCTTCCATTGCAATTGGGTATTGGTCGCCACGGCCTAGGAACAAGGTATGCTCTTTATCGGCAAAGTCTTCTGCTAATTTCTCAATAATTTCTGAGGTCGCTAATACTTGCTCAACTTTAGCAGGCAATAACTTAAGCTCGGCAATCACTTCGGCTTCGCGCTCGGCAGTCACTCGACCTTGCAAACGGCCAATGCCCAAAGTGAGTAGCAATAACGCCACCAACTGGGTAGTGAAGGCTTTTGAAGAGGCTACGCCAATTTCTACGCCGGCTTTAGTCATAAAGGCTAAGTCTGACTCACGCACTAGCGATGAACCTGGTACGTTACAAATGGCCAAGCTAGACATGTAACCAAGCTCTTTAGCAATACGCAGCGCGGCAAGTGTATCAGCCGTTTCACCTGATTGAGACAAGGTAACAAACAAGCTATTTGGACGAACTACCGATTGGCGGTAACGGAACTCTGAAGCGATTTCTACGTTACAGGTTACGCCAGCCACCGCTTCTAACCAGTAGCGAGCAACCATGCCTGAGTTGTACGAAGTACCACAGGCAATAATTTGCACATGTTCTACTTTAGATAGCAGTTCAGCGCCATTGGCACCAAACTCTTCAATGTTTACGCCATTAGCAGACACACGTTGGTCTAAGGTTTGGCGAAGCGCACTTGGCTGTTCAAAAATCTCTTTTTCCATAAAGTGACGGAAACCGGCTTTGCCGCCTGCATCGTGCTCTACCGTAGACTCGGTAATTTCACGCTCTACTGGCTCACCGTTTAAGTCAAAGATTTCTGCGCCAGCGCGCGTCACTTCGGCTACGTCGCCTTCTTCTAAATAACTAAAGCGGCGAGTAACAGGCAACAAGGCCAGTTGGTCTGATGCAATAAAGGTTTCGCCAATACCGTGGCCAATCACTAGTGGGCTACCAGAACGAGCAACAACAATACGCTCAGGGTCGTTTTGATCTAGCACTACTGTACCGTAAGCACCTTCCAGTTGAGGTACTGCGCGTTGTACTGCTTCACGCAGTGAGCTAGCGGTTTTTAGTTCGTGGTGAACCAAGTGAACAATCACTTCGGTATCGGTTTGCGAGGTAAAGGTGTAACCCAAGCCACGTAGTTTTTCACGCAACTGGTCGTGGTTTTCAATAATACCGTTATGTACTACCGACAAAGTATCACTAGAGATGTGTGGGTGAGCATTTACTTCACTTGGCTCGCCGTGAGTCGCCCAACGGGTATGTGCAATACCAATGGCACCATTTACTTGAGATTCGCTTACTGCGTCAGATAACTCTTTCACTTTACCTAAACGACGCACACGTTGCAGTTCACCCGCAGCGTTAATTACCGCAACACCGGCAGAGTCATAGCCGCGGTATTCTAAACGGCGTAAGCCTTCTACTAAAATTTCAGCAATGTCACGTTGAGCTACTGCTCCTACAATTCCACACATAGTTCTTCTTTCCTTGTCGGTAAATTTATTTCGCTATAACCAGATTAACGCCTTGAGCACGAATTTGCTCGGCGATGGCTGGGTCTAACTGATTGTCTGTGACTAAAGTTGAAATTTTGGACCATGCCAACTCTAGATTATGAATTCTGCGGCCAATTTTATTGGATTCGGCCAATACCACGACTTCTCTTGCAACTTCTGCCATTACTTGGCTTAAACCCACCAGCTCATTAAAGGTAGTGGAACCACGCGCTACATCAATACCATCGGCACCAATAAACAATTGGTCGAAGTCGTAAGCGCGCAATACTTGCTCGGCCACTTGGCCTTGAAACGCCTCTGAATGGGTATCCCACGTGCCACCGGTCATCAAAAGGGTGGGCTCGTTTTCCAGCTCACGTAAGGCACCAGCGATGCTTAAAGAGTTAGTCATTACCACTAAACCTTCTTTGCCAGAGAGCTCCGGCAGTAAGGCGGCGGTAGTGCTGCCGCTGTCGATAATAATGCGATTATGGTCGCGTATTAAACCGGCAGCCGATTGCGCAATCGCTTGTTTTTGCTCTGAAACTTGTTCTTCATCGGGTTCGTTGATCAACTCTTTAGGAATAGGCACAGCCCCGCCATAACGCCTTAGCAACAAGCCATTTGCTTCTAAACTCGCTAAGTCCTTTCGAACCGTAACTTCTGATGTTTCAAAAGCATGAGCGAGCTCGTCAACCTTTACCTCACCGAGTTCGGCAAGCTTTTCTAAGATTAAGCGACGACGCTGTTGGGTGTTTCGTTTGATCATATTGCCAATGGTTAAGTTTCGAATCGAAACTTATTATAGTGAAGCGAAACTTAAGATCAAGGTCGAAATGTTAATGTTTTGATTTTTCTGCTTGCTTGGTCGGCGGGGCAAATAAAACACGCCAGCGTTGTTTAAATGACAAACCCGCTACGTTCACTTCTCTAAGCATTGTTCGCCACTCTTTAAAGGTGACGACCAGAGGATTGAAGCTATTGATTGGCTGAGTGATGCCGTATTCAACCGCTTGCTGTTCCTTCTCAAAACTGCCAAACAATTTGTCCCAAATAATAAAAACGCCGGCATAATTTTTATCAATATATTGCGGGTTGCGCCCATGATGCACCCGATGGTGTGACGGAGTATTAAATAGCCACTCCAACGGCCCTAAGCTTTTAATGGCTTGGGTATGCACAAAAAACTGTAAACCTAAATTAAGCAGCACCACAAAAATCACCCATTTGGGATCAAAGCCAATAATGACCAAAGGCAGCCAAAACAGCCACATACCGGCTAAGGGGTACATTAGGCTTTGCCTAAACGCGGTACTAAAATTCATATTCTCAGAACTGTGGTGCACCACGTGCGCAGCCCACATCCAACGTACTCTATGGCTAGCGCGATGAAACCAGTAGTAGCAAAAGTCTTGAGCCAGTACCAAAGCAACAAAACTCATTACGTTCATTTCTATTTCAAAGAGTCGCCAAGCAAATAGCATTAAATACAGTTGGCTAATCAACAAACCGGTAAGTAAATCGCTGAGCTGATGCATACCGGCTAACACAAAGTTGCACAGCACTTCTGTAGGTTTGTAACGGGCAGACTCCGCCAAGTGCTGGCGTTTATCCCCCCAATACCACTCTGCCACCATGCATAGAACAAACAGTGGCGCGAGCACCAACAACAAATATTCTGGGTGGCTAATAAGTGTATTAATGTCCATGGGTAACTCCTTATTTAGCTACCAGCGGG
Source organism: Agarivorans sp. 1_MG-2023 (assembly GCF_030548385.1). Taxonomy (NCBI): domain Bacteria; kingdom Pseudomonadati; phylum Pseudomonadota; class Gammaproteobacteria; order Alteromonadales; family Alteromonadaceae; genus Agarivorans; species Agarivorans sp. 1_MG-2023. The sequence continues at coordinate 112,146 of NZ_JAUOSJ010000007.1, read as the reverse complement.
CAAAATGGTCTTCACTTAAACCCAGCACTTTATCTAGGTAAATTTGCTGACCCACTTGGTCAACAATCACGCCGCTAAAGTGCCCGATGTATTGGCGAAAGTTACTCTTGAGCAACCACAGGTTGAGCCGCTCTTGGCGGCAATTGAGCGGGCTGAAATGTAAATCAATGCGGCCATCTGCTGAGTAGATATGCCAATCTGTAGGTACTTGCTCGCTGCCACTGGCAGGCACTCTGGTGAACTCAAAATGAACCGGGCCTAGCAGCTGCTTTTGTCCGTCTATCCACAGTACATTTTCGTTAAAGCCGGTTTCGTTTACGCCTGCTGCGAGGTTCACCCCCAAACACACATCTTCCAATTGAGCCGATATGCTTGCCCAGCGCCAGCTAGTTTCACGGCGCATATACCCAGCCGAGAAATCGTAACCGGCCAGTGCATCACTTAAGTCTTGAGCTTCTCCATTGATGGTTAAATTGCCGCTAACGCGCAAGGCATTATGTTTTTGGGTGTATGTCCAACCGTTGTAAGCAGTGGGGCTACACATAGCCATAACTTGATCGGGGTGCTGACACACTAGGGCTAATTCAGCACTTAAAAATGGCGTTTCTACCGCCAACTGCCATTGGCCATTTTTGATAGTAATACTGAGAGTGTTTTTGCCATTAATGTAAGCGCGGCTGTTCATGCTACTGGGCTCGGTGCCATAAGCCAGTCCGCAGGGCTTTAACCAAGTCACTTCTTGCAAGGTTTGCGTAGCTATGTTGTACACATAACAAAAGCCACTGCCTAAATAGCGAATGTCGGCAATCGCAAAACCCAAAATGTAGTGGGCAGTTTTTACGCTAACAAATTGAAATTGCTTATAGTGAAAATGCTTCGCCCAGGCTGAAGCAGGTTTATCCATGCTGCTTAAGTATTGGAACTCTGCCAAACCAAGTTGCGCTACCGGCTGATTAAATTGACCAAATTGCACCTTACCCGAATCACTAATTAAGCAATGAGGCGCAGCTTTCGTTTCAATCTCTCTCAAGTTTTCTTTCAACACCGCACGCTCACCATTACAAATCATTAACATTTACTTAGCTAAGCAGATATTGAGTAAACATTCTAAAGTTGTTATTCAAGTCTGTGAGCGAGCTAGCAGCATCGGCGATGTTGTTCTGTTGCTTGCCCTAATTAATCTGCCAACAGTCAAAAATACAGAGCATTTATTCGCCAAACCCTCACAAGGCAGCCCAAAACACCAATAAATGTGACAATGAAAACACTTTCAACCTTTATTGTGATCTAGATCGTGTAAATTTTGTGGATCAAGTCACCTTTTGTATTCACAATCCAGCCAGATTTTTTAGCATCTAGTTTTACTAGGTAAACACCCTCCCAGCAGTAAGTCAGTTTATGAACACAAACAAACCTAAATTACGCTTTTGGCAAATCTGGAACATGAGTTTTGGATTTCTTGGTATTCAATTTGGTTTTGGTTTACAAAATGCCAACGTAAGCCGAATCTTTGAAACGCTTGGCGCTAGCATCGACCAAATCCCTATTCTTTGGTTAGCCGCTCCTGTTACCGGTTTACTCATTCAGCCAATTATTGGCTACATGAGTGACCGCACCTGGAATGGCTTAGGCCGCCGCCGTCCGTATTTCTTAGCGGGCGCGATTATGTCGTCGCTGGCCTTAATCATTATGCCTAACTCACCTTACCTGTGGATTGCCGCCGGTATGCTGTGGATTTTAGATGCGTCGATCAACATCTCTATGGAACCGTTTCGCGCATTAGTGGCTGATAACCTACCTAGCGAACAACGCACCCAAGGTTTTGCCGTTCAAACCTTCTTTATTGGTGTAGGTTCGGTTATCGCTTCGGCCATGCCTTACGTACTAGCCAACTGGTTTGGCATTGCAAATACAGCGCCAGAAGGAGTTATTCCGCCGTCGGTTAAAATCTCGTTCTACGCTGGTGCCGTAGTGTTTTTTGGTGCTGTTTTGTGGACAGTGCTAAAAACCAAGGAATACAGCCCAGAAGAAATGGAGCGTTTCGAATCAGCCGAGCCTGAGCAAGAAAGCGGAGATGGTTTTGCCGCGGTATGGGCCGATGTGAAAAAAATGCCTGCCACCATGCGCCAATTGGCCGTGGTACAGTTTTTCTCATGGTTTGCGTTGTTTGCTATGTGGATTTACACCACCTCTGCAGTAACCAGCAGTGTTTATGGCGCAACCGATACTTCTTCAGCCTTATACAATGAAGGTGCAGACTGGGTAGGTTTATGTTTTGCAATGTATAACGGTGTTAGCGCTTTAGCCGCCTTTGCCTTACCTTGGCTAGCTGCCCGTACTAGCCGCAAAGCAGTTCACGCTTTATGTTTAACTCTGGGCGGTGTAAGCCTTGCAGGCATGTACTTCATTAACGATCCTAAAATGCTAATGATTAACATGGTTGGGATTGGTTTTGCTTGGGCGAGTATTTTATGTATGCCATACGCTATTTTAGCCGGTTCGTTACCGAGCAAAAAAATGGGCTTTTTCATGGGTGTATTTAACTTCTTCATTGTTATCCCACAAATTCTAGCGGCCGGTATCTTAGGTTACTTTACCCGTGAATTCTTTGGTGGCGACTCAATGATGGCCTTAGTACTAGGTGGCGCATCTATGGTAGTAGCCGCGGTTGTTACCTTAAGTGTTACCGACCAAGATGACCCACAACTTGCCAACGACGACAGTAACGTAAATCAAGCGCAAACCGCTTAATTGACGCAACGGGCGAGGGTTATCTCTCGCCTGTTTTACTCTCTACGACTCCGCTTTAAGATCTAAACCCTGCCAGTAAACGTAACTATTGTTGAACCTTTACCATGAGGAATCAGCACATGAGTGACCATACCTTTAAAGTTGGAATGAACTGCATCTACGAGAATGGCGAAGCTGTTATCGATAAGTTAGATGAAGTTAATCGGGTAGCCCTAATTCGCGACCAACACACTGGCAACCTGCATACTCGACACACCTACGAGCTTTATCCAGACGATGCTCAGTTTCATAGTGACAGCGATACTTACTACTAAATTTAGCCGGTTCAAAAACTGAAAAGCCGAGCATTGCTCGGCTTTTTAATCTGAATAACGGGAAACTTATTCTGCATCCCACTCAAAGTCTGGGGCTTCATCTGGGTTGGCGCGATACTTTAGTTGCATGCCATGTAGGAAGTTACGCATAACTTGGTCTTTACACAAACGGTAATGTTTGTGGTCAGATTTGCGGAAAAATGCACTTAGCTCATGCTTGCTAAGTTGGAAACCGGTTAAGCCTAATACATCCAACATATCTTCTGCTTTTAGGTTTAAAGCAATTTTCAGCTTCATTAGCATAATGTTGTTGGTTAAGCGTTTTTCAGGCTCTGGTTGAGCACCTTCGCGCTTACCACGCTTGTCGTTGATTAAACCGTTTAAGAAAATGGCTAAGGTTTTATCGCTTAAATTTTTATAAGCCGAATCATCTTCTTTTTTTAACCAATCACTTACTTCTGCGCGGCTCACTTTCAAATCAGCTTGGGCGAAAATGGCAATCATCTTGTTATCGTTGAAGTTAAAGCAATAGCGAAGACGGCGAAGAATATCGTTATTAGTCATGCAAAAGTCCTGAGTCAAATAAAAGGGCAGTCATGCTGCCTTAAAAACCAGCAGGAGTTTACGCGATAGTGAATCAAGTAGATAGGCTAATTCCTGCTTATTTATTGAGCGTAGTCAAAGGCTAACACTTAAGCGAGTTAGTCTATAAATATGGCTTTACTATTAATGTTATCCGGTAGCGTTATATTATAACGCTCTAACTGACTACGACTGAATAAATAACGGCCTTTTTCTCCGGTTTTAGGCCCAAGACTATGCGGCACCACATCAGTGGTTAAAATGGTATGTGCTAGCTCTGCGGCTAGCCGCCCCTGCTCAAAACCAAATAGCACTAAACCACCTATGGCTTTATCTTTTCCTATGGAAAAATCCCAAAAACCAAAGGGTGGAACAGAGGTGTTTTTTGCCGACCACGTTATCACTTGCTCGGCAGGAACATGCTTATTCTTATCGTCTCTTAGTGTGTGATATAGGCCAAATACAACCGCATCAAAACCCTCTTCCTCTAGATTATTAATACTATATTGCCACTCACTCCAAGAGCTCATTAAGCGTAATTCAAGCTTTATCCCAGACACATTTACTTGGGTACTTCCGCTAAATGTTTCTCTTAATACCGTTTTGGAAGTGGTGCTATCGTCGAACAGTATTAACATCCGCTTAGGCGGCTCATTCATTAACGTACTCACCGTGGCCACGGTGCGCTTTATTAATGGCCGCTCTAACACTCCAGTAATGTTTTTCCGCTGGTGAACATGATAACTACGGGGATTATTGTTAATGCCTAAATACACCACTGGTAACTTGGTTTTTGCAAACCTTGGGCCTAGGTATTTAAGTGCGTTATCGTCACCGAGTATCACTAGATCAGGTTTTAGGTCTAGGTAATGCTGCCACGCCATTTCTCCGCGGCTGCGATGACGTGAACTGGGGATCCGTTTGGTATCCATTTGAAAGTAACTGAGTTGGTAGTCGTCGGCCAATACCGACTCTAAGCCTTGAATGTAGCTTTGGTCCCATGCGTATTCCTGATGATAGCTTTCAATCACCAAAATATGGGGCTTAGCCATTGTTACCAGCGGCAGTAGCAACAATAAACTAATAGTGAATAAACGGCTCAACTTTGTCACTAAGCATCTCATTAATAAGCACTAAGCCTAAGTATAGTCAATGCCAATCACTGCCACTGACTATTCATTTTCCAGTTTACAAGTGATCTCGCTGGTGGGCTTTATCTAAGTATAAAATAGGCCCTACAGGTACCACCCTAGTAGGGTTAACCATACCATGGCTTTGATAGTAATGGCGTTTGATATGTTCAAAATTGATGGTTTCAGCAATCCCTTCTATCTGGTAAAGCTCACGCATGTAAGCATCAATATTGGGGTAATCAACAATACGTTTTAAATTACATTTAAAATGCCCAACATAGACCGCATCAAAACGTATCAAGGTGGTGAATAAACGCCAATCAGCTTCGGTGAGTTGCTTGCCGGTTAAGTAACGCTGTTTAGCTAAGATCTGCTCAATAAAATCTAAGCTTTCGAATAAAGGATACAAGGCCTCTTCGTAAGCGTCTTGAGTAGTCGCAAAGCCTGCTCTGTATACACCATTGTTTACGCTGTGATAAATACGCTGGTTAAGCTCCTCAATCTCTGCACGCAGGGCTTGTGGGTAATAATCACCGGCTTTAGCGCCAACGTCATCAAAGGCTGAATTAAACATGCGAATAATGTCGGCAGACTCATTCGATACAATAGTTTGCAGCTGTTTGTCCCACAATACTGGAACCGTTACTCTACCGCTATAGTTGGCATCTGCTGCGGTATACACTTGGTGCATAAACTCCGCCTGATTAATCGGGTCACTCACCACTCCTTCGCCAGGGGCAAAAGTCCAGCCGTTCTCACCCATAAACCAATGCACCACCGAGTAATCAATCATCTGCTCAAGGCCTTTGAGTTTGCGAAAGATCATAGTGCGATTAGCCCATGGGCAAGCATGAGATACATACAAATGATAACGACCCGCTTCAGCCTTAAAACCCTCTTTACCACTAGGGCCAGCGCTACCATCGGCCGTTACCCAATTGCGAAATTGCGCTTCACTGCGTACAAAGCGCCCTTTGTTTTCTTTGGTTTCGTACCACTTATCTTGCCACTTGCCATCAACTAACAGACCCATTACTTACTCCTAAAATTGTTCGCGACTAAAATTTGTTGTTTTGAAAATCATCAAAGGCCTGCAGCACTTCTTCACGCGTATTCATTACAAATGGCCCGCCCCAAGCGATCGGTTGATTAATTGGCTCTCCGGTTACCATTAACACTCGGCTAGCCTGCTGGCTCTGCAAACTTAGCTCATCCCCTTCGCTAAGCACTCCAAGCTGGTAAGCCTTAATCGCTTGTTTGCTTTGGCCAATGGTCACCTCGCCTTCAATCACATAAACAAAACCATGGTGATGCGCTGGCAATACTAGGCTTAGGTCGGCACTTGCCACCAAGCTTATGTCTAAATAACTGGCCGCTGTTTGCTGGGTTTGCACCGCTCCCTTAATGCCGTTTGCCAACTCGCCTGCTACTACCCTTATTACGTTGCCTTGTTCGTCTTGGCTCACAGGAATTTGCTCAGCACTTAACTCTTGGTAACCCGGCGCCGACATTTTGTGCTCGGCAGCCAAGTTAACCCAAAGCTGAAAGCCCTTAAGTAAACCATTTTCTTGCTCTGGCATTTCTGAATGAATCACCCCACGCCCAGCATTCATCCATTGCACGCCACCCGCTTCAATCACACTCTCGTGGCCAGCATTGTCTTTGTGGCGCATTCGGCCATTAAGAATATAGGTTACCGTTTGAAAACCCCGGTGAGGGTGCTCGGGAAATCCCGCTAAATAGTCGTCAGGCTTATCCGATTCAAAACAATCCAGCATTAAAAAAGGATCTAAGTGCTGAAGCTGAGCGTTACCTAACATTCGCGTCAGTTTTACCCCTGCGCCGTCGCTAGTGGCTTGGCCAGCCACCACTTTCTCTAGCTGTCTCGAGTTCTGCATGTATCCTCCTAAGCGCTGCGGTTATCCAGTGAATATGCACCCGCGCCATGAGCGACGAGCAATAAAAAACCACCAGCGATAGCGACATTTTTCATCAACATAATCATTTGAATTTGGTCGTCAGGATTAAAGTGGAATAGCAATCCACTTACCACGCTAAAACCGGCTAACAAAAAAGCAATCGCACGGGTTTTCCAGCCCACTAAAATGGCTAACCCTCCCACTAACTCAAGCGCAATCACCAATGGTAATAACACCCCTGGTACTCCCATTGCCTCCATGTAAGCTTGGGTGCCGGCGTAGCCAGCAATTTTCCCGTAACCCGACACAATGAAAATTAAGGCCAGTAATAAACGGGCGGTTGGTTGGCTAAGTTGTTGTAGTGCGTTCATAAATTTATTCTCCAGATAATTTGGGCTTAAACCCAATGCTTGAGAACAGATTAGTGTTGTTTTAATAAGCAATAAACCGTGCAATTGGCAATTCATTGTTCCTATAATGGCAACAATACTTTGATACAAAATAAAAGAAGCGAGCCGTGGGCCAATTAGAAGAGATGCAAGTCTTTGTGAGGGTGGTTGAAGCGGGCAGTATTAGCCGTGCTGCAGAGCAATTAGGCGTGGCCAAGTCGGTGGTGAGTCGTCGATTAAGTGCCTTAGAGCAGCGGGTAGGCAGCAATTTAATGCAACGAACTACGCGCAGTTTAAGCCTAAGTGACAGCGGCCAGCAATTTTATCAACGTAGCTTAGTCATCCTTGATGAAGTTGCTCAACTTAACCAAGAGGCCAGCTGCCAAGAACACACTCTAAGTGGCAGTTTACATATTGCGGTGCCTTTATCCTTTGGTTTGGCTCACTTAAACAGCGCGTTTGATATCTTTATGCAGTTGCACCCGGGGGTGAAACTAAAAATTAGCTTAGCCGATAGCCAGCACGATTTAGTGGCAGAGGGCATTGATATCGCCTTGCGGATTGCTGAACTAAAAGACTCCAGCCTTAAAGCGCGCAAAATTACCCCGATCAACTTTGTATTAGTCGCTGCCCCGCATTACCTAAACAAACATGGCCGCCCTAAACATGCCCAAGATTTAGCTCAACATCAAATACTGCACTATAACCATCGTCCAGCCCCTAGTTGGCAACTAATAGACCAACAAGGCAAGCAACATAATGTTCATTATCAACCGCATATTAGTGCCAACAACGGTGATTTTTTAGGGGACTTAGCCATTGCTGGCCACGGTATTGCGCTTGCACCTAATTTTATTGCATGGAAAGCAATTGCCAAGGGAGAATTGGAGGTAGTGTTACCGCACTATAGTTTGCCCTCGCTGTTTGCATGGGCAGTCTATCCCAATACTCGCCATTTGCCGCAACGCAGCCGAGTAATGATAGATTTTCTCAGTGAACGCTTTGGTTTAAACCCTTATTGGGATCAGGCCTTAAACCAGCATTTAGCGTCGTTAAATGACGCCAAACAGTAAAGCCAATCTATTTACCCTTGGCTTTACAACCGCAATCACTTATCTATCAAAAAGCGCTGTATTCTATGTAGTTTTTATGATTACCTTGCAGCTCAATAATAAATGTCCCTGGTGAGCATTCAGCGTCATCAGCGGTCCATATAAATGCCGTAGTGTAACGACCTATTCGCGATACAAATTAGTTTTTTAACTGGTAAGGAAAGTGTTATGCCAATTGTTTTTGATTACTTCTTCACGGTGCAAGTTGCGCTACTGATTTTTGCATTATTCGTGCTTAAATCCTCGATTAAATTTGTACCTCAAAATGAAGCGTGGGTGATTGAGCGTTTCGGTAAATATCAGTCAAGCAAAGAAGCCGGATTAAACTTCCTCATTCCAATGATTGACCAAGTATCAGCTCGTCGCTCGCTAAAAGAGCAAGCTTACGATGTGCCTAGCCAAGCGGCGATTACTAAAGACAATATTTCATTGTCGGTAGACGGTGTATTGTACTTTCGCGTACTTGACCCATACAAAGCTACTTACGGCGTAGAAGACTACGTATTTGCGGTAACTCAACTAGCACAAACCACCATGCGTTCAGAAATTGGTAAAATTGAGCTAGATAAAACCTTTGAAGAGCGTGATGCGCTTAACGCCAAAATTGTTACCCAAATTAACGAAGCATCGGCTTCTTGGGGTGTAGCAGTATTACGTTACGAAATTAAAGATATTACGCCACCGGCTTCAATTATGGATTCAATGGAATCGCAAATGCGCGCCGAGCGTGAACGTCGTGCTAAAATTCTGGAATCAGAAGGTGAAAAAGCCGCTGCCATTAATATTGCAGAGGGTGAAAAACAAGCCCGCGTATTACAAGCAGAAGCAGAAAAACGTGAGCAAGTACTTAGCGCAGAAGGTGAAGCCGAAGCCATTATTGCTGTGGCTAATGCCCAAGCTAAAGCCATCACTACGGTGGGTGAGTCAGCAGCTACACCTGAAGGCCAAAAGGCGATTCAATTAGACCTGGCAACTAAAGCGATTGAAGCCAAACACGCCATTGCTAAAGAATCGAGTGTAGTATTGTTACCCGATAGCAGCACAGAAGCAGGCTCGCTAGTGGCTCAAGCTACCACCATCCTTAATACGCTAAATCGAGGCTAAACCATGGCTGAATTGTTTGCCAATCACATTCCGCAAATCTTAATTGCACTGGGCATTATTTTACTCACTGTTGAAGTAGTGATTATTGGTTTTGCCACGTTCATTTTGTTTTTTGTAGGCTTGTCGTTGGTAATCACTGGCTCACTGATTTGGTTAAACATACTGCCCGATACTTGGAATAGCATTTTGCTCGCCAATGCAGTGTTAAGCTCTTTGTTAGCTGGCGTATTGTGGAAACCAATGCGCAAGTTACAAAATAGCTCAGACGATAAACAAGTGAGTAGCGATTTTGATGGTCACCGTTTTTTCTGTCACCAAGAAATTGATAAGCGTGGTTTAAGCACTTACAAACACTCTGGCATTAGCTGGACCTTAAAGAGTGAACACACCATCGCAGCAGACACCGAAGTAGAAGTAGTGCGCGCAGAAGTGGGCACCTTTTGGGTGAAAACAGTCGACTAATAACCCTAGAGCCCAGCGTTAAACTGGGCTTCTATTTACGCCGCCACTAATGCAAAGCCCTATCGAGTGTGCTTAACTAGCTATAGTTTCTTTGCATATAGGTTTCCCCACATGTGGCAAGCGCTAAGTAAAATCTTGATCTTATCTTCTAGCTTTTGGTTAATTGCCTGTAGCAGCATGGTTCCCAACGACCCGCCTAAAGTAAACTTAGTCTCGGTAATCCCTACCTCTGGTGACAGCATGACACCGAGCTTTGATATTAACTTGCGAGTAGTAAACCCCAATAAACAAGCGCTAAGTTTAGCCGGCGCGGTCTACACCCTAGAGCTTAACGGCCACGAAGTAGTCACTGGCGCAACCAGCGATTTACCGGAAGTACCGGGTTACGGCGAAGCCAATTTTACCCTGCCAGCGCAAGCAAATTTAATCGCAACTTTCCGCCTACTAGGCTCTTTAGTGCAACTAAAAAGCCCCGAACTGGATTACAAAGTAGATGTAAAACTGGACATAGGAAGCTTATGGCCAGCGGTTAACTTAACCGAGAAAGGAACATTTAAGTTAGAAGACTTGGGCCAACAATTGAGCTCGAGTGTTCAATCACTTTAAGTGACTGAGTACCTCACGGAGTAAACCGTTCAATCCCAGCGCTCTGTTACTTTAATCAAGTGATAACCAAACTGCGTTTTTACTGGCCCTAATACTTGGTTTAACGGGCCAGAAAACACCGCTTTATCGAAACTTTTTACCATTTCACCTTTCACAAACTCGCCCAAATCGCCGCCGTCTTTGGCCGATGGACAACAAGAAAATCGCGCCGCCATGGCTTCAAAACTAGAACCCTTGTTGAGCTTTTCTACTATCTCATTGGCTTTCTTTTCTGAGCTAACAATAATGTGCTTGGCGCGCGCCTTTGCCTTTGCCATAAGTCCTCCGAAGTGATTTTGTGGAAGTTATACCGCGCCCCCAAAGTTTGGACTAGACTTTGAGCGATAAAAAACAAAAAACGTAAGTAAAAGCTTAATTAACTTATTAGCTCACATTATTCTCAGCCACATCCAATTAATATTTTAATAATATCAATTTGCTTTATTCATTAAATCAATAAGGTGTGAATGAACAAACATTCCAATTACTGGTCGTGGATACGTAATACCTTAATTATTGGCTCCTTGTCGGTGTTAGTGGCAGTGCAATGGTTACCCAGTAAAAAGCTGCAGCTCTATCCTCGAGCAGATATGATGCTGGATCTTTTTTCCGACAAAAACAGTGGCGGTAATTCTTACGCTTATTGGCTTACCAATAACCAAGAGTTGGTGTGTGACGTGGAAGATAGCGCCATTCCGGCCAAATACTGCGGAGTAAGCATTAAGTACCATTCTCAGGCAGAAGATGAGTCCGGCGATAGATACTTAGGTTTACGTAACATCGACCTTAGCGACTACGACAATATTAATGTCGACGTAGTGTTTGAAGGCCCAAGCACCGAGTTACGCTTTTTTATGCGCGGTACAGAAGCAACCAACGGCAACGATTTATCTAGCGCTAAATTTATGTTCACTTATTTTGAGCAAAAAGAGCTTCATCAAGTAGCCAGCGCCCAGCTTAGCCAGTTTTCTATTCCCGCTTGGTGGCTAAACCGCTTTTACCAATCGCGTGAAGACTTCCGGCTAGACTTTTCCTCGATTAAAGAAATCTCTTTTGATATCCCCTCAACAGCAGCAGACGGTTTGTATAAGATAGAGCTGTTCAAGGTAGAAGCGGAAGGTAAATGGATCAGTAACGAGAGCCTGTATGCCAGTATTATTTTCATCTGGTTAGCGTACTTTAGCGCTGAGTTTTGCCGTTATATTCTCCATCAAAAAAAGCGCTTAACCCAATCCATACACACCTTAGAACAAGATGTAGATGAGCTAAAACATAGCGCCAGTAACGATCAACTCACAGGTGTGCTTAATCGTCGTGGTTTACTAAATAGCATTGAAGAACATCCACTGACCGGCGAAAACCACTATTTGTTTGTTTTTGATATTGACCACTTTAAACAAATTAACGACCGCTATGGCCATAACAACGGCGATGAAGTATTACGCTTTTTTGCACGCCAACTTAGTTCGGCCATTCGTAGCCAAGATATTTTTGCTCGTTGGGGTGGAGAAGAGTTTGTATTGCTATCGCAACACCCACATGAAGTAGATGCCTTTAACTTTGCTGAACGTTTACGCGAACTGATTTATCAGCAGGATTTTTTACTGTCTAACCAAGGTAAGCAACAACACATAAAACTCAGCATGAGCATTGGTTTAACCCGAATAAATAAAGATGAAGTTTTTAATCATGCATTCAATCGAGCCGACGGGGCTTTGTATCAGGCCAAAGATAGCGGCCGAAATCGCTCTCAATTAGCCAGCTAAACTTGCCAGTTAATCGGCTGCTTGTTTTGCTGTGTTAATAGTTGATTAGTTTTAGAAAAGTGCCCACACCCCAGAAAACCACGATGTGCCGATAAGGGCGAGGGATGCACTGCACTTAATACATGGTGTTTGGTGGTATCAATAACCTTGCCTTTCTTTTGCGCATGCGCTCCCCACAACAAAAACACCACACCTTGGCATTGCTGGCTAATCTGCTTAATCACAGCATCGGTAAAGGTTTCCCAACCAAATTTAGCATGAGAATGAGCCTTAGCTTGTTCCACGGTTAACACGGTATTTAGTAGCAGTACGCCTTGATTAGCCCAAGCACTCAAGTTGCCATGCTGTGGAATCTCAAAACCAGAGATATCGGCGGCGAGCTCTTTGTAGATATTACGTAAAGACGGCGGGATTTTAAGGCCTTCGGCCACACTAAAACTCAAACCATGCGCTTGGCCTTTGCCGTGGTAAGGATCTTGGCCAAGAATGACCACCTTTAACTGCTCTAATTGGCAGGCATCAAAGGCAGCAAAGACTTGTGACTCGGGCGGGTAAATAACTTTACCCAATTCACGTTCAGCAGCTACTCGAGAAAGTAATTGCCGGTAGTATTCTTGCTGTTGCTCAGTCTCGAACAAGTGTTGCCAAGTTGCCACGTAATCACCAATGTTATCTCTAAAAATACCGGTTAATAATACCCTTTAGCCAAGACAAAACCTCAACTAATAACGCTCTGGCACAAAACTTTGTTCGTTAATCGGTACTCTCACATAATCTTTTTTGTCGATCGGCGGCAATACAATCTCGGCATGCTCTAAATCTTGGTAATCAATTTGCGATAAAAAGTGGCTAATACAATTTAGCCGCGCACTTTTTTTATTGTCTGAATTAACCACCCACCACGGCGAATGCTTGGTATCGGTATAAGCAAACATTTCATCCTTAGCTTGTGAATAAGCCACCCAGCGGGAGCGGGACTCTAAATCCATGGGGCTAAACTTCCAGCGTTTCATGGGGTTTTCTATACGCTCTAAAAACCGTTTCTCTTGTTCTTCATCGGAAACCGAAAACCAATACTTAATCAAAATAGTGCCAGAACGAATCAGCATTCGCTCAAATTCAGGGCAGGCACGCAAAAAATCTTGATGCTGTTGGTCGCTACAAAAGCCCATCACTTTCTCTACACCAGCTCGGTTATACCAAGAACGGTCAAACAGTACTATTTCACCCGCCGCCGGTAAATGTGCCACATAACGCTGAAAATACCATTGGCTTTTCTCGCGTTCGTTAGGGGCAGGTAAGGCTGCAATTCGGCAAACCCGAGGGTTAAGCTTTTCTGCAATCCGTTTAATCACGCCACCTTTACCCGCAGCATCACGCCCTTCAAAAATCACCACTACTTTCAGGCCTTCGGCAACCACCCATTGCTGCAATTTCACCAGCTCAGTCTGTAATTCTGCCAAGCGTTTTTCATAAGACTTCTTATCGATTTTAGCTGCCATAAACGAACTCACCTTTAATGTTGATAAGCAAGCACTAGCCGCCTGCCAAATAAAAACAAAAATGAATTAATACAATGAGTTAAATTTAGCAGCTACACAGCCATTTGCCACAAATCAAGCCACGAAAAACGCTTAGCAATACAAAAACAAACAGAATCATAGGATTAGCCGGCGATTTTCCAAGCGCGGGTACTTTAAAAAAAACCACAAAATGGTAACCTTAGGCGCCTTTATACATTCGTTAAGAATTCAACATGGCAATTACCGGCACTTTATACATCGTTTCAGCCCCTAGCGGCGCAGGTAAATCAAGCATGATCAATGCTTACCTTTCTCGCCACCGCGCTTATCCTGCTCAAGTGTCTGTATCTCATACCACGCGTGCTTCACGCCCCGGTGAAATTGATGGTAATCACTATCACTTTATTGACCACGCTGAATTTAAAAAGCTGATTAGCGAACAAGCATTTTTTGAATATGCTGAAGTATTTGGCAACTTTTATGGCACTTCTCGCCATACCATTGAAAAAACCTTGGCCGAAGGCATTGATGTATTCTTAGACATTGATTGGCAAGGTGCTCGCCAAGTGAAACAAATGATGCCAGAAGCGGTATCGGTGTTTATTTTACCGCCTAGCCGCGAAGAATTAGAGAATCGTTTACACATGCGCGGACAAGATAGCCCTGATGTTATCAAGAAGCGCATGGACGAAGCAGAAAGTGAAATGTCTCATTATAATGAGTACGATTACTTAATCATTAACAGTAATTTTGACGAAGCATTAAGTGAGCTTACCGCCATTATTACTGGACAAAGATTACAAACCCGTCAGCAAGCCGCTAAACACCGCGACCTGTTAGATGAACTTTTATCGAAATAATCACGTTAAATGCTAGCTAATCATCATAAGATCGGCTAGGATCTTGCGTCATTTTTAGTCAACGGAGCTGTGCATGGCACGAGTAACAGTAGAAGATGCAGTAGAACAAGTCGGCAACCGCTTTGATCTTGTCCTTATCGCCGCACGTCGCGCGCGTCAGATCGCAGTAGAAGGCAAAGACCCTCTAGTTGAAGTAGATAACGACAAACCAACCGTTATCGCTTTGCGTGAAATTGAAGAAGGTTTGATCACCACAGAAACAATGGATGCTCAAGACCGTCAGGAACGTCAGGAACGTGAAGCCGCCGAATTGGCAGCCGTTGCCGCTATCGCCGATAAACGCATCTAGTCCGTACCCGTCTATAAAATTACCGTGCTGGGTTTACTCTGCACGGTAAAACTCCCATAATTCCATTCAATCATATCTATTTCTGCGCTCCTCCGCTGATGAGGTAATGTTTGTACTTATTCGAAAGCCTGCGCGAAGTCGCCTCGAGTTACTTAAGCGAAGAACACGTAACGCTATTACGTGACGCCTATATATTGGGCAAAGATGCCCATGAAGGTCAGTTCCGCTCTAGCGGCGAACCTTATATTACTCACCCGCTGGCTGTTGCCCGCATTCTTGCTGAATTAAAGCTGGATCATCAAACACTTGCCGCCGCCGTGCTGCACGACACCATTGAAGATACGCCAGTAACTTACGAACAACTTCAAGAACAATTCGGTACCGAAATTGCCGACTTGGTAGAAGGTGTCAGTAAACTCGACAAAATTAAGTTTCGAGACAAAAAAGAAGCGCAGGTAGAAAACTTCCGTAAGATGATGATGGCGATGGTGCAAGACATCCGCGTCATCCTTATCAAACTTGCCGACCGCACCCATAACATGCGTACTTTAGGGTCATTGCGCCCAGATAAACGTCGTCGTATTGCGCGCGAAACGCTAGAGATTTACGCACCGATTGCCAACCGTTTAGGTATTCATAGCATTAAGAATGAGTTGGAAGAGCTTGGTTTTGAAGCGCTTTATCCAATGCGTTACCGCGTATTAAAAGAGTCGGTGAAAAATGCCCGCGGTAACCGCAAAGAGCTGATCAACGGCATTCATCAAGAGCTGCAAGGTCGCATTGAAGAAGCGGGCATTGAAGCCGATGTAAGTGGTCGCGAAAAAAACCTCTACAGCATTTACAAAAAAATGGTTAGCAAAGAGCTGCAATTCCATGAAGTTATGGATATTTATGCTTTTCGTATCATTGTAGACAGCCTAGACACCTGTTATCGGGCTTTAGGCTTAAGCCACAGCCTCTATAAGCCACGTCCAGGCCGTTTTAAAGATTATGTAGCCATTCCAAAGGCTAACGGCTACCAGAGCCTTCACACGTCGTTAGTTGGGCCGCATGGTGTGCCAGTGGAAGTACAAATTCGTACTGAACACATGGACCAAATGGCTGACAAAGGTGTGGCCGCTCACTGGTCTTATAAACAAACTGACGAAAGCTCAAGCACCACCGCGCAAATCCGCGCTCAACGCTGGATGCAAAGCTTGTTAGAGCTGCAGCAAAGTGCCGGCTCTTCTTTCGAATTTATTGAGAACGTTAAAACCGATTTATTCCCTGATGAGATCTACGTTTTCACACCTGAAGGCAAGATTATTGAATTGCCTACTGGCGCAACCCCGGTAGATTTTGCCTACGCGGTGCATACCGACGTTGGCCACGCCTGTGTTGGCGCGCGGGTAAACCGCCATCCGTTCCCATTAAGTAAAGCACTGAGCAACGGCCAAACCATTGAAGTAATTACCGCTCCGGGCGCTCGCCCAAATGCGGCATGGTTAAACTTTGTGGTAACCGGTAAGGCGCGCGGTAAAATCCGCCAATTACTGAAAAACCAACGCCGTGAAGAATCGGTAAACCTAGGCCGTCGCTTACTAAACCATGCCCTAGGCAGCGTAAAGTTAGACAAGATAAACCCTGAATCTTTAGAACAAGTATTAAAAGATTTAAAAGCTGAGTCGCTAAATGACTTACTGGCAGAAATTGGCTTAGGCAACGCCATGAGCATTGTGGTAGCTCGCCGCCTGTTGGGCAACACCGATGAACTAAGCCACCAGAGCAAAGGCAAAATTGCCATTCAAGGCGCCGAAGGTTTACTGCTTACCTACGGCAATTGTTGTCGCCCAATCCCTGGCGACCCAGTAGTAGCCCACATTAGCCAAGGCAAAGGCTTAGTAGTGCATTTAGAAGCCTGTAAAAACATTAGTGGTTACCAAAAAGAACCTGATCGCTACATCAACGTTGATTGGTCGAAAGATGCTGCAGCTGAAGCTGAATACAAAACTGAAATGCGCATCGACATGGTAAACCACCAAGGTATTTTGGCCAGTTTAACCAATGTAGTGGCCTCCACTGGCGCCAACATTGTAAACATTGTTACCGAAGAAAAAGAGGGGCGGGTTTATACCGTTGACTTACTGGTAACCACGCATAGCCGAATTCATCTTGCCGATATCATGCGTAAAATTAGGGTAATGCCTGAGGTATTACGCGTAGTGCGCTTAAGAAACAAGTAACGAGAACACCATGACACCAGAACGCTATCAACGCATTCGCGCAATGTTAGATGCCCGCCAGACCGATTTAACCATCTGTATGGAGAATGTGCATAAACCCCACAACCTATCGGCGATTGTGCGTACCTGTGACGCAGTAGGGGTAGACCACGTACACGCGGTATGGGAAAACTACCAAGACGAATTGCGCCGCGGCACTGCCACTGGTAGCCAAAACTGGGTTAACGTACATAACCACGAAAACATTGACGATGCGGTGGCTCAAATGCGTAACAGTGGCATGCAAATTCTTGCCACCAACTTGTCTGAAAGCGCCGTGGATTTTCGCGAAATAGACTATACCAAGCCTACCGCCATTTTAATGGGCCAAGAGAAATACGGCATTTCTGATAAAGCCTTAAGCTTGGCCGACCAAGATATTATTGTGCCAATGGTGGGCATGGTTCAGTCGCTAAATGTATCGGTAGCCAGCGCCCTCATTTTGTATGAAGCACAGCGCCAACGCGAAAATGCCAAGATGTATCAAGGCCCAAGTTCAGTACCCGCAGAAGAGCAAAACCGAATTATGTTTGAAGGCGGTCACCCGATTTTTGCAGAAGCTTGCCGACGCAAAGGGTTGCCGATTCCGCAAATTGATGATGAAGGCCAAATTATCGCTAATGATGCTTGGTGGGCTAAAATGCAAATGAGCAAAGAGGCTTGGGATCACTTAGATGATGAGTAAATGATACAAATTAGAGTTATTACTTTAATTTGATTTTAAACTTGTTAGTAAATTGATCTAAATTAAGCCCAAAACATCAACCTTATCTGAACATAGTTGCACTTAAATCGAGAAGTGAAACTATGTTCAGTAAAATAAAAATACCCCATCTATTTCTACTTAGTTCAGCGCTAGTGCTACTGGTAGTGTGTATTCAATCATGGACCAATACCCAAACACTTAAGCAAACACTCTACCAAAGCTACGAAACTCAACTTAGCACCAACTTAGATTTAGCCACCAGCCTAGTATCACACTACCAACAGCAGCAAAACACCCTGGGACGCGAAGAAGCCCAACAGCAAGCGCTAGCAGCGCTGGCAAAACTGCGTTACCAAGGCAATGAATACTTCTGGGTGAATGACTTAGACCTGAAACTATTAATGCACCCAATTCGCCCTGCCAGCATTGGCCGAGATATGAGCCAAGTGCGTGATGCCAAGGGTTTAGCTCACTGGCAAGCGATGCGCGATACAGTGAGAAGCAGTGGCGAAGGCGCAGTTGAATACAACTTTTTACACCCGCAAACGCAAGTGATGCACGCTAAGCTGTCTTATGTAAAACAAGTTAATGATTGGAACTGGATCATTGGCACCGGCGTATACATTGACCGAATCGAAGACGAACTTAACAGTGTGTACTTATTCACCTTACTACGCCTTGTGTGCGCTTTTGGTCTATTTGGCATAGTGGGAGTGTTAATCAGCCGCAGTCTAAAGCGACAAATGACCCAATTAACCAGCGCCATTGACCACCTAGCGGCGGGTAACTATAACCATTCCATTCATATTGAAGGCAATAATGAGTTATCAGAGATTGGTATAAAACTAGAAAGCCTACGCCAACAAACCCAAGGTTTACTGCAAGATGTAAAAGCCTCTAGCGACAACTTACTGGATGCCAATACTGAGCTAGCCTCAGCCACTCATACCACTCGCCAAAATACTCAAACCCAATTTGGCGAAATCGACCAAATTGCGTCCGCCATGACTGAAATGAACAGTTCGGTGGAAGAGGTCGCCAGTAATAGTGCCGAGACGGCTCAAGTCTCCAAACAAACTGTAGAGCTTGCTCAAACAAGCTTAAAGCAACAACTCAACACCGTGCAGCAACTTAACCAACTTTCGCAGCAAATGGCCTCAGCCAAACCTGCAGTAGAAGAGTTACGTGAGTGCAGCCAAAATATAGGCTCAGTGATTGATGTGATTAATGCTATATCTGAACAAACCAACTTGTTAGCGCTTAATGCCGCTATTGAGGCCGCTCGAGCGGGTGAACAAGGGCGTGGTTTTGCCGTAGTCGCAGATGAGGTGCGTAACTTAGCCTCACGTACTCAACAATCAACCGAAGAAATCATGCAAACCATTGGGCAGTTGCAGCAAGTATCGGAAACAGTTGAAACAGAGATTGTTGGCACCACCAATGGCTTAGCGCAGCAGGCCGAGCAAGCTCAGAAGAATATTCAGCAAATTGAACAAATTGAGCAAATGGTGTCTGGGTTAGAGCAACGCAACCAACACAATGCAGTGGCGACCGAACAACAGCGCCAGGCCACCGATGAAATAGCACAAAATATTGTTGTATTGCGCGACGGTAGCGAAGCAAATGCGGGAGCGGCGCAGCAAAGCCAACAGGTGCATAGTCACTTAAGTGGTGTTGCAGAGGCTCTGAGTTTACACCTCAAAAACCTCCGTTTTAGCTAAACTAACTATTCGGCTGGAGGAGCGTCGTCTTCTCTAGCCTTAGCATATTTAAACTCGTAATCATCGGCAAACGGCGAGTTGTAGCCCCACACGATGGGTTCACCAACTTGTTTGTCTACCCAGATAAATGGCGTGACTAAGAATCGTGGCGCTTCTAAACGGATGCCGTTCTCTTCAGCTTTGTATAAAGAGCTATTGGTGTCGCACCTTACCGTTAGCATCACCAAAATGATGATGAATAACCCTTTCCAAAAACCGTTCATAGTTCTCCCTAACTGTTCTTATTTAGTGCACCAAAGTGTGCTATTCAGCTTTTAACTGCCAAAGTGGCGCTAAAGCATGGTGTAATTGAGCCACTTGCTGGGCTTTTTCTTGCTCACTGTAAGGCTTAGCGGGTAATTTTCCCCATATAGGCTGCGGCCAAAGCGGGTCATTATGATAACGAACTACGTGATGAACATGCAGCTGTGGCACCATATTACCTAAGGCAGCCAAGTTAAGCTTATCTCCCTTATAAAGTTTGATAAGCGCTTCACTCAAGCGTTTAGATTCTCGCCAAAACTGCGCCTGTTGGCAACTATCTAATTGATATATATCACCAATATCATCTTGCATTGGCACTAAAACCAACCATGGAAATTGGCTATCGTTAATCAGCAATACTCGAGACAACTCAAAATCGCCGAGCCAAATACCGTCTTTTTGCAGTTGGGGGTGTAAAACAAACTCACTCATGTGGCAATCCTAATGGTGAAACTAAACAGCGTTCAATGACAGTTACTATACAGTGGTCTGCGTTTCGCTTATCAAAAAAAATGCTAGAATGGCGCCAACCATAATTTAAGCTGATTTAAATCTCAATAACTACCGGCCCTAGGCTATCTATAGAGCTATATCGATCACTATGTTACGTTTTTTGCCTACACCTTTTTTAACATTGCTTTCAGCAAGTTTAGCCATTATCAATACCGCCTTAGTGGGCTCATTGATTATTGTTTGTGGCCTTATCAAACTGCTACTGCCTAAGCCGCTATACCCAATGATAGGAAAAGCCACCAACCAACTAATGTGGTGTTGGAGTGAAATAAACCGTGGAATTTTTCGGCTAGTAAACAACACAGAGTTTGTTATTGAAGATAACAGCCAACTGAACAAAAACAGCTGGTATTTGATGATATGCAACCATCAAAGCTGGGCCGACATTGTGTTGTTATGCATGCTTTTTGGTTCACGTATTCCCATGCCTAAGTTCTTCTTAAAACAACAGCTTTTGTATGTACCCTTTGTGGGCTTGGCTTGTTGGGCGCTAGATATGCCATTTATGCGCCGCTACTCACGCCAGCACTTGCTTAAGCACCCAGAGAAGCGCGGTAAGGACTTAGCCTCTACTCAACGTTCTTGTGAAAAGTTTAAAAACAGTCCCACCACTGTGATTAACTTTGTCGAGGGCACGCGATTTACTCAAGGCAAACAACAAAATCACAGTACTTATCAGCATCTATTACCTCCCAAAGCATTGGGCATTGCTTACACGCTTTCCGCTTTAGGCGAACAATTTGACCAGATTATTGATGTTACTTTGGCCTATCCAGGCACTACCGAGCAACACCCGCCCTTTAAGGCTTTGTTGGCAGGCCGGCTAGATAAAGTGGTGATAAAAATAGACACCATTAGCATTGGCAACGAATTACGGGGCGACTACCTGCAAGACAAACACTTCAAACGCCAATTTAAACTGTGGCTAGATGACACATGGCAAAACAAAGATCAGTATCTACAATCCGTACTAAAAAACTAACTGCCGCCAATTTGCAGCCATGACAGCCTGATTTTACTGCTATTTTTATAGGAGTGAACTGTTAGGGAGAGACAACTTGCGTATCATCTTGTTGTTCTTGTGCTGCTTTATTAATGCTAGCTGGGCTGAAGATTATAGCCCTTGGCTTAATGAGTTTCGTCCATCCAGCCTCAGCCAACAACAACAAATTGAAGAGCTTGCTTGGTTTAAACAAGCCGCCAAACCCTTTCAAGGTATAACTATTCGCGCCATCTCCGAGCGTATCAATACTCACTGGTATGAGGCCACCGTGATTGCCCCACTGTTTTACCAACTCACTGGCATTAAAGTGATTCACGAACTTAGCAGCGAAGACGATGTGGTAAAAAAGCTGCAAAGCCAAATGGATTTAGGCATTAACTATTACGATATATATGTCAGTGATAGCGATTTAATTGGTGGTCATTTTCGCTCAAACAAAGTTCTCAGCTTAAGTGAATTTATGCGTGAACAAGGTAAACAAGTCACCCTGCCCAGCCTAGATGTGAATGACTTTATTGGCTTAGCTTTTACCACTAGTCCTTATAACGAAATACTGCAGCTACCCGACCAGCAATTTGCCAATCTATATTGGTATCGCCAAGATTGGTTCGCACGCCCAGAACTGCAGCAACAGTTTAAAGCCATTTATGGCTACCCGCTTGCGGTACCAGTGAATTGGTCGGCTTATGAAGACATCGCAGAGTTTTTTAGCAAGCACGTAAAACAGATTGACGGCCATAAAGTGTATGGCCATATGGACTACGGTAAACGCGACCCTTCATTAGGCTGGCGCATTTCTGATGCTTGGTTATCTATGGCGGGTATGGGTGATGTAGGCTTGCCTAACGGCCTTCCTGTTGATGAATGGGGAATTCGCCGTCATGGTTGCCGCCCAGTAGGAGCCAGCGTTAAACGCGGTGGCGCACTGGATTCGCCAGCAGCCATTTACGCAATACAAAAATACGTAGATTGGCTAGTGCGCTACGCTCCACCAGAAGCACAAAAAATGACCTTTAGTGAAGCCGGTGCAGAAATCGCTAAAGGCCATATTGCCCAACAAATTTTTTGGTATACCGCCTTTACTGCCGATTTAAGTCACCCAGACTTATCCATTACCGACGACAATGGCAAACCCTTATGGAGAGTGGCACCTTCACCACGCGGCGCTTACTGGCAGCCGGGCATGAAATCAGGCTACCAAGACGTAGGCGCATGGACCTTACTCAAATCTACTCCGCTAAAACGCCAGCAAGCAGCGTGGTTATACGCCCAGTTCAACGTGGCCAAAACGGTATCTTTACGTAAAACCATGGTAGGGCTAACTCCTATTCGTGAAAGCGATATTATGTCTCCAGAGTTTACTCAGCGATCCGAGGAGTTAGGGGGCTTAGTTGAGTTTTATCAAAGTAACGCGCGTAACGAATGGACCCCAACCGGGCTTAATGTGCCCAATTATCCCGCATTATCGGCTTTATGGTGGCAATACATAGGCCGCGCCAGTGACCAAAAGGAAGATGTAAGTAAAATCATGCAAGAGTTAGCCAAAAGCATGGATGCAGCGCTCGCTAAAATAGGCCATGAAACCAGAGGCGCTTGTAGCCCTAAGCTAATCTCAAGCCAAAACGAAGCCTTATGGCTAGCCCACCCTGGCTCACCAAAACCCAAATTGGAAAATGAAAAACCGCCTGGCAAAACCCTCGCTTACTCGGAGTTGATTAAACAATGGCAACCCTAGTTAAGTTGTTGGTAACCAGCCTATTGCTCTCCAGTCAAATGCTTAGAGCCAGCGACTTAGTATTTAATACTTATATCGATCCACCTTATGTCTCTCAAGGCGATGAAGGCGTCACAGGCATCAGCATCGATATTCTTAAACTACTAAGACAACATAGCCAACTAAACATAGAGCTGCACTTACTGCCGCTTAAACGCGCTTACGCGGTAGCCTTGGATTCCGCAAACCAATGTGTATTTGCTATTGAACGAACGCAATCTAGAGAGAGTTCTTTTATTTGGATAAGCCCAATGTTTATTAGTCGCTATGCTATTTACCAGCGTAAGTTGCATGCTAAACACTTAGCCAGTCTTGATGATTTAACTAAGCTACGCATTGGCAGCTATTCTGGCAGCGGTGTAGGTGAATACCTCACTAGCTTTTCAATTACGGTTGATTTGGCTAAAACCAACTTAAACAGTGCCAAAAAACTTACCCGCCACCGCACCGGTGCTTGGGCCAGCGACATTCTGTCTGCGGCCTATATTCGCCAACAGTTTGATTTAGACATCTCACCGAAAAAGTACCATTTTTATAGCGCGTTGCGGGCCATAGCGTGCAACAAAAACAGTGACTTAGGGGTATTAGACAAGCTGCAAAAAAGCCTTAATCAACTACAAAAAAGCGGCCAAATAGGTCAAGTATTAAGTCAATATGAACAGCAATATCAGGTAGATTTAGGTTTATAACACCCATAAAAAAAGCAGCCACATAAGGCTGCTTTATTAGCTATATCAAGTGAACTTAACCTTTAAGGTTAGCCAAGTAGCTAACTAATTCATTTAGCTCTTCAATTGATTTAACTGAACCGGTATTTACTTGATACTTACCGTTAACAACTAATGCAGGCACACCGCGAATTTTATAGTTAATGGTATTCTTTTCCATTTGCGAAACCATGCCGTTAACCACAAAGCTATTCGCTGCACTATCAAACTTCTTGCCGTCTACGCCGTTCGCAACAAAGATACTGCGCAAGTCGTCGCGACTAGTAAAGTTTTGGCGTTTGTTATGAATTGAATCGAAGATAGCATGGCTAATCGCTGGCTCTACTTCTAGCATTTCAGCTGCCGCAAAAGCACGAACCATTTCTTCACCCATTGAACCACCAATAAAGCTTACGTGATTCTTTTTGAAAGCGACGCCTTCAGGCAAAGACTTTTTAATACTCTCAGCCACTGGCTCAAATTTAAAACAGTGTGGACAGTAGTACGAGAAAAACTCGATAACTTCTGGTTTAGCAGTAGCCGTTTGTTTAATTACGTCGTAATGCGTGCCTTCTTTAAAATCAGCCGCCATTGCCATTGGTAATGCGAGCATTGCCATTAAACCAATCAGTAACTTTTTCATCACCCTGTATTTCCTTCCAGTGAATTCATAAAAAACCGAGCATAATGATAAGCATTCGCTCGGTCAATCGCAGACTATCGCCTTGACACTAATTTACGTATTCCAAGATCCCATTTCAAACATTACTTTGGTATCTGATTCACGATGAATAAGTTCAGCATAATGCTGTTCAATTTGGCTACGTCTAATTTTTAAGGTGGGAGTGAGCAAGGCGTTATCGACATTCCAATCTTCTTCCACCACCATAACGTGCGACAGCTTAGCATGGCTTTCGAGGTGTTCGTTGACCTTATTTAAGGTTCGGTTAAGGCTAGCTTCAATTTGTGCTTGTGAATGCTGCTTCATTTCTGCCGCTAACACTACTAAAGCACAAGGTTGAGTCATTGCACTGCCCACCACGCACACTTGTTCCACCATGGAATTTTCCGACACGCTCTGTTCAATAGGAACTGGGGCAACGTATTTTCCTTTCGCGGTTTTAAAGCTTTCTTTTAAACGACCAATAATTTTTACATAACCATCGTCGTCCAGTGTGCCTTTATCACCGGTATGCAGCCAGCCATCCACAATTGATTCTTCAGTAAGATCGGCGTGTTTATAATACCCCTGCATCATGCCGTTGCCTCTCGCGAGGATCTCTCCCTGCTCAGAGATTTTAATCTCTACGCCCGGCCCAGCTTTGCCAATGGTGCCTATTTTATCGCTGCGGAACGGTACATTAAGCGTGCCGTAAGCCAGGTTCTCGGTCATCCCCCAAGCTTCAGAAACATTCAAACCAATCGACTGATACCAACGCAGCAATGAAGGCGCAACCGGGGCACTGCCACAGCCTAAAATTCGCGCTTTGTTTAATCCCAAGGCTTTTTTAATTTTGCGTTTAATCAAGCCTGATACCAAAGGAATAGCCAGCAGTAACTTAAGTTTTTTGGGTGGCAGTTTTTCAAATACACCTTGCTGGAAGCGAGCCCACAAACGCGGCACCGAAATAAACAAAGTAGGTTGTACACTGCGCAAGTTGTCGGGGAAAGTGTCTAAAGACTCGACAAAAGACACGCTAAATTGGCCATTAAAGATGCTGGTACCTTGAATGTACACTCGCTCAGTAATGTGCGCCAAAGGCAGGTAAGACATTACTCGGTCTTCGCTAGAGGCTTCTAATACCTCAATCAGTTGTTCACTGGCGAAACGGTAAGCAGCAAAGCTGATTTCCGCCCCTTTGGGGTCACCGGTACTGCCCGAGGTATAGATGATAGTCATAATGTCATCTTTATCCCACAGGTGATTTTTTTCAATCACTGGTAGGTCATTTAACCAATCTTGCCACTGAATATGGCAAGGCATGGTGGGGTAAGGCATCGCTACGGTTTTTAAACCAATCGGCACTGCAGAGGCTTGTTTACCCCACTCATCTAACTTACCCACAAACAGCAATTTTGCTTCACTGTGTTTAAGTACAAAGGAAATGGTATCGACACTGGCGGTAGAATAAATAGGGATACTGATGCAGCCAGCCATGATAATGGCCAGATCAGCAATAAACCACTCGGCACTGTTTTTAGCCAGAATGGCCACCTTGTCACCGGGCTCTAAGCCCTCAGAAACAAGGCCTTGAGCAATTTGCCCAGCTTCTCGGGCCACCATGGCCCACGTTTTCTCGTGATATACGCCATCAATAGGCTGACGGAGGTAGACGCGCTGTGGATCCTGCTTTTGCCAATGCATCATTGCATCAACGGGGGTGACAAAATTTGTCATTCACAACCTCGTTACAAGTTATTCACCTTTTATATCAATCCTATACGGCTAGCGGCAGGATGCCAGCACAATTCGAAAATATGCGAGAGTAATGTGAACAAACACTCTGTTTAAGGCCAATTTTTGAAAGGGTTTTGGCTTAATTGAGAGTTGTAGTATTGAGTTTGTCCCGTCACCTCTTGGCCAAGCCAACTGGGCTTTTCAAAGCATTCTTGCTCACTCCCAAGCTCTACCTCAGCCACCACTAAACCGTGGTTGTCGCCAGCAAATACATCCACTTCAAAAATGTGCTGAGCCACGGAGACTAAGTAGCGCACTTTATCAATGGCGCCCGGCTCGCACAGCGTTAACAGTTGCTCTGCTTCAGCCAGCGGAATGTCTTTTTCCCACTCGTAACGGCTTAAACCCGATTCATTGCTGGCACCTTTTATCGTAAGAAAACCTTGCTGGCCGCGAATACGTACCCGCACAGTGCGCTGTTTATTACTATTTAAGTAAGCTTGCACAATGCGCGTATGTGAGCTGGCTTGAGCAATAAAATCATCACTGTTTACCAGAAATTTTCTTTCAATTTCAACACTCATAAGCGCTCCTAGTAAGCGGGTGTTAAAGATAAAGGCGGTTGCTGCAAAGCGGATAACTGCTCTTTAAGTGCCAGTATCTGATCTTCCCAGTAACGCTGCGAGTTAAACCAAGGAAATGCGCGTTGAAAAGCGGCATCTTGCCAGCGACGCGCTAACCAACCCATATAGTGAATCATGCGCATAGCGCGCAGCGGTTCAATAAGGCTTAACTGGCTCATATCAAACTCACAAAAGGCTTCGTAGCCCTCTAGCAAAACTTCTAGCTGTAAACGGCGCTCGTTATCATCACCTGCTAACATCATCCATAAATCTTGAACCGCTGGGCCATTACGGGCGTCATCTAAATCCACCAGCATCGGGCCATCTCGCCACAAAATATTGCTGGGGTGGCAGTCGCCATGCAGGCGAATAATAGATTTAGGTTGGTAAGCTGCTTTAGCGGCCTCGGCCACTTGCTCGGCAATGGTAAAAAACGGCAGGGTTAAACCTTCAGGCAACCAATCCCGCAAAAATTCTAGCGGCTGGTCGAGCATTTCTTCGGTATTAATCGATAAGCGGTGCTCAAATAATGTTGTGCCTACCTTTTGGTGCATCCGTCCTAGGTATTGGCCAACTCGCTCAATTTGGTCAAGGTTATCTACCTCAAAGCCACGCCCACCAACACTAGGGAAAATAGTAAATAACCAACCCTGATATTCAAACAAGGTGCGGCCATTAACCACCAGCGGTGCAACAATCGGCACATCCACTTCAGCCATTGATAAGCTAAATTGGTGCTCTTCAATAATTTGCGCTTTGCTCCAGCGTTCCGGGCGGTAAAACTTCACCACATAACGCAGATCATCTTCCGCTTTAAACTGATAAACCCGGTTTTCGTAAGAGTTTAAGGCAAGTAAACCGCTACTGGGGAAGATCCCCTGAGATTCAATAGCATCGAGGATTAAATCGGGATGCAGTTCAGCAAATAGAAAGGCGCTCATGGCATGACTTCAACAAGAGATTATCGGCGCAGTGTAGCAGTAAAAGGGGTTGTCAGCGACTAAGCGCTTAGTTGGTTAAATGCTTGAACCACGATGTAAATACAACTTGCCCACGCTACCGCCATCACTAGCGATCGTAATGTGGCTAAGCCGTAAACATATACCACCGGATGCACTAAGCGAGTGGCTAAAAATAACAACGCAGGGATTTGAATAAGCTGAAAATCGAGGCCAGCGAGTTGGGCAATCAGTAAGCTACCGGCGAAGAGGATAATAGCCTCCCAAGCATTTTGCTGGGCGGCATAAATCCGTTGACCAAAACTGTTTAACTGAGCGGCTTGTTGGCGCGGATTAAGGTTATCAACCCGCCCCAATTGACGTTTTCGTACCACCGAGCCATATGCTGCCAATAGATAAGGCAGCACCAGCAAGATGGCAAAACAAGCCAATACCAATTGCATACTGCTTAGCCACCACTAATAAAGCGGCTAGCTTGAATAAACTGGTCGTCACCGCTTTCTAGTACAAACTCAATATCAACAATCGAACGTTTAAACAGGTAAGGGTCACTGGCTAGCGTAATAGGCACACTAAACACCTCACCACCTGGCACCGTAACAATTTGCTGGCCAATCCACTCTACCTCTTCAAAACCACGCACACTTAAATGGAATTCACGTGCATTAGAAGATTTGTTAATCACTTTCAGGGTGTAAGAGTTTTCCACTAGGCCTTCGGAGTTTTCGGTATACAAGGCGCCTCGGTCACGCAATACATCTAACTGCATGGGTTTAACACTTAACAGGGTAAAGACAAAAGCCACCAACATGAGGGTGAGTACAACGCCATAACCAATTAGCTTGGGCCGCAAAATATCTGTTTTTTGCCCAGCTAAGTTATGCTCGGTGGTATAACGAATCAGCCCTTTTGGATAATTCATCTTCTCCATGGTTTGGTCACAAGCATCGATACAAGCACCACAGTTAATACACTCGTACTGCAAACCTTCGCGAATATCGATACCCGCAGGGCACACCTGCACACACAAGTCACAATCAACACAGTCACCTAAACCCAAGGCTTTAGGGTCGGCACTGCGCTTACGTGGGCCACGGCTTTCTCCACGCTCGGTGTCGTAAGCCACAATAAAGGTGTCTTTATCAAACATGGCAGACTGGAAGCGTGCATAGGGGCACATGTGAGTACACACAATGGTACGCATCCAACCAGCATTTGCGTATGTAGCCACGGTGAAGAAAATCACTGAGAAGTTAACGGCACTGCTGGCATTAAGCGTGAAGAAATCCCTCCACAACTCTGTAACCGGCACAAAGTAGGCAGCAAACGACAAGGCGGTAAATACCGACACCGCTATCCACGCGCTATGCTTGGCGGTTTTTCGCCATATTTTATTGAAGTTCCAACTAGACTGATCGAGCCGCTTCCGTTTGTTGGCACTACCCTCAATTTTTTCTTCAAACCAAATAAAAATAAAGGTCCATACCGTTTGCGGGCACAAGTAACCACACCACACACGGCCTAAAAAGGTGGTAATAAAAAACAAGGCAAAGGCGGCAATAATGAAGAACCACGCCAACAAGAGTAAGTCTTGCGGCCACAAGGTTAAGCTAAAGAAGTGATATTGGCGCGCGCCCATATCCAACAAAATAGCTTGGCGATCCCCGTAAGGAATAAACGGTACAATCACAAAGGCGGCGATAAACACCCAGCCCATGTATTTACGCAAACGCTGAAATACGCCTTTTTGCTCGCGCACATAAATTTGTTCTTGGGGATTATATCGATCAACCGGCGCGCGCTTTTTAGCGGCTTTGGGTTTTGGGCTCACATCTTTTACAGGAATTCGTTCACTCATCACTCAATCCTTTTGAGGGAGGCACTGGTGGAACTGATGCCTTTGCTTAAGCAAAACGGGCAATTGAGAAACAATTGCCGCTTAAGACATTACACTTTTACGCCGCGTGCTTTAAGTAAAGCAGTTTTAAAATCATCCTCACAATCTTTAGCGATGCCAGGAATCATGTCTTCTTTACCAATGGTTAGCATTTTTAATTGGTAAATCAGCACGTCGTCGGTAAGTTCACTCATTGGTTTGTCAAAACCAGCTTGGTCGGCGATTTGAGTGATAATTTCCACTAAGTTTAACTCCGGTTGTTGTTTCCAAACCGGCGTGAGTAAATCGATTAATTCTTCAATACGATGTAACTGCATACTCATTATACTTCTCCACGGGCGGCCACTACAGCTTGGTTTCTGCCTAGCTGCTTGGCTCTATATAGGGCCTTGTCGGCCTTGTCTACGATCTCTTTGGTACTTTGCTGGGCTACCGGAATTAAACACGACACACCAATACTCACGGTAACATAGCTGGCTGCGGCCGAATATTCGTGGCGTAGCTGCGCCTCGGCCAATAGTGTTCTTACTCTTGCGGCAACTTGCAATGCGCCTTTGGTATCGGTGTTGGGCAATACCATTACAAATTCTTCGCCACCATAACGTGCCACTATGTCATCTTCGCGCTGTAACGCTTCGGTGAACAAGTTCGCCACCATAGTTAAGCATTGGTCGCCAGCAACGTGCCCGTAATGATCGTTATAAGGCTTAAAGAAATCAACATCGATCAGCAATAAACTCAAAGAAGTATTGGCTCGACTACTCAAACGCCAGTGCAACGATAAGGTTTGCTCAAACACGGCACGATTATACAAACCGGTTAGCGAATCGCGCTCACTTTGGCGGCGCATTATAGCGTGGCTGTCTTCCAGCTCTAAGGCCTTAACGCGGTTAAGCGCCCCTTCGGAAAAGTTGTCTTTAACTAAGGTTTCAGCGCGGCGCAATACAATGTTGAGTTGCGCCCAGCACACCAGCAGCACTAAAAAGGCCACCAGTTCAGTTTTTTCACCGCCTACCACACTCACTAACAAGGCCAATAAAATGGGGATGCTAAAACCATTAAAGCTACGAATACTAAGTAAATTTGGCACTACCACTAAAGATAACAGGGCGCCCACCAGCACCACTAATAATAGCCGTTCCGCACCTACCAACTCGGGCATGAACAATAAAATGCCCACTCCCCACAATACTCCGCTACTGGTAGCGAGGCTAAAGTAGCGGGTTAACTGGGAAGACGGTTGTGCATCAGAGGAAAAGTCTGTTTGATAACGGGCAAAAAAGTAAAATGCCGCCGACAGTACCAGCATAAACACTAACCACAACATATGAGAATTAGACTGATAATGCGGCGTAAACAAGCCCCACCAAATCAGGCTATACACTGCGGTCATTATTGCCACCAGCCGCCCATTGTTGAGCAAATAGCGGGCGTTTTCAGTGTTTACTTGTAGCTGCACATTGCGCAAAAACAGAACCCTTACAAGGAGTGGCGAATAATTTGTGTGCATTGTAGCAATAACTAGAACAACGAGAACAGAAAAACCCTCGCTCGCACCTGCTTAAAACACGCGGCGAGATCACAAAACTTTGATGGTAATTTCAGTTAGTAATTACTTTAATGCCTAGCTTGCTGGTTGTTCCGTAAATGTCTTTTTTATCAGAAAAAATAGCGCAAACCTCACAACAAACAACTAAAAGGGAATAGCCCTCAAAAACTCAGTCTCACATGTTTAGTGCTACAAGTTAAAAGCAGCGAATTTAGGGTAGTTCCTTACATATGGGCATTGTTAAATCTCCACAAGGCAAGTTAATCAACCAGCCGTTGCCTGCCAAAAAATGTTGTAGTTAGGCACATTCACCACAAATCCATCAAACTTAGCTAAAATAAATCGCAGGCTTGATAACAATATTGATCTGATTGCTTGCGTCCTTTTTCCCAGAAAGGGTAAAGTGCTACCCGCAAGTATATTGGTCAATAATCTTGCAACTCGGTCAACTAGGTAAAGCATCTAAGGAACAAGGTCAATGCTGGACAATATTAATCCAACTACTACACAGGCTTGGAAAGCGTTACAAGCACATTTCGAAACACAAAAAGAGGTTCAACTTAGCGAGCTATTCGCCGCTGACTCAGACCGCTTCAACCGTTTCTCTGTATCGTTTAACGAGCAAATCTTGCTAGATTACTCGAAAAACTTCATCACCGAAGACACCATGCAACAATTGTTTGCCCTAGCGAAAGAAACCAAGCTAGACAGCGCAATTAAAGCCATGTTCTCGGGCGATAAAATCAACCAAACTGAAGGTCGCGCCGTATTGCACACCGCACTACGTAACCGCAGTAATACCCCAGTAATGGTAGACGGCGAAGACGTAATGCCAGGTGTAAACGCGGTGCTAGAGAAGATGAAAGGCTTCTGCGCAAAAATTCACTCTGGCGAGTGGAAAGGTTACACCGGTAAATCAATTACCAGCATTGTAAACATTGGTATTGGTGGTTCAGATCTTGGCCCAGTAATGATTACCGAAGCGCTAGGTGCCTACAAACTAGAGCACATTACTACGCACTTTGTATCAAACGTAGACGGCACTCACATTGCTGAAACACTTAAGCAAGTAGACCCAGAAACCACATTGTTCTTGGTTGCCTCTAAAACCTTTACCACCCAAGAAACCATGACTAACGCCCACAGCGCGCGTGATTGGTTCTTAGCAGCCGCTAGCGACGAAGCTCATGTAGCTAAGCACTTCGCAGCCCTATCTACCAACGGTAAAGCAGTAGCAGAGTTCGGTATTGATACCGACAACATGTTTGAGTTTTGGGATTGGGTAGGCGGTCGTTACTCTTCTTGGTCGGCAATTGGTCTTTCAGTAGCGCTAACGGTTGGTTTCGATAACTTCATTGAGTTGTTAGATGGCGCACACGCCATGGACAAGCACTTTGCAGAAACCGAACTAGAGCAAAACTTGCCAGTTATCTTGGCCTTGCTAGGTATTTGGTACAACAACTTCTACGGTGCAGAAAGCGTATCTATTCTACCTTACGACCAATACATGCACCGTTTTGCTGCTTACTTCCAGCAAGGCGACATGGAGTCTAACGGTAAAAATGTAGACCGCAACGGCAACCCTGTAGATTACCAAACTGGCCCAATTATTTGGGGCGAACCTGGTACCAACGGCCAGCACGCGTTCTACCAGCTAATTCACCAAGGAACTAAACTGATCCCTTGTGACTTTATTGCACCAGCGCAAACCTACAACCCGTTGTCTGATCACCACTCGAAGCTAATGTCTAACTTCTTCGCCCAAACTGAAGCCTTGGCTTTTGGTAAGTCGCGCGAAACCGTAGAAGCAGAGTTAGTAGCTGCGGGTAAATCAGCCGCCGAAGTAGCAGAACTAGCACCGTTTAAAGTATTCACCGGTAACAAACCAACCAACTCAATCTTGGTTAAGAAAATTACCCCGTACTCTTTAGGTGCCATGGTAGCGATGTACGAACACAAAATCTTCGTACAAGGCGTAATCTGGAACATCTTTAGTTTCGACCAATGGGGCGTAGAATTAGGTAAGCAGCTAGCTAACCAAATTTTACCAGAGCTAAAAGACGGCGAATCAGTAGATAGCCACGACAGCTCAACCAATGGTTTGATTAACGCCTTTAAAGCCTGGAAATAAACCTCCGCTTTATATAACGCGTTAAATGCAAAGAGCTGGCCTAGGCCAGCTTTTTTTGTTTCACGAACTTCTAAGCGAAAAAACCTCTAAGACCTTATCTTTTTACACCCGCATCAATTCTTTCTTTTTAGCTTCAAATTCAGCGTCTGATATCACCCCTTTTTCTTTCAGTGAATGAAGTTTTTCAATTTCATCAGCCACACTACTGAATGAAGGAGCTTGCTTTACCGGTACGATAAAACACCAAATTAAGGCAATTAACCAACCGACTCCCCACAGCAATCCACCTAGTACATTAACAAGAATGATCGCTATTTTATAAGGGTGACTTTTGCGTATAGCAATGATTGTTGGAAGAAAAGCTAAAGGAAGGAATATAATTGTATCATTATGCCCTTAATGCCCTTAATGCCCTTAATGCCCTTAATGCCCTTAATGCCCTTAATGCCCTTAATGCCCTTAATGCCCAGAGCTAAGCTCAAGGCGTTATTGATGTCTATCAAAAAATATGCTTTTCTCATTTAAAATCCAATACACACAATATCCGATATAATGTATTGTATATCTCGTGTTCAAGAGTCGCTAAATTCAACACTCTTGTCTCAAAAAAAAACCGCCGAAGGCGGTTTAAAAATTAACTGTTATGGCGCCAACCTAACAAGTTAAAGAAAGCGCAGGAACCCAAAGGGCCTGCGTTTTTTCTATAACAAGTATAACAGTCAACAAAAGGCTAAAGCCTTGAGAGACATTACTCATATAGTAAGTCCTAATTTTTCCGGTTTTTATCGGATTTGTAGCTTTTAGCTACAGCTCAAATATTTAAGCCTCCTCGTGTTGCCGGTATCCCACAAGTATTTGTGCTATATGATAAAACTCCCTTGTTTTTCATCATATTGTGGCTAACAATTGTAAATACCACTAGATGTAGTAGTCGAGTAATTTTATTCATAAATCAAATACATATGATTAAGATCAAGTGGACTTAAGAAAGGTGTTTCGTTTGCTCATAAATCCCCCAGTAATCACAAAAAATTAATGAGCCTTTCCAATTGATTAAAACCTCTGAGATCAACGACAATTGACTCTAGAGATTACAAATTTGAGGCTTCCTATTCTGTCTAACCAACATTTACACAGCCCCAAAAAATACAATCAGACACATTAATTAAATGTTTGGCGCACCGTTTCCCCTGCTTTTATCTCACGAATTACTTTAGCCGGATTTCCACCCACCAATACGCCTGCGGGCACATCTTTAGTTACTACCGCGCCAGCAGCCACAACGGATCCGTTGCCAACCGTTACGCCTGCAAGAATAACGGTGTGGCCACCGATCCACACATCATCACCAATGGTAATAGGCGCGGGGTAATCGATGACCTCTCGCTCGCCTTGTTGATTCATGTAAGTTTTGCGTAGTTCGGGATCTAAGGCGTGATTAATCGAGAATAAACTAACATTGGGCGCAATCATCACCCGATCACCAATAGTAATTTTGCCAGAATTAACCAAAGTTAAATTGGTATTAATGAATACGTCGTCGCCAATAAATACCGTATCGCCATAATCCACGGTAAGTGGTGGGCATACCTCAATATTGCTGCCCACTTTTGCAAATAACTCACGCACCAAGGTTTCGCGCAGTTCGACTTCGTCGGGTGCTGTTAAATTAAACTTGTGGGTAATTAGCCTGGTAGCTAAACGGCGCTCGCCCAAGTCTTTATCCCAGCGATTAAAACTAAGGCCGGCCATCATTCGCTCAAATTGGCTTTGCATTGTTGCTCCCATTATTCATTTGGCTATTTAGCCACTGTGCTAGCAAAGCAGAGGCTTGTCTATTAGCTGGCTAACATTAACCACTATTCACAAATGGCCGAATAAACAACGTAAGCAGCAAGCTGCTAAATTAGCGAACTTGTTGCGCTTTGTGCTAAGTTAAGAAAATCACTCTCTATCCAATAAAAATTTAATACAGCTCTTAAAAATGGATTTTGTAAGGAACATAAATGGAATTAAACAATGTTATTAACAGTAGAAATAACTGCTTCAACCTGATAAGAATGGTAGCTGCTAGCTTAGTTATCTTTAGTCATAGCTTCGCACTTTCAACTGGTTTACGCAATAGTGAGCCAGTGACTCAATATCTCGGTGTATCATTAGGCTATATTGCCGTAGACATTTTTTTTCTTACTAGTGGGCTTCTGGTTTGCAAAAGCCTATTAACTACTAACTCCATTAAGTATTTTATTGTAGCAAGATGTCTACGAATATATCCAGCGTTACTAGTATCTGTATTATTTTGCTGCTGTATAGGAATAGTGGTAACCGATTTACACACGCTGAATTTCTTAACCCATTCAGAAACGCTACAATTTGTAGTTTACAACTCTTCTATTATTCTGACCGATGCTCAGTATTTACCTAGTGTATTTTTAGACGCACCATTAGACAGGAGCGTAAATGGCTCTTTATGGACCCTGCCATGGGAACTACGGATGTATTTTTTACTAATACTACTAGGTGGCGCTTATTTTTTTACTAGAAAACTTGCTATAGATGTCTCATGGTTGCCATTCGCTACAATAACTATAGCCATATTTAGCACCTCATTCTTACTCTACTCTCATCTAAACGATGTTAAACCACATTGGTTTTATACTAAATTCTTCAGATTTTCGAGCGCTTTTTTCATTGGTGGTAGTTTATATATTATAAGAAATAGAATTAGTTTAACCTATCCACTGATGCTTACGGCTTCTGCTATTCTAGCGAGTAGTTTTTTGATTTTAAACACACAGTACTCTTTCGTTGTTTATATTTTATTTACCCCCTACCTTATTCTATGCGCAGCTTACTTACCAAATGGGAAAATACTAAATTACAATAAATTAGGAGACTATTCTTATGGTATGTACATCTATGCTTG
This sequence comes from Agarivorans sp. 1_MG-2023, assembly GCF_030548385.1. Classification (NCBI taxonomy): domain Bacteria; kingdom Pseudomonadati; phylum Pseudomonadota; class Gammaproteobacteria; order Alteromonadales; family Alteromonadaceae; genus Agarivorans; species Agarivorans sp. 1_MG-2023. The sequence continues at coordinate 75,766 of NZ_JAUOSJ010000007.1, read as the reverse complement.
GCCAATTCAACAATGCATAGCTATCAGCATTCCAGGTATTAAACCATTTGAAATGTTTATTTTGGCGTTTGTTGGAACTCTAATGCTGGCATATTGCTCTTGGAATTATATAGAAAAGCCTGCGTTAAGGATAAAAAGTAATCTGAGTATCAAGGGTAATATAACTCGTTGAATAAAAAACTAGGACAAGGTTTTTTACTGACCGCCAATAGTTACGATCGCCAAGGCCGCGCTTGCATTCAATTGTGGCTGGCCAGCGACAATGGGCCAATCCGCCTAGAGGTAAATGACCAGCAGCCGGTATTTTTTGTATTAAGCGAAGAACTCCCACAAGTACAAGACGTACTAGGGAATGCACTGGCAAAACATCAGCAGCTTGAGTTAAACACCTTTCAGCATCAAGCCATCAGCGCCTGTTATTTTGCCAGCATAGACGAGCACTACAACGCAGCGCAGCAACTTAGACAGGCCGGTTTACACTGTTTTGAAAGCGACATAAAACTGCATGAACGCTTTCTTACCGAGCGTTTTTGTTATGGCAGCATGGCCTTTGCCGGCGAGCAAAGCACTAATCCGCAATACCCGGCAGTGCAACAGGCCAAAATCAAAACGGCCCAATATACGCCTACGCTGTCGGTATTATCGCTAGACATAGAATGCAGCGAAAAAGGCCAGCTCTATTCCATTGGTTTATATAGCGATAACTACCAACGGGTTTTGATGATCGGCCCCGAGCAAGCCGCCGATACGCCCATCACATGGTTAGCCAACGAATATGCTCTGCTAAAGCAGCTAGAACTTGAATTTCAAAGCATTGACCCGGACATCATAATTGGTTGGAATGTCATCAATTTTGATTTTAGATTGCTGGTTAAACGTGCTGCCTTACATGGCTTAAAACTGGCGATTGGCCGTGAGCAAGGAGCTGCCCGCTGGCGCGAGCGCAGCGATAATGAGCATACTGGCTTTATAAGTATTCCTGGGCGCGTGGTGGTGGACGGTATCGATTCGCTAAAGTCGGCTACCTACCAATTTGATAGTTTTAGCCTAGAGAATGTTGCCCAGCAGCTATTAAATCGTGGCAAGTTGGTGGATGAAGTACACGACCGTATGGCCGAAATTAACCACAACTTCGCCCATAACAAACCGCAATTAGCGGCTTACAACCTCGAAGACTGCAAACTGGTATTAGATATTTTTAAACACACCCAGATTTTGGAATATTTGTGTTTGCGCAGCCAGCTCACCGGCTTGATGTTAGACAGAAGCGGTGGCTCGGTGGCCGCCTTTACCAATGTGTATTTACCTAAACTGCATCGCGCCGGTTATATAGCGCCCAATTTAACCCGCGACTTTGTGGCCGATAGCCCCGGCGGCTATGTAATGAACTCTAAACCGGGTTTGTACAAAAATGTGTTGGTATTGGATTTTAAGAGCCTGTACCCCTCTATCATTCGTACTTTTAAAATTGACCCATTAGGGCTTATTGAAGGCCTAGCTAAGCCAGATACTGCCATTGAGGGCTTTAGAGGCGGTGTATTTAGTCGCGACAAGCATTTCTTGCCAGAGATAATTAATCAGCTGTGGTTACAGCGCGATCAAGCTAAAGCCGATAAAGACAGCGCCCGCTCGCAAGCAATTAAAATTTTAATGAACAGTTTTTATGGGGTACTGGGTTCGACCGGTTGCCGTTTTCACGATCCGCGCTTAGCCAGCTCAATTACCATGCGCGGCCACCAGCTGATGCAAGAAACCGCTGATTGGATCATCAAGCAAGGTCATGAGGTGATTTACGGCGATACCGATTCTACCTTTGTGTGGCTAAACCAAGAAGTGAATCCAGAGCAAGCCAAACAAATTGGCCAACAACTGGCGGAGGGCATAAATCAATATTGGCAGCAAAAATTGGTCAATGAGATGCAACTAGACAGCCATTTGGAAATTGAGTTTGAAACCCATTTTTCGCGATTCTTAATGCCCACCATTCGTGGCTCGGAAACCGGTAGCAAGAAACGCTACGCCGGTTTAACTGCGCAAAACCAAATGGTAATTAAAGGCCTAGAAACAGTGCGTTCTGATTGGACCGAAATGGCTAAGATATTTCAAACCGGCCTGTTAGAGCGTTTGTTTGCAGATCAAGATCCGCGACAGTTTATATTAGACACCGTGGAACAGCTAATGGCGGGAGATTTCGATCAGCAGCTCATTTACCGAAAACGACTACGCCGCAAGCTAGCCGAATATGTAAAAAATGTACCGCCTCAAGTGCGAGCAGCGCGCCTAGCCGATGAACATAACAAAGCCTTAGGCAAAGCACTGCAATATCAAAACAAGGGTAGCATTGCTTATTGGATGACCATAAATGGCCCCGAACCCATTACTAACCGTATTAACCAAATTGATTATCAGCACTACTTAGATAAACAATTGCAGCCAATTGCCGATGGAATTTTACCTTTTATTAACTTAGATTTTGAGCAAATCACCAGCGCTCAATTAGGCTTGTTTTAAATCGCTTGTTTTTACTCATGCGATATTGCCTGCATTGACTTCCATGGTGCAACTTACCATCAGCAATAAGGTAACCGATGCTAGTATCGTTCGCAGCAGCATGGTCCTTTGATAGAGCGCTTTATTTAGTTTCTGAGTATTCACAGTAATATTGTTCCGTTTGCTTATCACCTAACTATTCACTGCGATAACAGTGAGCAAATAATCGTTCTCATTCACATCAGTAGTGCCGCTCACTTCGATGAACCTAACAACCTTGCTAGTTCCATGGTTTAAGTGGCGTAAGTTAACCCAGCAATGCGCTGAATTCAGGCCGATATTATGAAATGAACAAATAACAAAAACTGACTAATTACGAATACAACAAGAATTTGTTATCTCAGCATAAAAATCCAACCTGAGTCACTTTTATCAAACAAATATCCGTAAGCTATTAAAAAAGTGAAACTTTCCGTTAATACTGCTCTCAAATCATTTGATAGCAAATAAACAAACATTCACAAGGACGGAGGCAAAGAGGAACAGAAAATGGCGTTTTTATCGATTGGTGTGCGGGTTTTATTATTGGTGTTGATGTTGGGTAGCGTGTTTAGCTATTCACACGCTTCCCACCCATCTTGGGCTAAGCATTGCCCAGCCCTTATTACAGATAAAGCTGCTTAGCAGACATCCTCAATACGTTTTTCTATTTGCGGGTTAGCCACAAATATCATTACCGAGCGCGCTGCGACTTTAACCGAACCGGTTTCGAGCATAGGTGCTGTTTTAAAGTCATACACATCTTCTGGCGATTTTGCGGAAGTATTTACCAGCATAAACCAATGCCCTTCAATGCTTGGAACTTCAAACTCTAGCTCTTCCCAGTAGGAGTTAAACACCATATACATGCGATCTTTGCTATATGGGTCTAACATGGTCATGGCAACAGAGTGACTATTCTCAGACCAATCTGGTTGACCTTGTTTTACCCCATGCCACTCAATATTGGCATCGTGAATCACATCTGACAGGCTTAAGTGAATTTTCTCTTCCAGCACATCGTCGTAACGGCGCAGCTTAATCAGCTCTCGCACAAAACGCAGTAGCTCTGGATTTTTGTCCACTAGGGTCCAATCAAACCATGAGGTTTCGTTATCTTGGCAATAAGCGTTGTTATTACCACCTTGAGTACGCTTAACTTCGTCGCCCATGGTAATCATTGGTGTACCTAGCGACAGCAGCAAGGTAACAAAGAAGTTCTTCATTTGCTGTTCGCGTAAGTCATTCACTTTAGGGTTTAAGGTTGGCCCTTCTACGCCGTAGTTATAACTAATGTTGTGGTTATCACCGTCACGATTGTTTTCGCCATTTTCAAGATTGTGTTTGTCGTTATAACTGACTAAATCATTAAGGGTGAAACCATCGTGAGCGGTCACCAAGTTAACCGAGCGCTGTGGCGAGTGGTTTTCTTTGTAGTAAATGTCTGGGCTACCTAATAAACGCGAAGCAAATTTACCCACCACGCCAGAGTCGCTACGGAAGAACGAACGTACGTCGTCGCGGAATTTACCATTCCACTCATTCCAACGGTCGCCAACAAACTCACCGACTTGATACAAACCTGCGGCATCCCACGCTTCGGCAATAATTTTAGTGCCGGCGAGAGAAGGATCTGAATCGATTGACCATAGCAATGGCGGCTCTTTCATTACATGACCTTTGGAGTCACGCGCCAGTACCGAGGCTAAATCGAAACGGAAGCCGTCTACATGCATTTCATTAACCCAAAAACGCAGTGCGTCTCGAATCATCCGGCGCATTACCGAGTGGTTAGCATTACAAGTATTGCCGCAGCCAGAATAGTTGCTATACCAACGTTTCTCATTCTCTAACATGTAGTAGGTGTCGTTTTGCAAACCCTTCATGCTTAGGGTAGGTCCGTCGTGTCCACCTTCTGCAGTGTGGTTAAATACCACATCCAAAATCACCTCAATGCCGGCTTTATGTAGCTCACGCACCATGGTTCTAAATTCGTTAAAGGCGCCACAAACACTTTTATCTGAGCTGTAAGCGTTATGCGGCGAGAAGAAGTTAATTGGGCTGTAGCCCCAATAGTTGTTCTTGCCTAGGGGTGCATCTTGTAAATCGAACTGCTGCACTGGCATCAGTTCAATGGCGGTAACTCCAAGCTCTTTAAGATAAGGGATTTTTTCAATTACCCCGGCATAAGTACCCCGTTTATGCTCTGGCACCCCCGAAGATGGATGCTTAGTAAAACCCGCTACGTGCAATTCGTAAATCACCGTATCTTGCAGCGAGCGCTTAATAGGATGCGTGCCTTGCCAGTCAAAGCCACGCGAATCTACCACTGCGCCTTTAATACACTGGTTGGTATTAACGTGACCATGGCGTGCAGCCACTTGGCGTAGGTAGTTATCGGGGAAATGAGTAATTTTAGCGTAGGGGTCGAGCAGGACTTTACTTGGGTCAAAACGCAAACCGCGCTCTGGCTCCCAAGGGCCGTCTATTTGATAGCCGTATAAGGTGCCAACTTCTAGATCTTCGACAAAGATATGCCAATAGTGATCTGTACGATTTAAGTTTGCATCTAAAGAGATTTCGGCAAAAGGTTTACGAGAGTTCACTTCTTTAAATAAAAAAAGCCTTACTCCCGTAGCACTTTTAGAGAAAATACTAAAATTTACGCCCTTACCTTGGTAAGTCGCGCCGAGTGGAAATGACACACCCGCTTGAGTTTTTAAGGTCATATACTGTGCTGTCTTATTTTATGCTGAATAACTGAGATGGAGAACCTATTCGTTGGCTCTTTGAATATAGTCTATCAGTATCAGACGATTACACAGTAAATATATTAAGGCTTAATGACTAAAGTTTGGCCGAAATTGAGTGCGAACGTCCGCTAGCTTGTCGCTTTCTACGGCAATGTTGCGAACCCATTTGATCTAGCTCACTCAACTCATCAGGCAGCATTAAAGAAAGCAATTGCTCAAGTTTATCTTGATCGGCAACGACATTAGCAATGGTTTGGCTGGTTTTGGTTCTGAACATGGTTTACCCCTTAAATTTGATACCTATTAAGGGGTATGCAGCTACAGTGCCAAGGCAATATTAAACTTTTAAAAACCTTATTATTCAGACAGTTGCTGTCTAGCCTTGATCGGGTTTGCGTACATTGCGTACAACTGAGATCGGACCTCTGCACTAACATCGCGAGACTTCGCCTCAAAATAGCGCTTAGCGTTAGCCAATTCGTTAGCAGGAATACCTTCAGGAATCGCATCACCCAGGGCTATCCAGTTGGTAGGCATCAGTTGGTAATTACCAATAATCGCTTTATCTAAGGCTTCGGCTACTTCTTTGGCTGACTCATATTCACCACTTAGCGGCTCAGCAAAGTGCACATGTACCTGGCCTTTTTGACCCACAATGCCTCGCGAAATGCTGTAAATGTCTTCATGCTCTTGTTTTTGATATTCGCCATGTTCATTCTGCTCTACCAATTCATTGGCTTTGGCTAAGTCGCAAGGGTCAAACTCATAAGAAATAGACACAGGCACAATGTTTAACTGGCTAATGTATTCAGCAAAGCTTTGCTCTTTAGGTTTATTCAGCGCCAACATTGAAATAAGTGCCGAGTTGGTAATATCTAAACCGTCTTTAGCGCGGCCTTCACGCTGAGCAATCCAAATGTGGTCACCGGTTTCATTCAAAGTATGTTGAATGTATGCAGACAACTCTTTTAGGTTTGCCAACTTCTCTCGTTTAGCACTGGCCGAACGTTTAACAATAAAGCTACGGTTTAAACGCATCATATCCGCCACCCAAGGTTTGGTTAGCAGATTGTCACCAATCGCAATTTGCACGGTGTCTTGGCCGTTGTTATGCAAAATGTAGTTTACAAAAGCGGGATCTAAAGCAATGTCGCGGTGGTTAGAAATAAACAAATGCGGTTTGCTTAAATCGAGGTGGTCTAAACCGCTAGAGCTTAATTGCGAGGTGGTTGTTTTCACCATGTGAGCCATGTAACGCTCTACCATTACTTGGAAGTCGTAAACTTTGGTCACATTTCTTACTTTAAACTTAAGCACTTGGCGCAAGGCAAATGAAGTTAGCGCTAAAAAGGCTCCACGGGCGCGTGGAAAGCGAAACTTAATCAGTGTAGAGGTAAATTCAGGGTCATTAATTAGACGTTTAAGCGTGCTTTTTACTTCAGAATCTTGGTAAGGGCGAATACTGTCAAACTGAGACATAACTTCTCTCGCAATTTAGGAAGGCGCAATTTACCGTTTTCCGCTCTTAAAAACAACAATAGCGATTAAAAAATGAACAGTTAATGGTAGTTTTTCATGCTAAAGCTGGATTCTTTCGCTAAAGCAGCTAGCCAAGTATACTGGGCGCAAGACCTTAAAGCCTGATGTTAATGGAACAACAACGCCAACAATTGCTTGATGCCCCCATCACGCCTCTTATCATTAAAAAAGCCAGCCCCAGTTTTGTGGGCATTTTTGCGATCATTTTCTTTAACCTTGTTGATACCTTTTTTGTGGCTATGTTAGGCACCGATCAACTCGCAGGTGTGTCTTTCACCTTTCCTATTACCTTTGCGATAACCAGTATTGCCATGGGTTTAGGCATTGGCTTGTCGTCTCACGTTGGCAGGCTATTGGGCGCTCAGCAGCAACAGCAAGCAGCTCGCTTAACCAGCCACGGATTACTATTCAGTTTATTGCTAATAATACTCATCGCCAGCCTAGGCTATGTAAGCATATTTCCCCTTTTTAGCAATTTGGGCGCTGAATTACCGGTAATGCCTTATATCGAGCAATATATGCAGATTTGGTACTTTTCGGTGCCCTTGCTGGTGGTTCCCATGGTGGGAAATGCCGCTATTCGCGCCAGTGGTGACAGCAAAACCCCCAGTATGGTGATGTTGGTAGCGGGCATTGTGAATGGCGTACTCGATCCCATTCTTATTTTTGGTTGGGGGCCGATTCCCGCAATGGGTGTGCAAGGCGCTGCGTTAGCCACGGCAATTGCTTGGGCACTGACCTTTTTAGTGGCGATTTACTTACTAAAATTTAAACTTAAGTTGCTGCGCTTTGAATTATGCTCGTGGCAACAATTGCTTAGTTCTTGGCAAAAACTGTTAAGCATTGCGCTACCCGCAGTGTTTTCGCAACTACTCACACCAATAGCAACTACCGTTACTTTAGTAATACTGGCCAGTGCTGGCACCGCGACGGTGGCGGCTTATGGTTTTGCAACTCGGGTTGAGGCCTTATTGTTTATTGGAGTAATGGCCATCAATTCAGTGATCCCTATGTTAGTGGGGCAAAATGTAGGCGCAGGCCAAGCAGCGCGTGCACAATATATTGTGCATCACGCTATTCGTTTGGCGGTTGTTTGGCAGCTACTACTGGCAGTATTAATGTACTTACTAGCCCCAGTTATCAGCCAAAGTTTAAACCACGATGCAGAGGTGGCTGAGCTGAGCCAATACTATCTGCAGCTGGTGCCATTTTGTTACGGCATGATGGCAGTACCTTTGTTATTGGCACAAACTCTTAATGCGCTGGGTAAACCCTTGCTGGCGATGGCCATTAACTTAATTCGCTTATTTGGTTTTATGTTACCGGCTATCTACTTAGGCGCACTAATGGGAAGCAGTAAATTGATTTTCTTGGCAATTATTATTGCCCATACCCTAGCGGGTTTAAGCAGTTTACTGGTGCTTAGCTATTTAATGAAGCAAGCAAATTGGTGGGACACTAAGCAATAAAAAAAGGGCGATACCGAAGTATCGCCCTTTTTTAGTAGTCATATCGCTCAAATCCGTGAACGGGTAATTGCTCCCTGCAATCCTTTTTGACTTTTTTACACCAATCCTTAGTGTTTCCTCTTCCCAATTCCTTTGGGCTATCCTTTAGCCGTCTATGGCATAAGCATTCATCCTAAACGCTTGCTCTCTCCATCCTGGAGGTGTCCTTTACTTCATCCTGAAGCTGTTTGGTACTTTGCTTTCTAGCACGCCTGTGCTGACATCCTTAACTCATCTACCTTGATAAGTCTGCTCATCCTGAGCCGTGCTTCCTTTGTACCTTGGCATCTTGCCCTGACTCTTCCTAAGCCTTGGCTCGTCCTGATGGTTAGTACTTTACCGCTTTGACTGACGAATCCCAGTAGCCCCAAAGTTTATTTTTACTTTTTCTCGTTCAAGAAAAGCCCATAAAGCACCAAGCAACTGAAAAATAACAAATATTTTAAATATCGAAAGTAAAAGCAGTGATATTTCTGAGCTTAGGTAGGGCAGATCTCTCACACCAAGGCTAGCGAATAAAGTAAAGCTGATACTGGCTTATAAAAGATAAAAAGTTACCAGCACCTATGCAAACCAACTAAAAAACTATTTGAACAATAAATGGCCTAGGAAAGCAGTAGAGGAGAAGTGAAATATTTAGCCTTAAGCAAAGAAAAAGGCGATACCGAAGTATCGCCTTTAAAGTAGTCATATCGCTCTATTTCCCTGAACGTTAATTGCTCCCTGCAATCCTTTTTGACTTTTTTACACTAATCCTTAGCGTTTCCTCTTCCCAATTCCTTTGGGCTTTCCTTTAGCCTTCTATGGCATAAGCATTCATCCTAAACGCTTGCTCGCTCCGTCCTGGAGGTGTCCTGATACTTCATCCTGAAGCTGTTGGTATTTCGCCCTCTAGCACTCCTGTGCTGACATCCTAAACTCATCTACCTTGATAAGCCGCTCATCCTGAGCCTTGCGTCCTATATACCTTGGCGTCCTGCCTAATTCTTCCTGAATCCTTGCTCTTCCTGATGATTAGTACTTTACCGTAGTCACTATAAAAGCCTAGCCACCCCAAAATAAAAAACACCAAACAAAACTATTACTTAAGGGGTAAAAAAAGCTAAGTATTTGAAATATAAATACAAGCTAGATTACTTGCTGACAAACAAAAGGATTTATCCCGATAATAGAATGGTCGATCTCTCACACAGCTAAAGGAGGATCACCAGACAAGCATCTAACAGAAACAAACAAATAAGTGATTAAAACCACCATAAAGACAAAAATGCAGTTTAATAATCTATTTAACAAGATTAAGCATATTTAAAGAGGTACAAAATAATAACTAACAGCACAAACAAAAAACCCAGCACTTGGCTGGGTCTTAGAAAAAGGTCGGGGCGACACTTACGTGTCGCCCCTAGTAGTCATATCGCTCAAGTCCGTGAACGGGTAGTTGCTCCCTGCAATCCTTTTTGACTGTGTTACTACGTCCTGTAGTTATCCTTTTCTCAAATCCATTGAGCTGTCCTTTAGCCTTCTATGGCATAACCGGTCTTCCATACCAGTTGCACGTCTCCTTCCTAGGAGGTGTCCCTTTACTACATCCTGTAGTTGTCCTTTTTAGCTCCTGCTACGTTTCTCTTCCTGATAAACGTCAGTGCCTCCGTGCACAAACAACTATACGGAAACTAATTTTTAGAAAAAGCCGATAAACAAAAAAACTTTCAATTTTTTACTTACAAAAACTGACAACAACACTAAACCATTGTTTTTTATGATTAATTATTTTAAAACTTTGTAAGCTTTACTGCTGTTAACGCACAAGCTTGTGAGAGATATCGCACACAGCTTGTAGTTAATAAGTAATTACTGACGGTTTTTGGCAAGCTTAGGCAGCGATAAATGATAACGAATAGCCACTAAACGAATGATAAGCGCGGTAAAAATGCAGGCGCTGGTGGCAAGTGTGGCGGAAAACTCTAAAAATAATGCCGCCACCCAGACCAAACCGCCAACAATACAAGCAGTGGCGTACACTTCTCTTTGTAATACTAAGGGAACTTGATTAGCCAGCACGTCACGGATCATTCCTCCACCACAAGCAGTAATAACCCCCATGGTAACGGCCACAATCATTGGCGCGCCATATTGCAGGGCTTTTTCTGCACCAATCGCCATGAATACCGCCATTCCAATAGCATCGGCCACTGGTAGTAACCAACGAGGCGGTGTTGGAAAGTTATTGAGCAATAATACCGAGCTTAAGCTGGCAATGAGAATAACCCAAAGGTACAAGCCATTTTCTACCCAAAATACTGGGCTGGCACCTAACGCCATATCCCGAATGGTGCCTCCGCCAATGGCAGTAACGCAGGCCAAAACTAAAGCACCAAATAAATCCATTTTTCTGCGGCTAGCAACGAGTACCCCAGAGATAGCAAATACTGCAGTGCCAAAAAGGTCGAGACTAAATAGGATGGTGTTGCCCAAAATGGATTCCTCAAAAAATTCGGCTGCAATTAGACAACAAGTCATGCTAACAATATAAGATACAGATCAAACAAAGCCGAACCCTGGCGAGCTCGGCTTATACCCTATGGCGATGGGCTTAATCGTAAATGGTTGGTATCGCTTGGCGTTTATGCTGCGTACGCTGATAAATGGCGATCAGCTTCTGTTCTACTTCAGCCTCTACCGCTCTACCTTCTAAAAAGTCATCAATTTGATCGTATGTTACACCTAGCGCCACTTCGTCTGGCAATTGTGGGCGGTCTTCTTCTAAATCTGCGGTGGGTGCTTTGCCAATCAACGGCTCTGGAGCCCCTAAGTAAGCTGCCACCTGACGAACTTGGCGCTTATTCAAACCAAAGATAGGTGCAATATCACAGGCTCCGTCGCCATGTTTAGTATAAAAACCGGTAAGATTCTCTGCCGAATGATCGGTACCAATCACCAAGCCACCCGTAAGACCGGCAATTTCGTACTGTGCCACCATTCGCATTCTGGCTTTTACATTGCCCTTGGCAAAATCTACCGCTGCTTGGTTTGGCATCGTTAAACCTGCAGCGAGTAAGCTTTCACTGGCACTTTGGTGTAAACCCTCGGTGCCGGCTTTAATGTTGGTAGTAACAACGTGAGAAGGTTTGATAAAGCTTAAAGCAAGCTGCGCATCGGCTTCGTCTTTTTGCTCTCCAAACGGCAAACGCATAGCGATAAAGCGATAATCTTGGCTATTAGTGTCTTTATTTAACTGTTCAACCGCTAGTTGAGCCAAACGCCCTGTGGTGGTTGAATCTACACCACCACTAATCCCGAGTATTAAGGTTTTTACTTTTGCTTGTTGTAAACGCTCTTTAATAAACTCGATTCGGCGTTTCACTTCATATTCTGGATCGATTTCTGGCAGTACTTTCATTTCTGCCAAGATTGCTTGTTTCATCTTCTTCCCCACACGAATAGTATCCCTAAAGGGCAATGTACTTGAGAGATAAAAAAAAACAAGAGACAAGCCGATTTACATATAATTAAAACAGTAACAGCGGATTTAAACAGACATCTCACTCTTTTTAAGGATAAGCAACATGTTAAGACGCACTAAAATTGTCACCACCTTAGGCCCCGCCACCGACAAAGACGACGTACTTGAGCAATTAATTTTAAATGGCGCAAACATGGTGCGCCTAAACTTTTCCCACGGCACCGCAGAAGACCATTTAGCCCGCGCCAAACAAGTTCGCGAAATAGCGGCGAAACATAAAGTTCATGTGGCTATATTGGGTGACCTACAAGGTCCCAAAATTAGGGTATCTACTTTTAAAGATGGCAAAGTAAACCTTAACCTAGGTGACCAGTTTGTATTAGACAGTGAGCTAGGCAAAGGTCTAGGTGATGAAAAGCAAGTTGGCCTAGATTACAAACATCTACCAAACGACGTAGAGCCCGGCGATACCTTGTTACTTGATGATGGTCGTATCCAACTAAAAGTAACTGCCGTACAAAATAGCCAGGTAACCACTGAAGTAACCATTGGTGGCATTTTGTCTAACAACAAAGGCATTAACAAACTGGGTGGAGGCTTATCTGCTGCGGCACTTACCGACAAAGATAAAGCTGATATTCTAACCGCTGCAAAAATTGAAGTTGATTACTTAGCCGTTTCCTTCCCCAATAGTGGCGAAGACATGCACTATGCAAGACGGCTTACTCAACAAGCTGGCTTGGCCACAAAGCTAGTAGCCAAAGTAGAGCGCGCAGAAACCGTTGCAACAGAAGAAGCAATGATCGACATTATTAAAGCCTCAGACGCAGTAATGGTAGCGCGTGGCGATTTAGGTGTTGAGATTGGCGATGCCGAGCTCGTTGGCGTTCAGAAAACCTTAATTCGTTTAACCCGCAAATATAACCGAGCAGTGATTACCGCCACGCAAATGATGGAATCGATGATTAGCGCACCCATGCCAACCCGCGCTGAAGTCATGGATGTCGCCAACGCGGTACTCGACGGTACCGACGCGGTCATGCTTTCAGGTGAAACGGCCGCTGGTGAATACCCAATTGAAACCGTGCAAGCCATGGCAACCGTATGTTTAGGCGCAGAAAAGCAGCGCAGCATAAACGTATCTAAATACCGAATTAACGAGGTGTTTGAAAGCATTTCTGAAACAGTAGCCATGAGCACCATGTTTGCCGCTAACCATATGAAGGGCATGAAAGCGATTATCGCCTTAACGGAATCTGGCAGCACACCGCTGCTTATGTCGCGTTTAAGTAGTGGTTTACCGATTTTCTCTTTATCACGCCATGCCAAAACGCTCAGCCGCTGTGCGCTTTATCGCGGGGTTTACCCAATTCATTTTGATGAAAGCAGCGAAGATATTATTTCGGTTTCACACACCGCGATAGCTTTGTTAAAAGAGCAGGGTTATTTAAATAAAGGGGATTTAGTCATACTGACTCACGGTGATGTGTTTGACCAAACCGGCCATACCAACACCAGTAAAATTTTAAAAGTAAGCTAAAGGTATTGGCTTAACTTGCTCGGACTCACCGGGCAAGTTAATGCTGACGTAACAAAGTGGGCCCGCGTGCACCTTCAACCGGGCGATTAACCGACAACTTACGACCTTTCTTTATACCGGTTTGAAAATCAGGGGTTAACTGGCCCATTGAGGCTTTAATTTTAGCTTTAAAGGTTTCGCGGTCTAACTTCTCAAACATTTCATCTAAGTAGTCATCCATATGCTCGTTGCGACCATCGGTAACTAAGTCAGGAAGTTTTTCTAGCGCACCTTCTAACCATCCGGCAGTAAATGAGGCCACTCTGCGAGCAAGTGTTACGTTGTCGGTACCCGAACCCGCAAAACTATTGCGAAACGACCCAACTTGCTGGTTCATTTCTCGGTAAACAATATCAAAAGCAAAAGCGGCAAATACTGCGCGTTCAGCTAAACCTACAAACTCAGCGCGTTTTAAGCCTTTGTGATTAATCAATACCGCTTCAACACCAAAGCGGCCATTAATACCGCGAATAATACGCAGGATGTTTTCACCGACATTGGCAGGCAGTAAGGTTTGGGTAGAGGTTTTGCCCATTTGAATCAGCTCAATATCAGCTTGATCTAAACCGTGTTTAAGCATTAAACGGTGGGCCATACGAATAGCTTGGGCGGCCTCATGTACATTTGAGGAGTTACCCAATTCTAAACACTTGGCAATTTTTTCTAGGGCACGTTGACGACTCACGAAACGGCTATAACCTCTGCTCAAAAATGAAGCGCTATTTTACTTATTTTAGCCAAATTTTCCAGCTATTCACGCAGCAACATAGCAGACCAAAACAAAAGGGCTTGGTAACAATCACCAAGCCCCTCGTCTAATCCCTTAAAAAGGAACGATAAGTACTATTTTTCGATTTGAGCAGCCTCTGCGGTGGCAGGGTAAAAATGCACATCGCGCTGCGGGAATGGAATAGAAATACCATCGTTGTCGAAGCGCATTTTAACTTCTCGAGTAATATCCCAATACACATCCCAGTAATCGTCGGTTTTAACCCAAGGTCGCACGATAAAATCGACCGATGATTCGTTAAGTACGTGTAACTTCACCATTGGTTCTGGCTCTGGTAGCACCATTGGGTGTTTATCTAACAACTCTTTAAGTACCGCTTCTGTTTTTTCAATATCGTCGGAGTACCCAATACCAAAAACTAAATCTACACGGCGTAGCTTTTGAGCCGTCACGTTTTTAATCACGTCTCCCCAAATTTTACTGTTAGGTATAACCAAGGTTTGATTATCAATAGTCAAAATGGTGGTTGATACCAAATTCATGCTTTTAACCTTACCAAATACACCACCTCCTACTTCAACCATGTCACCTACATCGTAAGGGCGATAGATTAAAATCATCAATCCAGCAGCAAAGTTACCAAGAGTATCTTGCAGGGCAAAACCGATAATGAAACCGGCCACACCTAAACCCGCCAAGATAGGAGCCAGCGAAATGCCCACCTGGGCTAGCGCGAACAAGATACCTATAATAATCACAATCCGTGCTACTGAAGAAATGATCATATCTTTCATTAAAGACGATAAATTCAGCTTTGATGAATCTAAGCTCTTGGTCATTAACTTACGCACTAAGCGCGATAGCGAGCGGAACAAATAGTAAATAGCCACCAGCAAAATGAGTTTAAAGATCCACTCACCACCATGCTCTACGAAATACTCGGTTAAGCGGTCAACCCAACGTTTAGCGATGCCACTAAGAATATTCACATCCAATACGTCAGTAGTAATTTGCCCGCCTAGCTTAAGTAAGGTTTGCTGATAGAACGAAGCATCGAAACCCAATTGAGTGAGTAAATCGACAGTAAGTTTAAAACTAACCCCAGCAACCGCGAGCTGCTCGGTAACCACCGCTAATTGGTCTTTTAGGCTCTGGTCGTCGGGGGTAATTTTAATTAGCTTGCCTAACTCTTCGCGCTTTTTACCCACCAAGCCCACCATGCCTGAGAACGACTCTGCACGCGTGTATAGGTGGTCAACGGTATATTGTTTCTCGCTTTCAACATCAAAGCCTAGTGCTTGCTGATTAATAATTTGTTGAACCATGGCGGAATAAATTAAATCAGCACTTGATAGGTGTTCTATATAAAGCTGAAACGCTTTAATGCTATCTGCTTCTTCTTTGGCATAGTCTTCGTTAAATTGCTTTTGTTGCTTCTCAATACCGCTAACCAAATCTTGATTGTTTTGATTAATGATTTGCTCAACTTCAGCCAACACTTGCTTATCCGCTAGCCCTAGCGCATTTTGCTCGATCAAATATTGAGATAATTGATTAATGGTTTCAAAAGCATGCAGGTGTCGTTCTAACAAGCGATGTGAAATAGCGGCTTGTTCAATGGTGGAGACGGTATCTTGATTGGCTCTAATACGTTCAATTCGCTCTTGCTGGCGCTGATATTTATCTAGTAATAGAGAAGCTTGATCGCTCCCTGATTCTTGAGCGTAAATCGTATGTACTGGGGATGCGAGCAGTGCAACACCCAATACAATCGCACTCCAATAGCGCATTAGTTCCTTTAACATCTTCTTCTCCAGCAAATCTATTAGCTTCAAAGCCAAACCACAGTGTTAATTAAAACACTCAAACAAAGTACAACTGTAAGCTAATAATAGAGACTTGTTAGTATTTTACTATCAGATTTAAGCGCTTATACTAACAAATAGCTCACATTGATAGTGACTAAGGTAGAAGTAGCCCTAATGAGAAGCTATTTCAAGCTCGTTACAAGGACAGTATATGAAAACCAAGCAGTGGCTATGCCTCGCCGCGTTAACAACAATGGTTAACGCCCCCCTTAATGCTGGAGAATGGGTGATAAAAGCCGGTGGTTTTTGGGCTCAAACCGATTCTTCTATGACCACAAAGACACTATTAGATAGAGATTTAACTCTTGATTTTGAAGATACTTTTAATCTAGAAGAAGAACAATTTCTTCCATTTGCCCAAATAGGTTACCAATTTAACGACCGCCACCATGTTTTTGCAGACTGGAGAAGACTGCATCGCTCTGCGCAAACCAAAGCTGTAGGTGCTATAGAATCGCTTCCAAATTTTCCTGAATATGGCATTGCAGCAGGAGCAAGTATAAATACTCGAATGGATATAGATGTACTGCGTGCGGGCTATGGTTATTCTTTTTATAAAACCGAACGCGTGGAGATAGGCGGCTCACTGGGTTTACACGTAATGTTCATAGAAATGGGTTTTAGCGGAGAAATAGCGGGGTGTGTTGAAAACAACGGCCAATTGATTTGTGAGAGTACCAGCACAAGTGGCGAGGTAGTAGATGAATCAATAACCGCTCCTTTACCGGATATAGGATTTTGGGCAAGTTATGAATTTGCTGATGATTGGACAATTGCAGCCCATTCAGAGGTATTTTACATAAGCCTTGATAATGTTAGTGGGTACTTAACAGACCTCAACGCTACGATATCTTACGCCATTTCGCCAAACTGGGATGCTGAGATAGGTTATAACTATTACCAAGTAGGTGCAGATTGGGACGAAACCTCTCTTAAGTACAAATACCAAGGCCCTATGTTTAACGTGGCTTATAAGTTCTAAAAAACTGGCCACAAACCTTTAGTTTGTGGCCAAACTATTTATATCAGTGACGCAATACCGTATTGCTTACCGTAGTTCTCTACTACAAAGTCGATATCTTTATCGCCCCTGCCTGACAAGTTAATCAAAATTGTTCCTTTAGCACCTTGCTTGGCGAGGTTAATCGCATGAGCAACCGCATGGGCCGATTCAATAGCTGGAATAATCCCTTCTAGTCGCGACAACTCAAAAAAAGCATCTATCGCTTCTTTGTCGCTTACCACCCCATATTGCACGCGGCCGAGGTCTTTCAGGTAAGCATGTTGTGGGCCTACGGCTGGGTAATCTAAACCACTGGCTACCGAGTAAACTTTCTCTGGTTCACCTTTATCATCTTTAAGCATATAGGAGTGAAATCCATGCATTGTTCCTGGTTCACCTTTGGTTAGGGTTGCAGCATGCTCGCCCACTTCATCTAAGCTTCGGCCAGCAGGCTCGCAACCATGCATGGCCACGTTACTGTCTTCTAGAAAGGCGCTGAACAAGCCCATAGAATTTGAACCGCCGCCTACACAAGCCACCAAATGGTCTGGCAGTTGGCCTTTCATATCTTGAAACTGCTGACGCGCTTCAATACCAATAATCGATTGAAAATCGCGAACCATCATTGGGAATGGGTGAGGACCAACCACCGAGCCAATAGCATATAACTGAGTATGCGGATCAGCCATATAAGCCTGGAAAGCACTATCTACCGCTTCTTTAAGGGTTTTTCGGCCATGAGTTGCAGGAATAACATTAGCGCCGAGGATACGCATTCTCACCACATTAGGGTGCTCTTTTGCAATATCCACTTCCCCCATATGAATATCACACTCTAAGCCTAATAGCGCAGCCGCCGTAGCCAACGCTACACCATGTTGGCCAGCTCCAGTTTCGGCAATGACTTTGGTTTTTCCCATTTTCTTAGCGAGCAGTACTTCGCCCAAGCAATGGTTAATTTTATGGGCTCCAGTATGGTTTAGATCTTCTCGTTTAAGATAAATGTCACAACCATAGGTTTGAGAAAGGTGTTGAGCATGGAAAATAGGGCTAGGGCGGCCAACATAATCTTGATACAAACGGGTTAATTCAGCTACAAACTCAGGATCTTGACGAATCTCTTGGTACGCCTGGTTAATATCGTTCATCACCGCTTGTAACTCTGGTGGAATAAAGCTGCCACCATACTCACCAAAGTAACCTTCGCTATTTGGTAGCGTGTGCTCAAACTGTTTATTCATGGTCTATCCCTACAGACAAAAGCCTAGTTATACCTAATAAAAGTAAGGATTTATGTGCGCTAGTTACAGCTTCAAAAGATTCAATTTTTTATAAAACGGTCCCTAAAACAAAAAAAGCGACCTAAGGTCGCTTTTTTAACAGAGTATTAATTAGTTAAGACTTTTTAACTGGTCGTTGCCAACCGCTAATATTACGCTGTTTGGTACGAGAAATAGCTAAGGTTTCTGGCTCTACATCGCTAGTAATAGTAGACCCAGCCCCTACCGTTGCGTTCTTACCCACAGTAACTGGCGCTACTAACTGAGTATCACTGCCAATGAATACGCCATCTTCAATAATGGTTTGAAACTTGTTTACACCATCATAGTTACAGGTAATCGTGCCGGCACCAATATTCACTTTTGTACCCACCGTAGTATCACCTAGGTAAGTTAAGTGCCCAGCTTTAGAGCCTTTGCCTAATGTTGATTTCTTCATTTCTACGAAGTTACCCACATGAGCGTCTTGCTCTAATTTAGCACCAGGGCGTAGGCGAGCAAATGGACCCGCTGAAGCATCAGCCGCTAAGCTCGCTTGCTCAATAATGCTGTTAGCCTTAATGGTTACGTTATCGCCAATCTCACAGTCAATTAAAATGGCATTCGCTTCGATAGTTACATTGTTACCAATGGTAACTTTACCTTTAATAATAACGTTGATGTCGATGAAACAATCGTTGCCAATACTTAACTCGCCACGTAAGTCAAAACGATTAGCATCGGCTAGGCTAACGCCATCTCGCAATAACTGCTCCGCTTGTCCTTTCTGGTAAGCGCGCTCTAAACCATTAAGTTGAACCCTGTCATTTACCCCTTGAACTTCAACAATAGAGTCTGGTTGAACCGCTTGTACCACGTTGCCTTCTTTCGTCGCCATTTCAATAATGTCGGTAACGTAATATTCACCCTGAGCATTATCGTTACTTAACTGAGCTAACCAACGGGTAAAGTCATTGCTGTTTGCCACTAGCACACCGGTATTTACTTCGGTAATAGCCAGTTGCTCTGGAGTGGCATCTTTATGCTCTACAATCGCTGCTACGCTGCCGTTTTCACGCACAATACGTCCATATCCAGTAGGGTCAGCTTGGTCAACCGTTAGCAAGCCAATACCATTGTTAGGCAAAGCTTCGATCAAACGTTGAATTGTTTGCTCGCTAATCAGTGGCGTATCGCCATATAACATCACAACCGGCTGATTAGCAACGAAGTGAGGGGCAGCTTGTTGCATCGCATGGCCCGTGCCTAGTTGCTCAGCTTGTTCTACCCAGTTTAAACTTGGGTCTTGGATTTGCTGTTGAATTAAATCGCCGCCATGGCCGTAGATAAGGTGAATGGCATCAGGTTTCAGTCTTTTAGCGGTATCGATAACATGTTGCACCATTGGTTTGTCTGCTAATTTGTGCAGAACCTTAGGTAATGTTGAACGCATCCTTGTTCCTTTACCCGCAGCCAAAATCACGACACTAAAATTCATTTTGTTTCCTTTTTTACGGCTAATTTTTCCCAATTAACCAATCTGATTCGATAACCCAACAAGTGTAAGCGAAACTGATTCGCTTTGGAATTAGCGTTTAAACAAGCGCTGAATGGGTGAGCGAGTGTAGTCCCACAAATGATCGAAAATTTGCATTAGCTCTGGATTACCGTAGCTAGATAAGTTTAAGGCATGGAACCGGTTTTTCTCTGCTTTTAGCTGCTCGATTTTTTGCGTTAAGGCTGCTGGCGGCGCGGGAGCAATAAAATCTGATAGCACCACTAAATCAGCATTTTTATATTTGTCATCGAGCATCTGTTCGATGGCTCGTTCAAGCGCAGACGGCATATCTGTGCCGCCATGAAAACTATAAGACAAGAAATTGAGAACTTCTCGCAGACCATCTTTTTTAGTGAGTTCGTAGGTAATGAGTTCGGTAGAAAACATCACTACATAGCAATCGCGCTCTTCCGCCAAGGCTATCTGCATCAAACCATAGGCCAGAGCTTTAGCGCATTTCTCAGGGAAACCTTCCATAGATCCCGAGCTATCAATCGCTAAAATAAACGGGCCTTTATCTAACATGGCTTGTTCAGCAGCTTTTTTGTGGGTTTTTACTTTGCGTAACTTACGCTGCTTACCCTGCATATGGTAATTCATTAATTGATGATCGACTAAGTGCTTATAGAAAATCACTTCGAGCTCAGGGTAGGCCAAAAACATGGTTTCATTGGGCAGTAATTTGGATAAATCATTACCTTCATGAATACCCACAATATCGTCGGTCACTTGATCTAACTGTTCTTCAACCAGCTCAAGTTCTTCCACTGGAGCTTTGGAACTATTAGGGTCACTTACTTGGTCAGCCATTCTTCCTAGCTGCTCAGCTATTTTTTGCAAACCCTTTTGCCCTTTTAAAAAAGCGGCAAATTGCTGAAGCAGATTGACTTCAGTTTTACTGAGTTTAGCGGCAGCCATATCCCACAGACGGCCAAGTTTATTAGCGTCGCCAGACTCGGTCATTTCAGGCATCGCGTTTAAGGTATCAACTCGCTGATAGAGATCAGTTAACAAGGCTTGTTTGTGTTGCTTCACTTCATCACTTTGGGCTTGTTTAAGCTCAGCGGCAATGCTTTCAAACCATTGGTTGCAAAAATAACTCTGAAACATAGGGCTGTAACGATGATGAGGGTGGGCGGCTAATTCGCTGGCTTTACCAAAGAAAGCCGAACAAACGCTGAGTTGTATAAGAATATCGTCCAGCCGTTTTACAAATTCAGTACTGTCTAATTCAATAGACAATTGATAGAGCGCGATCTCTTCGGCGAACTTTTCTTCAATAGTTACTTGACCAAGTTGAGCGCGAATTTGGTTTTTCCATTTGCTCACTTGGCTTTTCATTGCGCTTTGAATACCGGGGCTAGATTCTGCAATCATCATTAGCTGCGGGCGCATCATCACTTCACGCACCGCTTCGTCAAGCAGTCCCGATTCGGCCAACATAACCCCAAATTGCAGGCTATCTAGCATAGATTATTCAAAAAACTCGTTTATATTGCGCATTCTGTAAGCCTGCTTGTCCAATAACTCACTCACTGCATTCACCATTTGGTCCACTTCCATTAAGCTTATTTCAATCGCTTCTGGGAGTTGGTTAGCAATGAAATTATGCGGTAAAGCCCCGTGAAATTGACCACGACAACGCTTCAACTCAAATTCCGCCTGTTTGATGGTAGCCAATACCGCGTCAATTTGCTGCTGCCAACCTTTAACCAGCTCTTCTGCTAAAGCTTGCTGTTTAGCTAAACCGAGTAATAGCGGT
The DNA here is from genome assembly GCF_030548385.1 of Agarivorans sp. 1_MG-2023. NCBI lineage: Bacteria > Pseudomonadati > Pseudomonadota > Gammaproteobacteria > Alteromonadales > Alteromonadaceae > Agarivorans > Agarivorans sp. 1_MG-2023. The sequence continues at coordinate 54,215 of NZ_JAUOSJ010000007.1, read as the reverse complement.
CGGTTGGCAATATCTTTAATCACCAACTGGTGATTAATATCAATCTCAAATTGTAGTCGACATAATTCAGAACCTTGGTTAATTCGACCCAGCATTTCACAACTGCCGCTTTTTATTTTCTTAGTAAACTCTGCTGCATCAACGTATACCCAACGGGTTTCACCTTTATCTTTTTCACTCACCGCTAGGTTGCTTTGCAGAACCACTAACTTAAACAATTCACCGCCATGTTTGTTGGCGTAACGTTTAGCGTTGCCAAAATCAAACTTGTATTGGTCTTTACGCAAACCGGAGTCATGGGTGAACTGCACACGCAGTTGCTCACAAATATCGTCTACCGTAGCGTTATAGTGGCGCTCTGCGCCCTCAGCAAGCTCTTTAAGCTTAAGCTGGTCAAAGGCATGATTAACCGCATAATCACTGATACAGGTCTGTACAAATTGCCGATCTTCTAAGTTATGCCACAGACAGTCTTGTAGCAGGATGAGGTCCAATGGATTGATTTCTGAACGACCATTAAAAAACGCACTGGTTTGCAGTAAGTGAACCGACTTTTTCCAGCGCCTGTCCGATACATACAAATCGCTAATAATGGTGGCATCGCCTGCAACTGGTGAGCCTTGTTCAATCAGGCCTTTAATCAAGTATATTTTTTCAAAAACACTATCGCTCATGCTTACTTGGCCAAGTTGATTTTGCCAAGCTTGATACTCAGAATCCTTAATCACTAAGTGTTCAGGAATATCCTGCAGAGTTTGGTTGTCTAACAGTAGCGCTTTAAAGTTATCTTTGTGCTGAATACGGTTTACAAATACCCGCAGTAACATACGGTCATAAAGTGCTTCTAAGCCGCTGTCTTCTTCGGGTAATTCGTTAGACGCAGAGATAAGTAAGCGCATCGGTACCGGTAGGTTTTCATAGCTATTTCTAAAGGTACGCTCGTTAACTACGGTAAGTAGAGTATTAAGAATTGCAGGTCCGGCTTTCCAAATTTCATCGAGAAATACGATATGTGCAGTGGGCAAGTAACCTTCGGTTAAACGCACATACTTGCCGTTATCTTTGAGCTCTTGAATCGATAAGGGGCCAAATACTTCTTCTGGCGTAGAGAAGCGAGTCATTAGGTAATCAAAAAAGCTTTGGCTTTCAAACGCTTTAACTAAACGTTTGGCAATCATGCTTTTGGCTATGCCTGGCGGACCCAATAGGAATACGCTCTCTCCTGCTAAGGCCGCTAACAAACATAACTTAAAGCTTTCTTCACGCTCGTAAATGCCCGCCGAAAGGGCCTTAATAAGGCCTTGAATACGCTCCGACAATAACGCTTTATTAGCCTGATTTAATGGCGCAATTGTTGCCATAACCATCCTTTGCCTTTTTGGTCGCAAAGCTCTCGCTCTGTCAGCCAACTATTGTAAATGTACTAATTAACACTGTTAACTAGCGGTCTGTATTAAAACCTATAGTAGCGGGTAAATTGCGATCTTTCGTTGATGTTAACATCATTTTACACAGACAAAAAAGGCGCTCTGAGAGCGCCTTTTTATTATCAAACTAAACCTATCGGATGTTTTTTCCGAGGATTTCGATAACCTGAAGTTGAGCCATCGCTTTGGCTAATTCAACTTGAGCTCTCGCAAAATCCACATCGCTGTTTGGATTGCTAATGCTTTCCTCAGCTGCTTGTTTAGCTTGCTGGGCTTTGGCTTTATCGAGCTCGTTGCCTCGAATCGCGGTATCAGCTAGTACGGTTACATTTCCTGGTTGTACTTCCAAGAAACCACCCGAGATGTAAATCACCTCTTCGTGACCGTGCTGTTTTACCATGCGAACCATACCAGGCTTAATTGGGGTTAGTAGTGGAGCATGACCATGCAATACTCCTAACTCACCCTCTTCACCGGTTACTCGTAGATGTTCAACGCGACCCGAGAAAATCTTCTCTTCGGCGCTAACCACGTCCAAGTGAACTGTCATCGCTGCCATTTCAGCCTCCTGTTACGCCAATTGGCGAAGCTTACATATTTTTGGCGCGCTCAAGCACGTCATCAATATCGCCTGCATACAAGAACGCTTGCTCTGGAATATCGTCGTAATCGCCAGCCAATAGGCCTTTAAAGCTACGGATAGTATCTTTAAGCGGAATAAGTTTACCTGGGTTACCAGTGAAAACTTCGGCTACGTGATAATCTTGAGTTAAGAATTTCTCAATCTTACGCGCACGAGCTACGGTTTGTTTGTCTTCTTCAGACAATTCATCCATACCTAGAATCGCAATAATATCTTTCAATTCTTTATAACGTTGTAGTACACCTTGAACGCCACGAGCAATGTCGTAGTGCTCTTGACCAACCACTAGTGGATCTAACTGACGAGAGTTTGAGTCCAATGGGTCAATGGCAGGGTATAAGCCCATAGCAGCAATGTTACGGTTTAGAGTAACGGTTGCGTCTAAGTGAGCAAAGGTGGTTGCTGGAGATGGGTCAGTCAAGTCATCCGCAGGTACATATACCGCTTGGATCGAAGTAATCGAACCAGTCTTAGTAGATGTAATACGTTCTTGAAGAACACCCATTTCTTCAGCCAGTGTTGGCTGATAACCTACCGCTGATGGCATACGACCTAACAGTGCAGATACTTCGGTTCCGGCTAAGGTATAACGGTAGATGTTGTCGATGAACAACAATACGTCTTTACCTTCGTCACGGAACTTCTCAGCCATAGTCAAACCAGTTAACGCTACGCGTAAACGGTTTCCTGGTGGCTCGTTCATCTGACCGTAAACCATGGCTACTTTATCTAGTACCCCGGCTTCTTCCATCTCGTAGTAGAAATCGTTACCTTCACGAGTACGCTCACCAACACCAGCAAACACAGATAAACCTGAGTGTGCTTTAGCGATGTTGTTGATTAACTCCATCATGTTTACGGTTTTACCTACACCGGCACCACCAAACAGACCAATTTTACCACCCTTAGCGAATGGACAAATCAAGTCGATAACTTTAACGCCCGTTTCTAACAATTCGTTAGACGTAGCTTGCTCTTCGTAAGAAGGAGCAGCACGGTGAATTTTGTAGCGCTCTTCAGTCTCAATTTCACCTTTGTGGTCAATTGTATGACCTAGTACGTTCATAATGCGACCTAGGGTGGCTTCACCCACAGGTACTTTAATCGCGTCACCAGTATCAACCACTTCTAGGCCGCGACGAATACCTTCCGATGCACCCATACAGATACAACGAACTACGCCACCACCAATCTGCTGTTGAACTTCAAGTACGAGATCTTCGCCTTGAACTTCTAGAGCATTGTATACCTTCGGTACACTGTCATGTGGAAATTCAACGTCCACAACAGCGCCAATTACTTGGACGATGTTACCGTTACTCATGTTGATTCCTCTAAATATTTTTGCTTAATGCCTCGCCTTAAACGGCTGCAGCTCCCGCAGAAATTTCGCTCAATTCTTGAGTAATTGCTGCTTGACGTTCTTTGTTGTAAATCAACTGAAGATCGTCAATTAAATTACCCGCATTGTCGGTTGCCGCTTTCATTGCAACCATTCGTGCAGCTTGTTCACAAGCGAGGTTTTCTACCACACCTTGATAAACTTGAGATTCGATATAACGTACCAATAAACCGTCGAGTATTTCTTCGGCACTTGGTTCATATAAATAATCCCAACTGCGAGACGCAATTTCTGGGTCATCTGCTTTAGGCAGCGGCAATAATTGGTCCATTGTTGGTTCTTGTACCATGGTGTTAACAAAATGGTTATACACCACATAAATGCGATCCAATTTGCCTTCATCGTAGGCTTCAAGCATCACTTTTACGGTACCGATTAGCTCTTCAACGGTTGGGTTATCACCCAAGCCTGAGTTTTGAGCTACCACATTGCCACCGTGGTTATTAAAAAATGCGGTTGCTTTTCCGCCAATAACGGCTAAATCAGCTTCAACACCTTTATCTTTCCACTGCTGCATGTCTGTAACAACTTTCTTAAACAAGTTAATGTTTAAGCCGCCACACAGACCGCGATCAGTAGACACCACGATGTAACCAACACGCTTAGCTTCTCGTTCTACAGCATACGGATGCTTATATTCGAGTTTACCAAGCGCGATATGACCAATTACTTTGCGCATAGCTACTGCGTAGGGGCGGCTGCTTTCCATGCTGTCCTGAGAACGACGCATTTTACTCGCTGCAACCATCTCCATCGCTTTGGTAATTTTTTGAGTGTTTTTAACACTACCAATCTTACCTTTAATTTCTTTAGCGCCGGCCATATCTATTCGCTCCTATTCGTCAGGGTTGATTACCAAGATTGCGTAGATTTAAAGCTTTCTAACAAGCCTTTAATCGAAGCTTCAATCTCGTCGTTGTAATCGCCTTTTTCGTTAATAGATGCCAATAGATCAGCATGCTCGTTGTTAGCATAAGCTAGCAACGCGGTTTCAAAATCAACAATCTTGTTAATTTCGATATCCATTAAGAAACCTTTTTCCGCTGCGTATAAACCTAGCGCCTGCTCAGCTACAGATAATGGGCTGAATTGCTTCTGCTTCATTAGCTCTGTTACTTTTTGGCCATGGTCTAACTGCTTACGGGTTGCATCATCTAAGTCAGATGCAAACTGAGCAAATGCCGCTAATTCGCGGTATTGCGCCAGTGCGGTACGAATACCACCAGACAGTTTCTTAATAATCTTAGTTTGTGCAGCACCACCAACACGAGATACCGAAATACCTGGGTCAACCGCCGGACGAGTACCAGAGTTAAACAACTGGCCTGTTAGGAAGATTTGACCATCGGTAATCGAAATTACGTTGGTAGGTACGAATGCAGATACGTCACCGGCTTGAGTTTCAATAATCGGCAATGCCGTTAATGAACCTGATTTGCCTTTAACTTCACCTTTAGTGAACTCTTCTACGTATTTCTCGTTAACTTGAGACGCACGCTCTAATAGACGAGAGTGAAGGTAGAAAACATCACCAGGGTAAGCTTCACGACCAGGAGGTCGACGTAGTAGCAATGAAATTTGACGATAAGCAACTGCTTGCTTAGATAAATCATCATAGATGATTAACGCGTCTTCACCGCGATCACGGAAGTATTCACCCATAGTACAACCCGCGTAAGGCGCTAGGTATTGTAATGCGGCTGAATCAGAAGCAGATGCTGCAACAATCGTGGTGTATTCCATTGCGCCATATTCTTCTAACTTACGAACAACGTTCGCGATAGTTGAAGCTTTTTGACCAATAGCAACGTACACACACTTAATGCCAGAGCTTTTCTGGTTAATGATGGTATCTACAGCGATAGCTGTTTTACCGATCTGACGGTCACCAATAATCAACTCACGTTGACCACGGCCGATTGGAATCATAGAGTCAATCGCTTTAATCCCTGTTTGCACAGGTTTGTCTACCGATTTACGTTCCATTACGCCAGGTGCAATAACTTCGATTGGCGAGAAACCATCGTTGTCTACTGCGCCTTTACCATCAATTGGCTCACCCAGTGTATTAAGTACACGTCCTAGCAGGCCACGACCTACAGGAACTTCCAAAATACGACCAGAACTTTTAACTTTATCGCCCTCTGCTAAATCAGCATAAGGACCCATTACTACAGCACCAACAGAGTCACGCTCTAGGTTTAGTGCGATAGCATAACGGCTACCAGGAAGCTCAATCATCTCGCCTTGCATTACGTCGGCAAGACCATTAATACGAATAATACCATCACTTACAGAAACGATAGTACCTTCGTTACGAGCTTCACTGACAACTTCGAACTGTTCAATTCTTTGCTTGATCAGTTCACTTATTTCAGTGGAATTCAGTTGCATACTCTATTCCCCAATTACGCTTGCAGTGCGTCGGATAGTTTTGCCAATTGCCCTTTTACAGAGCTATCAATCACCAAATCGCCAGCGTGAACAATCACTCCAGCCATTAGCGAGGCATCAACACTACAGTTAAGCTTCACTTTGCGTGATAAACGCTGTTCCAAGGAAGCACTAATTTGCGCTTGCTGCGCGGCATCTAGTTCTGTAGCAGAAACAACATCAGCTGTTATTTCTTTAGCCAATTCGGCCTTGTACTCCAAAAATAGTGCTAACACAGCAGGCAACGCGTCTAAACGTGCATTTTCAGCCATTAACTTAATTAAGTTAAGGCCATGCTCGTTAAGCTGCTCAGCACATACAGTGGTAAATAAATTAACCAAAGTACCTGCAGATTCCTTTTTCAGTTGCACAGAAACATGCTCGTTGGCTGCCACTTCGGCAACAAACGCTAACATTTCAGTCCACTCATCTAAGGCTTTGTGCTCAACGGCAAAATCAAACGCAGCTTTAGCGTAGGGACGAGCAATGGTGGTTAAATCAGCCATAAGCTCTACCTTTTATCCCTTATTTCAGCTCAGCGACTAGCTTATCAACAATATGCTTGTTGGCTTCTTTGTCGATTGAACGCTCAAGAATTTTCTCAGCGCCAGCGATGGCTAAAGCAGCGACTTGTGCACGTAACTCTTCACGAGCACGATTACGTTCTGCTTCAACTTCAGCATTACCTTGAGCAAGAATTTTCTCACGCTCTAGGTTAGCCAACTCTTTTGCTTCGTCGATGATTTGAATTTTGCGCTTATTAGCTTGCTCAACAATCACAGCAGCTTCCGATTTAGCATCTTTCATTTGCTCAGACGCTTTCGCTTGAGCTAATTGAAGATCTTTACCGGCACGTTCAGCGTCAGCTAAACCATCCGCAATTTTCTTTTGACGAGCTTCAATCGCGTCGATTAATGGTGGCCATACGTATTTAACGCAGAACCAACAGAAGATCGCGAACGAAATAGCTTGTCCAAACATGGTTGCATTGATATTCACAACGACACCTCCCTATTTGTTAGGAATCGAAGGATTAACCTAACAAGGCAACAAACGGGTTAGCGAATACGAAGAATAACGCGATACCCACAGCAATCATTGAGATCGCATCTAGTAGACCAGCAATAATAAACATTTTAGTTTGTAGTGCAGGGGCTAGCTCAGGTTGACGGGCTGATGCTTCTAATAATTTACCGCCTAAAAGTGCAAAACCGATAGCAGTACCAAGAGCGGCCATGCTCAGCATGATTGCAACAGCGATAATAGTAAAACCAACAACAGTTTCCATGAATTTCTCCAAAAGTATTTATTAGGTTAAAACAGTTTTTATTAAACTTAATTAGTGATCTTCATGGGCTAAGGCTAGATAAACTATCGTTAGCATCATGAAAATAAACGCCTGAAGCACAATGACCAAAATATGGAAAATTGCCCATGGAACAGAAAGTGTCCATTGAGCCCATAAAGGAACAAGTGCGGCAATAAGAATAAAGATCAATTCACCTGCATACAGGTTACCGAACAAACGCAAAGCGAGCGAAAATGGCTTGGCCAATAAAGTGACCGTTTCCAATAAGAAGTTAAAAGGAATAAAAGCCCAGTGATTAAAAGGTTGAAGCGTAAGCTCTTTAGTAAACCCTTTAACACCCTTCACTTTAATACTGTAAAAAATGATTAAACCAAACACGGCAATAGACATGCCTAATGTAATGTTTAAATCAGTGGTAGGTACAATTTTAAAGTACTCAGCGCCCATCAGTCCGGCGACGTGGGGTATAAAGTCAACAGGGACTAAATCCATCAAGTTCATGAGGAAAATCCACACGAAGATGGTTAAGCCAATTGGCGCAATAACACGGTCAGTGCGATGGAAGGCATCTCGTACCGCCCCATCAACAAACTCAACCATCATTTCAACAAAACATTGAAACTTGCCAGGTACGCCAGTTGTTGCTTTTTGCCCAGCCTTATAAAAAAGAAATAAGAACAAGGCACCCAAGCCAACTGAAAACAGGAGTGAATCAATGTGCCAGGTCCAGAACCCTGCATCCTTACAAGCGTAATTAAATGCCAGACCGCCATCGGCCATACACATTTGAGCGTTTGTCAGGTGGTGCTGGATATAGCCTGAAACGTTACCTTCAGCAGCCATTTATCATCCTATTTTTGTTACTAAGAAAAATAGAGGCAGTCCATTGCGTTAACGTACTAAGTATAAAACCAAGCAATAGGGCCAAAGGCTCTACATTTAGCAAGGCAAATACCAGTATGAACATTATGGCTGTAAGAGAAAGTTTTACGACTTCCCCGAGATAAAAACTTAATACTACGTATTTTTGATGTCTAGCGCCGACAAACATAAATGCCATCAACGTAAACAACGCATTCGGTAGTAAGAAGATCAAACCTCCGATTAACACAGAAACAGCAACGTCTTTATCAAAAAAGAAACCACTTTTAAGTGTTAGCAGTGCGACAAACCCTGTCTGAAAAATAACAAAATATAGCGCCTTAAGGCGAACTTCTGTTGTTAAAGACCCAGACATTCTCGACCTCTACTAGTTTTTACATTTAACCCATTACCTAAAAATAGGTAAAAAGGGCTTGCGAAAAAGCCTAATGATTATACGTTGAAAGTGTGGTTTTGCAATCAGTAGCGGTGTCCAAGACACTAATTTGTAACAGGCTATATAAACAAATAGCGGTTATTGTTAAATTTTGTGTTACAAACCAGTGATTTTGGTCATTTTAAGGTGAAAAGAAGGTAAGTGAGATCAAGGAAATGTAGGCGAAGATAGTTTATAAAAACTAAAGTGTTTCATCAGAATCGATGAAGAGCGCCAAAATAGCATCTAACTCATCCAAATTAGCATAATCAATAACCAGTTTTCCTTGGCCTTTCTTATTTTGTTGGATTTTAACGCCAGCCCCTAACCGTTCGCTTATTCTTTGCTCTAGTCTGTTAATGTCTGGATCAACTTTAGCTTCGGGTTTAGGTGCTTTAGGGTTCAAAACAGTCTTAACTAGCTTTTCAGTATCGCGCACCGTTAGGCCTTTGGCTGCCACATTTCGAGCCGTTTCAGCTTGAGTTTCGCCACTTAACGCCAGCAACGCACGAGCATGACCCATTTCAATGTCGCCATGCTCCAGTAAGATTTTTACGTCTTCGTCTAAGCTATTTAAGCGCAATAAGTTAGTCACGGTTGTACGTGATTTCCCCACAGCTTCAGCCACTTGTTGGTGGGTTAACTCAAACTCGGTCATTAAGCGATCTAGCGCCACCGCTTCTTCCATGGCGTTAAGGTCTTCACGTTGAATGTTTTCAATCAGCGCAATAGCCACTGCATTTTCATCACTAACGTTCTTAATTAAACAAGGCACTTCATGCAGGTGAATTTGCTGTGAAGCACGCCAGCGGCGCTCTCCTGCAATAATTTCAAACTGGTTTTCACCCAACTCTCGAACCACAATAGGTTGAATAACACCTTGTGCTTCAATCGAATGGGCAAGTTCTTCAAGGGCTTCTGCCGACATGTCTTTACGCGGCTGGTATTTTCCAGGACGTAGCCATTCAATGGGTAATTTGCGTAAATCTCCGCGGTTTTGATCAACGGTTTGTTGATTAGAATCGGCTTTTGTATCTTCTTCAACTTGGCGTTGACGAGCGTTATTACTGGTACTCAGTAATAAGTCTAAACCTTTGCCTAATCCACGTTTTCTCGCTGACATGTCTTTATCCGTATTCATTAATCGACAACCACTGCTTCGGTTTCTTCTTCGTGTCGGCGAATAATTTCACCGGCTAAAGCGAGGTAAGCCTTAGAACCATTTGATGTTTTATCATAATACATGGCTGGTTTACCAAAGCTAGGCGCTTCGGCCAAACGTACATTTCTTGGGATCACAGTACGGTAAACTTTCTTACCAAAGTGCTGTTTAAGTTGATCACTCACATCTGAGGACAAACGATTACGAGGATCAAACATAGTTCGAAGAATCCCTTCAACTTGTAGATCTGGATTTACTACCGAGGCTAACTTACTAATGGTATCTACCAAAGCCGTTAAGCCCTCTAAAGCATAGTATTCACATTGCATTGGCACCAGCACACTGTCTGCTGCGGCCATTGCATTCACGGTAAGCATGTTTAGCGAGGGCGGACAATCAATGAAAATGTAGTCGTAATAGTCTCGTACAGGTGCTAGTGCATTGCGCAGTCGCACTTCGCGAGCAAAGAACTCCATTAATTTTATTTCAGCAGCCGTCACATCAGAGTTGGCTGCCACTAAATCAAAAAAGCCGCTGGTATCTTTAACGGTCACTTGATCGATAGGTTCTTCATCAATCAATAATTCGTAGGCTGTTTTTGGTACTTCGTATTTATCTACACCACTGCCCATGGTGGCATTCCCTTGTGGGTCAAGGTCAATTAACAAGACTTTGCGTTTAGTGGCCGCCATTGACGCCGCTAAATTTACGCTGGTTGTTGTTTTTCCTACGCCACCTTTCTGGTTGGCTACCGCAATTACTCTACCCACAATATTTTCGCCTAAGGGTTATTTTTATCAATAATAACTAGATGTCGCTGACCTTCAAGTTCGGGAACCGATAAACTCTCGATACTGTGTAAGTTTAGCCCTTCAGGCAGGTTTTCTAGTTCTTGTTCAGGCACTAAGCCTTTTAAGGCATAGAATTTACCACTATTTGCCGGTAGGTGAGAACACCAACTCAGCATATCCTGCAAAGAAGCGAAGGCTCTGCTTATTACGCCATCAAATTCGAGGTTTTGTTGGTAATCTTCTACTCGACATTGCACTGCAGTCACGTTTTCTAGTTTAAGCAAGTGGCTTACTTGGCGAATAAAAGTAATGCGTTTACCTAAACTGTCGAGCAATACAAACTGTTTATCAGGATTAATAATGGCTAACGGCAAACCGGGTAAACCTGGCCCCGTTCCCACATCAATAAAACGTTCACCTTGTAAGTGAGGGCTCACCACTAAACTATCGAGAATGTGTTTTACCATCATCTCCATAGGATCTCTTACCGACGTAAGATTATACGCTTTGTTCCATTTATCGAGTTGCTCAACCAAAGTAACCAGTTGAGATATTTGCAGCTCGGTGAGCTGTAAGGTCGTTTGGGCTAATAAACCCTGTAAGCGAGATTTTAACACCCGATCATCCTAAGCCGACTTGCGCGCTAAGTCGTGTTTCTTCAAATAAACCAATAATAGCGATACGGCCGCTGGAGTAACACCTGAAATACGCGCGGCTTTACCAATGGTCTCTGGGCGAGAATTAGTTAGCTTAGCGACCACTTCGTTTGATAAACCACTGATCTTAGAAAAATCCAGATCGATAGGCAGCAGGGTGTTTTCGTGTTTTTGGGTTTTCTTAATTTCTTCAAGTTGACGCTTAATGTAACCGTCGTACTTAATTTGAATTTCTACTTGTTCCGCTGCTGCGGGTAAATCGACTCCTGGTCCAAAACCATCAATACGCATAAGTTGTTGATAAGTTAACTCTGGTCTGCGGATCAATTCTTCTAAAGAATGCTCGCGATTGATCGGGTTTTTCAACATTGGATTCAATTGATCCAATTGAGTCGAATTAGTGTGTACCCACGTGTCTTTTAAACGCTGCCGTTCTTGCTCAACCACTTCCATTTTGGTGTTAAATAATTGCCAGCGATGCTCATCAACTAAGCCTAGTTCGCGGCCTTGTTCAGTCAAACGTACATCGGCGTTATCTTCGCGTAATAACAAGCGGTATTCAGCACGGCTAGTGAACATTCGGTAAGGTTCTTTGGTGCCTAATGTGGCGAGATCATCAATCAATACGCCCATGTAGGCTTGATCGCGACGTGGCGCCCATGAATCTTTACCTTGAGCAAACAATGCTGCATTTGCACCAGCAATTAAACCTTGAGCACCGGCTTCTTCGTAACCAGTGGTTCCGTTAATTTGCCCAGCAAAGAACAAACCTTTTAAGTATTTGTTTTCTAAACTTTGTTTCAAATCTCTAGGATCGAAAAAGTCGTATTCAATGGCGTAGCCTGGACGCGTGATATGGGCATTTTCTAGCCCTTTCATCGAGTGCACTAGCTCAACCTGCACATCAAACGGCAAGCTGGTTGAGATGCCATTTGGGTAAACCTCGTGAGTGGTTAAGCCCTCAGGTTCAATGAAGATTTGATGCGAATTTTTGTCTGCAAATCGAGTAACTTTGTCTTCGATAGACGGACAATAACGTGGCCCAATACCTTCGATTACCCCAGTAAACATAGGGCTTCGGTCTAAACCACCACGAATAATATCGTGAGTAGATTCGTTAGTATGAGTGATATAACAAGGGATCTGCTGTGGGTGATCACTTTGTTTGCCAATAAACGAAAATACTGGTGTTGGGGTATCACCTGGTTGAGGTTGCATTTGGCTAAAGTCGATACTACGGGCATCAATACGTGGGGGCGTACCGGTTTTTAAGCGATCAACACGCAATGGCAATTCGCGTAAACGTTGCGCTAAAGCGATCGACGGTGGATCGCCTGCTCGGCCACCAGCATGATTATTTAAACCAATGTGGATCATACCACCTAGAAAGGTCCCTACAGTGAGTACTACGCTGCGTGCGCGCAACTGTAAGCCCATTTGAGTCACTACCCCTACCACTTGGTCGTTTTCTACGATCAAATCGTCACAGGACTGCTGAAAGATAGTTAAGTTAGCTTGGTTTTCTAAACGTTCGCGAATAGCTGCTCGATACAATACGCGATCTGCTTGTGCGCGGGTGGCTCTAACTGCTGGGCCTTTTGACGAATTTAAGGTTCTAAATTGGATCCCAGCTAAATCTGCAGCTTGCGCCATCAAGCCGCCTAAGGCGTCAATTTCTTTGACTAAATGGCCTTTACCAATGCCACCAATGGCTGGGTTACATGACATCTGACCTAAGGTCTCAATGTTATGAGTAAGCAATAAGGTATTTTGTCCCATACGCGCAGCTGCCGCTGCAGCTTCTGTACCGGCATGACCACCACCGATCACAATGACGTCGTATTGTTGTTTATAGAACATGTGTTATTACCTCAAACCAAGCAGATCCCAAAAGGGTGCGATATTTTACTGGTTAAGTGACGATAAGGGAATGCTTAGATCAGAATTAGATCAAGGGTAGATCTCTTAATATATATATAAGATCTTTTTTTAAAGATCTTTTATTAGATCTACTATTAGGATCGGCCTGATCTGTAGATAAGTCATTTTTTAACTTTTAGATCATTAACTTAGATTAGATCAGATCATGTTGACGGATAGCGATCTAAACGGGGGACAAGCTGGGATCTAAATTAGCACTTATCCACAGATGAATAGTAGGTAAAGGTTATCCATAGGAATAACTATAGTAAATTAATAGCTAATCCCTATGCTTATCCACAGAGTTTAGGTTTGAATAAGTTCATTTTTCCAGCTTTTTAACCATAAAGCTGCTGGTTCTTCGGGTACAGGTTCAAGGTCTACGTCTATTTCTAAGCGTGGTTTTAAGGATTTTGCGCCTAGTTTTTCCATTTGTTGGTCAAGATCTTTGCCTGCACCACAAAAAGTATCGTAGCTACTGCTCCCTATTGCTACAACACTGTAAGACACCGTTGAAAGATCGGGTTGTTGTTCAAGTAAGTGTTGGAAAAAAAGCTGCAAATTGTCTGGTACATCACCTGCACCATGCGTTGAGCTGCAAATTAGCCAAAAAGCACTTGGATTTAACTCAGAAAATTCAGCATTTAGATGAATTTTTACCTGATGGTCATCTTTTAGTAGTGCTTCTAGCTCATCGGCTACGTATTCAGCTGAACCTAAGGTTGAACCTACAATAATCTCTATATCCACTTACGATCCTGTTAACAGCAGAGGTTTTAACCATTGTAACGTGATCATGACTGAATTAACTAGCTGCGTGTTAGCTGTGATCTAGTTGTTGATAGTTTCACGTGGAACTATTCCAATATTGAATCTAATCCAGCAAAGACAATAGTGATCCCCTTTTTAAGGTGTGAATAAATACTTGTTCACAAACTAACGACTTAAGCCGAGGACTCGTTGTTGAATTCTGCCTTACACACTTTGATTAAAGCCTGAAGTGTTGGGTTTGGACTCGCGTGTTTGCTGTAAATTAACCCCAACTGTTCATTCGCAATGGCGTCGTTATGCGCAATCACTTTAAGCTCGCCAGATTTGATATAGGGGATGAGCTGCTGCTGTTGGCCTACAAATACGCCTACTCCCTGTCGGCATAGTTCTATTGCGAGTGAGTGTTGCTCTACTTCAATTTGTCGTTGAATACTGTCTGGATCCCACACTTGGGTATTAGATGAAGCGAGAATAGTTACCCAAGTGTAACTAAGTACTTGTTGCAGATTCGGGGACTTTTCTTTTGTTAGTGGATGAGTTGCAGAACACACCGCCACTAGCGGCATTTCGCAAAGTGGTTCTATGGTGTAGTCATTGGGAAAGGCATCTCGGTAAAAACAAATGGCTAAATCGAGTTTAGGGCCCTGCCAATTAAGTAGCAGTTCGTCGCGACGCTGAAAGATTTTTAAATCAACATTGGGATAAGCGTGATTAAATCGACTTAGTATTTTAGCTACGGTACTGTCTTGTAAAAAACTACTTACTCCTAGGTTTAATCTAAAACACCCTTGCTGTGCTATCTGTTCTACTTGCTGACTAAGATGGTTTTGCGCTTTAAGCATTTGCTCACACAAAGGCAGCATTTTTAAACCCTGTTCACTGAGCACTGGTTTATGGCCGCTGCGGGTAAACAATTCAACGTTCCAATCTATTTCTAGATTACTGATCCATTGGCTTAACTGGGCGCGGTTCTTTTGCATATGTTTAGCTGCGGCAGAAATACTGCCCAGCTGATGACTCAGTACAAATGCTTCAATGGCTTGCAGGTTCATGTTGTCGATCTCTCTGTTAATAAAAGCTAACACAGTCTGATTTGTTCAGGTTGCCCAATCTCATCATCATAGCGCCGATGGATATATTTGTGAGTATGTTACTGATACTCAGCGATGCACGGATGTTTTAGTAAAAATCTACTGAAAGGTTCCAAAATGAAAAAAATTATAGTTGCTTCAACACTTTCTCTTGCTGCTTTTAGTCAGTTTGCTGCCGCAGACGCTATTCGTGGTGAAGTTGCTGCCGAGAGTAATCGAAATGGTCCGCACCTGGGTATTCTAAAAGGTGGTTATGAGTTTGATACTGATTATGGTCAGTTTGGTTTTGATGTTGAAGCAAAAAGCCGTTTGGGTGGTCGCCCTTATGGTGAAAACCAGCACGAGTCTGGTTTACATGAAGCCACCTTCGCTGCCGATTACACCTACAAGTTTGGTAACGCTTATGTTCAACCGCGTGCTGAATACACCCGTAATGTAGCGAATGATGCAAATACTGGTAAGTTTGCCTTAAAAGGTGGTTATAACTTTGATAATGGTATTTTTGTCGCTGCCCGTTACCGTTATGAGGATACGCAAAATAATGGTTTTAGTAAGACCGAGCTTGGTGATGTGAAAACTAACCGTACCGATTTAACCGCGGGTTGGGCTGGCGATATCGTTGGTATATCTTTTAACTACATCAATAAAGATGCAAACGCTGAACACAAAAACAACAACCTGAAGGTGAATGAACTAGAAACCAGAGTGTTTCTTACTAACTTAGGCAGTTATCAGCCTTACGTTCAATACACGCAGAAAAACTTCGATAGTACCGGCTACGATAGTTCTCCTATTAAAGATGATAGCCAAATCAAACTTGGCGTAAGCATGAAGTTTTAAGGTTTATCCTGATAAAAAAAGAGCGCCAATTGGCGCTCTTTTTGTTTGTGTTAGTAACTTAGTGGTAGTTAAGAGAGGTAGCTTTACCTCTAAATACCCAATATGAAAAAGCGGTATAAGCCAGAATCACTGGCACTACAATTAGTGCTCCAATCAAAATCACCGATAAAGATTCCGGTGCCGATGCTGCTTCCCATACGTCCATTTGACCCGGTACAACATCGGGGAAGAAGCTGAATCCCAGTGCGCTAAAACACAGTAAGAAAATAAGCATCACTAGGCAAAATGGTACCCAGCAATGGCGATCGTCTGATTTCGGTAAACGACCCAATAAAAAGTCATTAAACAAAAATGCGGTGAAACATAGGGCTGGGATCAGCAATACAAACATCACCAGTGGAAAATCAAACCAGCGATCAAATACACCAGGGTTAACTAGTGGGTTTACTATTGATACTGCAATCACGCCAACTAAACAAAAGCGGCCAGTAAGTTTTGCCCAAGTAACGGCCCGCTGTTGTAGTTGGTGTTCGGTTTTCATTACCAACCATGCCGCGCCAATATAGCTATAGGCCGCAGTAACACCTAAGCCACTTAATAAGCCAAATAAGTGAGTGGTTACGCCTCCTTCAAAGCCCATTACATATAAACCTAACATGTAGCCTTGAGCTAATGTTGTGAGGATAGAACCGGCTTTGAAAGTACGATCCCAGGCTAACTTATGGTCTACCGCTGCTTTAGCTCTAAAGTCGAAGGCTACGCCACGCATAATAAGTCCGATCAGCATAATCGCCACCGGAATATACAAATGGTAAAGCACAATGCTATGGGCAGCAGGGAAGGCGATAAGCATGATACCAACGGCCAGTACTAGCCATGTTTCGTTGGCATCCCAAAATGGGCCAATTGACGCAATCATGGTATCGCGCTGCGCTTCATCGGCTTCGCCCATAGGCAGTAAAATACCTACCCCTAAATCATAACCGTCGAGTATTGCGTAAATAAGAACCGACAGGCCCATTAAACCGATGAAAATTACCGGCAACCAGTAAGCGTCCATCATGCTTTGGCACTCCCTTCAGTAGTGTCTTGCGGATTATTAATATTAGTTAAATTACCGTCTGGTTGGGGTTCATTGGTTTCAAACTCTTCTTCTTTAATCGCTTTTCGTGCCATTAAGAATACCGTGTGAATATAGGCAATCAGCAAAAAGGTATAAACGATTAAATATAGCGCCAATGAAAAGGCAACGTTTGAAGCGGGCAATGACGTTACTGCATCTTCGGTACGTAAAACACCGGTGACTAACCAAGGCTGGCGGCCTATTTCGGTTACATACCAACCTGCCAGCGTAGCAACCCAACCAGAGAACGTGGTGGCCACTAGTACCTTGAGCATCCAGTTAGGCATTTTGCCTTTGCGAACCATGTGGTAAGAACCAAACCAGCTTAGTGCCAACATTAGTAAACCTAAGCCAACCATGACTCGGAAACTCCAAAATACCGGAGCTACTGGCGGATGTTCGTTTTCAAACTCGTTAAGGCCTTTTAACTCACCGTCTAGTTCGTGGGTTAAAATTAGGCTGGCCAGTTTAGGAATACCAATCGCGTATTTATTGGTTTTGGTTTCTTCGTCTGGCAATGCAAACAACAATAAGGGCGCGCCTTTCTCGGTATGCCAAATACCTTCAATGGCCGCTATTTTTGCTGGCTGATGCTCAAGCGTATTCAAGCCATGAAAATCACCGACTAAAGCTTGAGTTGGCGCTAATACTGCGGCCACCAGCAAGCTGATTTTTAAGGTTAGGCGAGGGGCTTTTTTTACATCACCTTTCAATATGCGATAAGCAGAAATGCCCGCAATAAAGAACGATGCCGTTAAGCCAGACGCAATTAACATATGAGTTAAGCGGTAAGGAAATGAAGGGTTAAATACAATGGCTACCCAGTCGGTTGGAAATGCGACGCCATCACGCATTTCAAAACCGGTTGGCGTTTGCATCCACGAATCTAGCGCTAGGATCCAGAAGGCCGATAAACTCGTGCCTACCGCGACTAAAACAGTCGCTAAGGTATGTACCTTATTGGGTACTCGCTTTATGCCGAATAACATAATGCCCAAGAAGGTGGCTTCCAAGAAAAAGGCGGTGAGTACTTCGTAACCTAGTAATGGGCCAGCAATGTTACCTACGGTTTCCATGTAGCCAGGCCAGTTAGTACCAAACTGGAATGACATAGTAATACCGCTTACGACTCCAATCGCAAAAGAGAGCGCAAAGACTTTTACCCAAAAGCGATAAGCGCGCATCCATACCGGATTGCCGGTCATGTCGTGTCGAACTTTAAAAAAAACTAGGAACCAACACATCGCAATGGTGATGGTGGGAAACAGGATGTGAAAGCTGATATTTGCAGCAAACTGTATCCTTGAGAGCATTAGGGCATCAAGCATGGTTTAGCCTCGTTAAGGTTGATAATCTCATTAGCTGGCGGCAGATCCTTTGTTACCAACGATTTTGTCTTTTAATTCCAAAATTCTGCTAATACCAGAGCCCATCTTCATCAAACTCTGTAGTTTGTCTGGGTTCATGGTATTGAGTGCATATGACCATTGGGTGATTAACTCGAGCAGGTCGTGGATCTCTTCCATCTTTTGCTGGGTAAACTGGTCTTCTTCGTTTTCTGGCGTTTCTAATAAATTAGAACGTAATAAGGAAAGGGTTGGATCCACTTCGCGTTTACTGCGCTCTTCAAATACGGTTCTGGCCATTTCCCAAATAGAACCGGCGGCAGTAAAAAATTCACGACGTTGACCTGCTTGATGACTAAGTTTAACTAAACGCCAAGACTGCAGTTCTTTTAATCCCATGCTCACGTTGCCGCGGCTAATGCCAAGTTGTTGCATAATTTGTTCGGCGTGCAAAGGGTGCTGGTTAATCACCAACAAAGCCAGTATTTGGCCTACGGTACGATTGAATCCCCAACGGCTGCCCATTTCTCCAAAGTGGAGAACAAAGGCTTGGCTCTTCTCTGATAATTGCACGCGACAAATTCCTTTTATTGAACTTTCAGAAAACAGTGAAACTTTAATCCAAAATTGATTTAAGTCAATATTTTTAGTCTTAATTGATGCGGAATTATTAAACTGTGAGGTCGCTTGAGCTTAGTTTTAGTGAATGCTTAAAACGTTGATAGGATAGTTAGGTAATGGGGCTTGGTAGTTGTTTTTTATTTTATATTTTTGATTAAAGGGCTTTATTTATAAAGCCCTTAACGAATGTGAGTGTTTACTAACTTTGGTTACTTTCCGATACAGAAACTAGTGAAAATGCGGCTGAGTAGATCGTCTGAACTGAACTCACCGGTAATTTCACTTAAATGTTGCTGAACCAATCGCAGTTCTTCAGCCAATAGCTCGCCAGCTTGGTAAACCTCTAACTGGGTTTTACCATTATCCAGGTGCTCAGAGGCCAGCTCTATGGCATTAAGGTGTCGGCGCCTAGCCATAAAGCCCCCTTCCATATTGCCTTGAAAACCCATGCATTCTTTTAGGTGGTCTTTTAGTTCTATTAAACCAAGTTCAGTTTTGGCGGAGAGTTTATACACCGGGTGACCATGATCCATGACTACGTCTAAGCTTTCACCTGTTACATCGGCTTTATTACGAACTACAGTCATGCCTATATTGGTGGGCAGTTTTGCTACAAATTCAGGCCAAATTTTCACGGGATCTAATTCTTCGGTGGTGGTTCCATCCACCATAAACAATACCCGATTAGCATTATTGATTTCTTCCCAGGCGCGCTCTATACCAATTTGCTCTACTACGTCAGCATCTTCTCGCAAACCAGCGGTATCAATGATGTGTAAAGGCATGCCATCAATATGGATATGCTCGCGCAATACATCACGAGTCGTGCCGGCTATGTCGGTAACAATGGCGGCTTGTTTGCCTGCTAAGGCATTCAGTAAGCTTGATTTACCCGCATTTGGCCTACCCGCAATAACTACCCGCATGCCTTCTCGTAATAGCGAACCTTGGCGTGCTTGCGCTTGAACAGTACTTAGCTCATTGATTATCGCGTGTAAGTCGGATTGAACTTTACCGTCACTTAAAAAGTCGATTTCTTCTTCTGGGAAATCGATGGCAGCTTCTACATAAATACGTAAGCGAGTGACGTTTTCTACCAAGCTGTGAATCTTGTTAGAAAATTCACCCTGTAGCGATTGTAAGGCACTTTTAGCGGCTTGCTCACTGGTAGCTTCAATAAGGTCTGCAATGGCTTCTGCTTGGGCTAAATCGAGCTTATCGTTGAGAAATGCCCGCTCACTAAATTCACCTGGGCGGGCCATTCGCAATCCGTCTATTTGGCTTATTTCGCGGATTAGCATATCAATCACTACTGGGCCGCCGTGGCCTTGTAGTTCTAATACATCTTCGCCGGTGAAGGAGTTTGGCCCTTTAAAGTACAAAGCTATGCCTTGGTCTAAGGTATCGCCTTTTAGGTTTTTAAACGCTAGGTAGTCGGCATAACGAGGAGCAGGGCATTTACCCAATAATTTTTCTGCCACTTGTTGTGATAAGGGACCGGATACACGAATAATACCTACGCCGCCACGACCAGGTGCAGTGGCTTGGGCCACAATCGTATCATTTGAATTCATGCTGACTCTCTCTGAAATTATGCGTCAAAAAAAATGCCACTCAGTTTTCACTGAATGGCATTTTAGCATTGTAGCTAAACTTTGTGCTTAGCGTTTATGCAGGCCGTTTTTCTCTAGGTTACGGTAAATAATGGTTTGCTGAATCAGCGTTACCACGTTACTCATTAGCCAGTAAAGTACTAGACCAGCTGGGAACCATAAGAAGAATACGGTAAAGATAACAGGCATAAATTGCATTATTTTAGCCTGCATTGGGTCAGCAACCGTAGTTGGAGACATCTTCTGAATGAAGAACATGCTCACACCCATTAGCACTGGCAAGATGTAGAACGGGTCTTGAACCGATAAATCGGTAATCCAACCAAAGAACGGTGCATGACGCAGTTCTACGCTTTCCATTAATGACCAATACAATGCAATGAAGATAGGCATTTGCAGCAAGATAGGGAAACAGCCACCTAAGGGGTTAACCTTTTCTTTCTTGTAGAGTTCCATCATGCCTTGCGACATTTTCTGACGGTCGTCACCATACTTCTCACGTAGTGCTGCCATTTTTGGCTGTAGCAAACGCATCTTCGCCATTGAGGTGTATTGCGCTTTAGTTAGCGGGTACAACAAACCTTTAACGGTGAAGGTAATCAGGATAATAGCTACACCCCAGTTGCCTACAAAGCTATGGAAGAACTTAAGCAGCTTAGATAGCGGTTGAGCAATAAACCATAACCAACCGTAATCTACAGTAAGATCTAGGTGCTTAGCTGATTCAGCCATTTGTTCTTGAAGCTTAGGACCCACCCACAATGCACTGCTTAACTTAGCACTTTGGCTAGGCGCAACGGTTTGTACAGGAGCTTTATAACCCATGAACACAAAACCATTGTTGCTGTTAGAGTACAGTTGATTGGTGTCGCCAGCATTTGGTAGCCAAGCCGTTACAAAGTAATGCTGCATCATGGCAACCCAACCACCTGTAGTGGTTTCACTTAGGTTAGATTTTTTGATGTCTTTGATGCTGTACTTAGAGTAGCGCGTAGACTCACTTGAGTATGCGCCACCGCGGTAAACAGGCATTACCATACTAGAGCTATGCTCTTTTTCGGTTTGCTTAATTTGGCTGTAAAGTTGCAGACTTAAAGCGTTGTCACCATTGTTGGTCACATCAAAATCTACTTTAACGTCGTAGCTACCGCGGGTAAGGGTAAAGCTTTTAGTAAAGCTACTGCCGTTTTCGTCTTGGTAAGTAAAGGCTACTACCAATTCATCGCTGCCATCGGTCATTTCAAAACTGTCGCTGCTTACTTGATAAACAGGGCGACCGTTGGCGTTGGCGTCTGGACCATCACGACCAATCAAACCGCTTTGGGCGATGTAGGTAAAATTCGGGTTTTCTTCAAGTAGCACAAACGGGTCTGCAGAGTCTTCTTCTATTGGGTAAGCCAATAGCTCAGCACTTACTACATCACCGCCTTGAGCGCTAATTTTAAGTTTTAATACGTCTGTCGTTACAGTGACTAACTGACCCGCCGAAGTGGCTTGAGTTAAGTCTGAATCGTCGTGAGATAATGCACTGGCTGGCACATCACTATTTGCATTCGCACCAGTTGCGTTAACAGTATTGGTGGCAGTTGCTACTACAGGCTGTGGGCCGTAGTCTTTTTGCCATTGCTGATATATAAGAAAACTTACAAACAGCAACCCAATTATCAGTAAATTGCGTTGAGATTCCATAATATTAGTTAATCACTATTTGTTTTTTCGGAACCTGGAACCGGATCGTGTCCGCCAGGATGTAGAGGATGGCATTTTAATAGACGTTGGCTTGCTAACCAACAACCTTTTATCACACCGTGCAAATTAATTGCTTCAATCGCATAGTCTGAACACGATGGCGTAAATCGGCAGCGCGGGCCAAGTAGTGGACTTATCACATATTGATAAGCCTTTATCGGCATAATTGCGATTATTCGCAACGGCGCGTTAGTCTTCGCCATGATTTCTCCAGAAGCTTCATCAATTCTTGATTACTTAAATCTGAAATACCGTTCTTGGAAATAACCACAATGTCTACTGCAGGTAATTGATGCTGATGCAGACGAAAGCTTTCTCTTGCTAAACGCTTAATACGATTACGACCTACAGCGAGTTTAATACTTTTTTTGGAAACAGCTAAACCCAAACGAGGATGAGAGAGAGTATTGGTTTTTGCAAGGATGGTGAGTTGAGGAGTACCCACACGAACGGGGTTGGAGAATACGTGTTTAAAATGCATGGGAGTTAACAAACGTAACTCCCTGCCAAAAGTTTGTCTTTGCACTTAATTATGCAGACAAACTTGCGCGACCTTTAGCGCGACGACGTGCCAAAACTTGGCGGCCGTTTTTAGTTGCCATGCGAGCGCGGAAACCGTGGCTACGCTTACGCTTTAATACGCTTGGTTGAAAAGTACGTTTCATATTTATTAC
Organism: Agarivorans sp. 1_MG-2023; assembly: GCF_030548385.1. Lineage (NCBI taxonomy): Bacteria > Pseudomonadati > Pseudomonadota > Gammaproteobacteria > Alteromonadales > Alteromonadaceae > Agarivorans > Agarivorans sp. 1_MG-2023. The sequence goes on along the minus strand of NZ_JAUOSJ010000007.1, from coordinate 31,347 downwards.
TCTTGCTAGCTAGTTTTTTACTGTACAGTCGGTGCAATTAACCAAAATGGTAGGCGCACCGGGTAAAAAAGAGGCGAAATTCTAATCATTCGCCACTTCTAAGTCAAACGAAATATCGCTTAATCTTAAATACTCTTTTTCAAAAGATCCTTTGGATCTTGGGCGGCATTATAGTGCTCCTATATATAGGTGCAACAGATCTATTTAATTAGACTTCGCCGCGCTTTACAATTCGAGAGATAAACTGTTGAGTTCTGGGATCTTTTGGGTTGTTAAATAGTTGCTCTGGGCTACCTTGCTCTACTATTGTCCCGTCACTCATAAATACCACTCGATCCGCTACTTCTCTTGCAAAGGCCATTTCATGGGTGACAATAATTAGGGTTTGCTTTCGCTGGGCCAGATTTTTTATCAAGGCCAGCACTTCGCCCACCCATTCAGGATCAAGTGCCGAGGTGGGTTCATCAAACAAAATGGCTTTGCTATGGGTGGCCATTGCTCGACCAATACCTACTCGTTGCTGTTGACCACCCGAAAGTTGGCTAGGGTAATGTTTAGCTTTATCCGCTAAACCAATGTCGCTTAAGATCTCTCTGGCTGTATTCAGTGCTTCTGTTTTTGGTTGTTTCCACACAGTAATTAACGCTTCGGCGATATTCTGCTCAGCATTTAGATTGGCAAACAAGGAGTAGTTTTGAAAAACAAAAGACAACTTCCTGCGTAATGCCAATATATCCTGTTGTTGATGATGCTTTGCCTCAACATTCAAATTGTCGACACTAACGGTTCCTGAGTCTGGTTGCTCAAGGTAGTTAATGCAGCGCAAAAAAGTAGATTTACCCGTTCCAGAAGGCCCGATGATAGCGACAACTTCGCCCTCTTTAACCTCTAAATCGATGCCGTTAAGCACTGTTTGACCATCAAAGGCTTTACTAAGGTTGGATACTTTAATCATGCTAATAAGCCTTGGATAATCGTTTTTCTGCTACGTTTTGTAGCTGGGTAAACACGGCCACTACGGCCCAATAAATAAGTGCAACAGCTAAAAATGATTCAAAGAACTTAAAGCTACTTGAAGCTTCCATTTGCGCTTTGGCCATGATCTCGGCAACCCCTAAGGTGAATGCTAAAGAGGTGCTCTTAATCATATCAATCAGGTAGTTCATTAAAGACGGCAACGCGGTACGTAATGCTTGCGGTAATACTACTCTGCGCAGCGCTTGCAGGCGGGTCATGCCAAAAGCATAGCTAGCATCCCACTGGCTTTTATCAATAGAGTTTATTGCTGCTCTAATGCTCTCTGCTTTATATGCCGAGAAATGCAGGCTTAAACCTATGACTGATGCGCTAAAGGCGTCTAAGCCAATCAGTATTGGGAATACTTGTGGTAAACCGTAATACAAAATAAACAGTTGGACTAACAATGGAGTACCACGGAAAAACGAGATAAACACCACTGCAAATTGGTTGAGCACTGGCAGCTTAAATACCCTAAATAGGGCTAAAATTAAGGCCAGTATTAACGCAAAAACGGCTGCAATTGCAGCCATTTCCATGGTTGTTCCCAAATACTTAAACAGTATTGGGAACAATTCCATCATGTAGTTAAAGTCAAAAGTTGACATTATTTGGTGATGTCTCCGTCAAACCATTTTTCAGATATGGCGCTTAGGCTACCATCTTGCTGCATTGCTTCTAAGCTGGCATTTACTTTTGCTTTTAAGGCTTGGCCTGCTTCGTTGTTTTTGAAAGGCATCGCGTTTTCAATGGTTTCGAATGGCTGGCCTGCTAACGCTAAGGGTAGACCAGATTTTTTAATCAAGGCTAAAGATGATACTCGGTCCATTACGAAAGCGTCTGAGCGACCCAAGGCAACGTCTTGCTCAATGCCAGTGTCGTAGGTAGCAATATTAATTTGCTTATCGCTATCGTGTTTTCTTAATAGCTGCTCAAAGTTTGAACCTAGGTTAACTGCTACTTTTTTGCCTTTAAGATCGTTAATGTCCTTTATCTCGTCGTTACCTTTACGCACAACAATTTGCGCACCGTCTACAACGTAAGGATGTGAGAACAAGTATTTGGCCTTACGCTCATCAGTAATCGTTATTTGGTTAGATATCGTATCTACTCTACCTGTTTCTAACATGCCAAATAAGCCAGAGAAGTTTGCGGTTACGTACTCAACCTTCCAGTCGTTACGTTTAGCTATTTCATCCCATACATCAACTTCAAAACCTTGGAGCTTGTCTTGCTGAACAAAAGTGAAGGGGAAGTAACGACCAGACATACCCACTTTGACGGTATCTTGAGCAAATGCTGACCAAGGACTTAGGCTAACCAGCAGTAAAGCCATTAGTAATCGTGATTTATTTAGTAGTTTCATTTCGATTCTTCTATTCAGCGAGTAGTGTATGGCAAAAAATTCTAGTTCATAGATGATATTTGCACAAATACGCTGTTGTTATATCAAATAACCAAGCTGTTATGTGGTGACCAGAATGTTATTCACATATTTGTTATCTGCTTGTGAATAATTCATAAGAAACCTAGAGTTTAAGCGGCTTCCGTTATAAAATAGACGGTCTTTTTGGTGATAACGCGGAGTCGCGAGTGAGTGGGTCTCTTTGGCAACAAATCTTAGTACGTTTACAAGATGAATTGCCGGCAACAGAATTTAGTATGTGGATCCGACCACTTCAAGTAGAACAAGATGCAGAGCTATTGGTGTTGTACGCGCCAAATCGTTTTGTACTCGATTGGGTAAAAGACAAATACCTGATTCGTGTGAACGCCTTGCTCGAAGAGTTTTGTGGAAGTGATAAGCCTAGTTTGCGTTTTGAGGTAGGCAGTAAACCTGCAAGCGTAACCAGAACCGCTACGGTAAAAAGCGAGCCTGCTCCAACAGGTGTGAGCAATGTTTACGTTAATAACAATGACTCAGGTAAAAGTTGGGATAAGGAACCCGCTGTTAAATCAGCTTTAGAAGCTAATCACCGCAACAACATTAATGCCACCTACCAGTTTGATAACTTTGTTGAAGGTAAATCAAACCAGTTGGCCAGGGCGGCAGCTACGCAAGTTGCTAATAACCCTGGTGGGGCGTATAACCCACTATTCCTATATGGCGGCACCGGCTTAGGTAAAACTCACTTATTGCATGCTGTGGGTAACGGCATTATTGCTAATAAAAAGAACGCCAAAGTTGTGTATATGCACTCTGAACGTTTTGTTCAGGATATGGTAAAAGCCCTACAAAACAATGCGATAGAAGATTTTAAACGCTACTACCGCAGTGTAGATGCCTTGCTCATTGATGACATTCAGTTTTTTGCTAATAAAGAACGCTCACAAGAAGAGTTCTTTCATACCTTTAACGCACTGTTAGAAGGTAATCAGCAAATCATCCTTACCAGTGATCGCTACCCTAAAGAAATCGACGGCGTTGAAGACCGTTTAAAAAGTCGTTTTGGCTGGGGCTTAACTGTTGCTATTGAACCACCTGAGTTAGAAACGCGGGTGGCTATTCTAATGACTAAGGCTAACGAAAATAATATCCGCCTGCCTGACGAAGTTGCTTTCTTCATTGCCAAACGCTTACGTTCTAACGTACGTGAATTAGAAGGGGCATTGAACCGGGTGATTGCTAACGCTAATTTCACTGGGCGCGCTATTACTATTGATTTCGTTCGTGAAGCTTTGCGCGATTTACTGGCGCTGCAAGAGAAGTTAGTCACCATCGACAATATTCAAAAAACCGTTGCAGAGTACTACAAGATTAAAGTGGCCGACCTGCTATCTAAGCGTCGTTCTCGCTCTGTGGCTCGTCCACGCCAGTTAGCTATGGCCTTGGCCAAAGAGCTAACTAACCATAGCTTGCCAGAAATTGGTGATGCTTTTGGCGGGCGAGACCACACCACGGTATTACATGCGTGTCGTAAAATTGCTCAGCTAAAAGAAGAAAGTCACGACATCAAAGAAGATTACCAGAATTTAATTCGTACATTATCGTCATAATCGGAGAGGCGTTATTAAGTATGCAATTTAGTATTAATCGGGAACAACTGCTTAAACCTTTACAGCAGGTAAGTGCCGCACTCGGTGGGCGCCCAACTATTCCTATTTTAGGTAACGTATTGCTAGATATTAGCAATCAGCAATTGTCTATCACTGGCACCGATATGGAAGTAGAGCTTATCGCTACGCTTCCTTTAGAGAGCGCAGTAAATGAAGGGCGTGTAACCGTACCGGCTAAAAAGTTTGTTGATATTTGCCGAGGCTTGCCAGATGGTTGTGAAATTAGCTGTAAGGCTGATGACAACCGTTTAGTGCTTAAATCTGGTCGCAGCCGTTTTTCTCTGGCTACATTACCAGCCACTGATTTTCCCAATATTGAAGATTGGCAAAGTCAGCAAGTTATTCAACTTACTCAGGGTCAGTTAAAGAACCTGATTGATAGCACACAGTTTTCTATGGCGAGCCAAGATGTTCGTTATTACTTAAACGGTATGCTGTTTGAAACCGACGATAAAGGCTTAAAAACCATTGCTACCGACGGCCACCGATTGGCCTTAGCAGAGCAAACTTTTGATCAGCCTTTACAACCGCAACAAGTGATTGTGCCACGAAAGGGCGTAATTGAGTTGGCGCGGATGTTGGAACATGAAGACCAATTGGTTGAACTGCAAATTGGCAGTAATAACATCAGGGCAAGTGTTCAAGGTTTCACGTTTACCAGCAAATTAGTCGATGGTCGCTTTCCTGACTATCGCCGGGTGCTTCCAGCAAATAGTGATAAAGCCTTGATCTCGGGTCGTGATGAGCTTAAACAGGCATTTTCACGAGCGGCTATTTTGTCTAATGAAAAATTTAGAGGCGTGCGACTTCAACTAGAGTCAGGCACCTTAAATATTACTGCTAATAATCCTGAGCAAGAAGAGGCCGAAGAGATCTTGGATGTTGATTACAACGCCGAAGACTTAGAGATTGGCTTCAATGTTGTTTATGTACTCGACGTGCTTAATGCGCTTAAGTGCGAGCAAATTCGCATTAACATGAGTAACAGCAATAGCAGTGCGCTAATTGAAGACGCAGAGCAAACAGGCAAAGCAATGTATGTTGTTATGCCAATGCGTTTGTAGAACTGTTTAGATGCAGATACAAAGCTTAGGCTTACAACATTTTAGAAATATAGAAAGTGCCAGCCTTAGCCTCAATCCACAGCTTAATGTGGTATTGGGAAAAAATGGCAGCGGAAAGACCAGTGTACTAGAAGCTATTTATTATTTGGGTTTTGGTCGGTCTTTTCGTAGTAATAGAGCCAGTAAGGTGATTAGTTACCAGCAAGACAGTTTTGTAGTGTTTGCTCAGTTGGAGGAACACAAAATTGGTTTGCAAAAATTTAAAGGCGGAGACACAGCCTTAAGAATTAACAAGGAAACAGTACGTAGCCAAGCGGTTCTTGCTTCTTTGTTGCCTATACAGATTCTTCACCCCGAAGGGTACGGCTTAGTAGATGGCAGTCCTAAACATCGAAGAGCCTATTTGGATTGGGGAGTGTTTCACGTGGAACATCAGTTTCACGGAGCTTGGCAGAACTACAAACGAATATTGAAACAGCGTAACGCACTGTTAAAACAAACGCGTCAGTACCAAGACTTAGTTTACTGGGATAAGCAGCTTGTTGAACTGGCTCAAGTAGTTAGTACGCAACGGCTTGAGTATGTTACGAGTATTAAGTCGACTCTATTTGATTTGGTTGAAGAGTTTCTTCCTGAATACAAATTTGAGTTAGCCTTTTATCAAGGATGGGACGAACAAAGCGATTTAGCTGATTTGCTAAAAAGCAGTTTTGAGAGGGATAGAATGTTGGGTTACACCCAATATGGGCCTCACAAAGCAGATTTAAAGTTTAAGTTTAATGGCATCAATGCGGTTGATTTAATCTCGAGAGGGCAGTTAAAGCTATTTGTGTGCGCATTAATATTGGCGCAAGGGCAACATGCTCAACAAACTAGTGGTAAGAAAACTGTATACCTTATCGATGATTTTGCTGCCGAACTAGATATGTCTAAACGACAGTTGTTGGCAACGTGCTTACAACGACATGGGTCTCAAGTTTTTGTTTCTGCAATTGAGGAACAAATGCTAGATGGATTTGATTTAGAAGGATGCACAATGTTTCACGTGGAACATGGTGTTATCAGCGACTATAAAACGAGAGTAAAACATGGCTGAAAATGAATATGGCTCATCGAGTATTAAGGTACTAAAGGGCCTTGATGCAGTAAGAAAACGTCCTGGGATGTATATTGGCGACACCGATGATGGCTCAGGTTTACATCACATGGTCTTCGAAGTTGTAGATAACTCTATCGATGAAGCATTGGCTGGTCACTGTACAGATGTGGTTGTTACCATTCATAGCGATGGTTCTGTATCTGTATCTGATGATGGTCGTGGTATCCCTGTTGATATTCACCCAGAAGAGGGTGTATCCGCAGCTGAAGTAATTATGACGGTACTTCACGCAGGTGGTAAATTCGATGATAACTCTTATAAAGTATCGGGTGGTTTGCACGGTGTTGGTGTTTCTGTAGTAAATGCTTTATCTATTAAGTTACAACTTACAGTTAAGCGCCAAGGACATGTTTACGAACAGTTCTACACTTTAGGTGAACCAGATGCACCTTTAACAGTTGTAGGCGATACCGACAAAACAGGTACTGAATTACGTTTTTGGCCAAGTGAAGAGATTTTCTCTGATACTAAATTCCACTACGATATTCTTGCTAAGCGCTTACGTGAATTATCATTTTTGAACTCGGGTGTATCGATCATCCTTAAAGATGAGCGTGATGATAAGCAAGATCACTTCTGTTATGAAGGTGGTATTGAAGCGTTTGTATCTTACCTAAATACCAACAAAACGCCGATTCACCCTAAAGCATTTAGCTTTAACTTCCAGCGTGAAGATGGCATTGCTGTTGAATTAGCGATGCAGTGGAATGATGGATTCCAGGAAAACGTTTATTGTTTTACCAATAACATTCCTCAAAAAGATGGTGGCACCCACTTAGCTGGATTTAGAGCGGCGTTAACTCGTACTCTAAATAGCTATATGGAGAAGGAAGGCGTTAACAAGAAAGACAAGAATAACGCGACCGGTGACGATGCTCGCGAAGGTTTAACTGCCGTTGTTTCAGTTAAAGTACCTGACCCTAAGTTCTCAAGCCAAACTAAAGATAAGCTAGTTTCTTCAGAAGTTAAGTCTGCGGTTGAACAGACCATGGGTGAGAAACTAAGTGAATACTTGTTAGAGAACCCTCAAGAAGCCAAAATTATTACCCAGAAAATTTTGGATGCTGCTCGCGCACGAGAAGCTGCTCGTAAAGCACGAGATATGACTCGTCGTAAAGGTGCGCTAGATTTAGCTGGTTTACCAGGTAAGCTGGCCGACTGCCAAGAGAAAGATCCTGCTCTTTCTGAACTATACATAGTGGAGGGTGATTCTGCGGGAGGTAGTGCTAAGCAAGCGCGTAACCGTAAGAACCAAGCTATTCTTCCGCTAAAAGGTAAAATTTTAAACGTAGAAAAAGCCCGTTTCGATAAGATGCTTTCTTCTCAAGAGGTCGCTACCCTTATTACCGCCATGGGTTGTGGTATTGGTAGAGATGAATACAACCCGGATAAAACGCGTTACCACAACATCATCATCATGACCGATGCGGATGTGGATGGCTCGCACATCCGCACCTTGCTACTAACTTTCTTCTACCGCCAAATGCCTGAAATTATTGAGCGTGGTTACATTTATATTGCTCAGCCTCCTTTATATAAGGTGAAGAAAGGTAAACAAGAGCGCTATGTTAAGGATGAAGAGTCTCTAACAGAATACCTAACAACTTTAGCCTTGGATAATTCAGGGTTGTATGTGAACCCTGAAGCGCCTGCTATTGGTGGCGAACAGTTGGAAGGTTTAGTAACCCAGTACCGTCGAGTATGGAAAAACAACGAGCGTTTGTCTCGTCGCTACCCAATTGCTCTGCTTAGCCAAATGGTATATCAGCGTCCTATTAGTGTTGAAGAACTAAAAGACAATGAAGTGTTAGAGCAGTGGTCAGAAGAGCTTATTGCACCAATTAATGCTGAATTGCCAAGTGGTAACTACTACTCTATTGAAGTAGAAAAACACGAAGAACGCGATATCTATTACCCAGTCGTTACGCTTCGCCAACATGGTGTTGACGTTCAGTTTAAGTTTGAGCCGGAGTTCTTTGCTTCAAATGACTACCAAGATATTTGTAGTTTACATGGCAAGCTAAATGGCTTGATCGAGGAAGGTGCTTACATTAAGCGTGGTGAGAAAACCAAGCCAGTTAAGAACTTTGAAGAAGCGCTTAATTGGTTAATGGCTGAGTCTCGTCGTGGTCTATATATCCAACGTTATAAAGGACTAGGTGAAATGAACCCAGACCAATTGTGGGAAACTACAATGGACCCTGAAACTCGCCGTATGCTGCAAGTAACGGTTGAAGATGCGATTGCCTGTGATCAATTATTTACTACTTTAATGGGTGACCATGTTGAACCTCGTCGTAACTTCATTGAAGCTAACGCGTTGAACGTGGAAAACCTTGACGTGTAATCGATAGCGTTAAAGGTTAAGACTAAAAAAGGCAATATGAAAATATTGCCTTTTTTGTACTTGAAAGAGTAAAACTTACCCCCATATATAGTAATAACAGGATGCCGCATAGGTGGGTGCTGTTTAGAAAGGGACGCAGCAATAGTGCTGGTCCAATACAATTTATTGCTCTATGAGGATAATATACAATGCGTAATCAATATGACTTTTCACCTCTTTATCGCACCGCTATTGGTTTTGATCGCTTAGCTAGTTTTATTGAAGCGGCTTCTAACCAAAGCGCCCAATCTCAAAACAATGGTTACCCGCCTTATAATATTGAAGCGGTAGACGAAAACCATTATCGAATCACTTTAGCTGTTGCAGGTTTTGCTGAAGATGAGTTATCAATCGTTGCTCGAGAAAATGCATTGATTGTTACTGGAACTAAGCAGAAAAAAGCCAACAATACAGAAACTAAGTTCTTACACCAAGGTATAGCTGAACGCGGCTTTGAGCGAAAATATCAAATCGCTGACCACGTTAAAGTGAAAGCTGCAAACCTTGAGAACGGGTTACTGTTTATTGAACTGGAGCGCGAGATTCCTGAAGCGCTTAAGCCTAAGCAAATTCCAATTAATGGAAAGATAAATTCGGTAGAAACTTTGGAAACTAAAACAGCTTAAAGACGAAGTAATATAGATAAAGAATGAAAAGGGCCACAAGGCCCTTTTTTAGTGTTTAAGCCTCGAGTAGAGGATTAACGACTGAGGCGAGTATTTCAATGCCTTGTTTTACATTGGCTTCACTTTGGGCGAAATTAAGTCGAATACATTCTTGAGTATGTCGCCAGCTATTACTCACACCAGGGAAGAAATAACTACCAGGTACAATCAATAGACCTTTCTGTTTAAGCGCTTGGTATAGCTCTTTATCACTGATGGCTAAACCTTCGAACCATAACCATAAAAACATAGCACCTTCTGATTTATGAATCCTGAATTTGGTTGAGGGTATTGCCGCTTGTAACCAATCTATTGCCTGCTGAGATTTACGCTGATAAAAAGGGCGAATAATGTTGTTGCTGGCATCTAGTAGGCTATTGTCTTTAAGCATCTCATTCGCTAATGCAGGGCCAACACCACCGGGAGACAAATTAATAATCCCAGATAAATTACTCACCGCCTTAATGGTTTCTGGCTTGGCTATTACAATACCGCAGCGGGTGCCTGGTAATCCAAGCTTCGATAAGCTCAAACACAAAATCGTATTGTCATCCCAAAATGGCGTAGCTTCGTCGGTAAACACCAAGTTAGGGAAGGGCAGGCCATAAGCATTGTCGATAAGCAGTGGCACGCCATGTTGCTTGGCTAGCACCGATAGTTTGCTAATTTCGTCATCGGTAATGACATTGCCGGTAGGGTTGGTTGGCCGAGATACACAGACTAGCCCAATGCTTTGATCAAGATGTAGGTGGTCAAAATCAACGTGGTACTTAAACTGTCGCTTATCCAAATACTCAATGTTGGGTTTGTTGCCAATAAATAGGTCTTCGTCTATGCCGCTGTCTTCGTAACCGATATATTCAGGTGCTAAGGGAAACAGGACCTTCTTGCTGTTTTTACCCTTTCCAGCAAATAGATTGAAAAGGTAAAAAAATGCGCTTTGGCTACCATTTGTTAAGGCGATGTTCTCACTTTTTATATCCCAATGGAATTCATTACTTAGAAATTCAGCTAAGTTAGAAATAAATGCCTTATTCCCTTGGGGGGCGTCGTAATTACATAGCGCGTTGAGCAAGCTCTTGTTATCTAAGCCGCTACGAAGATGTTGCTCAAAAATTTCGGTCATTTCTGGTATTTGAGCTGGGTTGCCACCGCCAAGCATGATCATCTCATCGCCAGCTCGAATACCTTCATCAAGGTCATCCATAAGCTGAGTGATGCCTGCATGGCGAGTGAATTTATTACCAAAATCTGAATATGTCATAACGCACCTTTTTCTATATAGGCGTCACCATAACAAAGATTGCTTTCTAATGGCAATTAGCCCCAGTTGTTCTAGGTTGATTAGTTAATCAAAGAGGAAATAGATATAAAAAAAGCGGCCTAAGCCGCTTAAATATATGTTGTGAGTATCGCTTTAGTTAGCTGTTTGGCCTACATAAACTACCACTACTGCATCATCACCTTTGCGTCTTTCAAATACGTAAGGAGCGGTATTCAACTGTTTATGCTCCCCTGCGCCAATAGCTTGGTGACGCTTACGGAATTGAAGCAATTTTTGCCAGTGATTGTGGACGGCTAAACGTTGCTCATCATTCAATTGCTCCCAATTCATATCTGAACGGGTCGCTTGATGTTTATCTGAGCTGCGTGGTCCTTTCTCGCGAGCAGTTTCATCACCGTAGTATACTTGAATGGCTGTTGGCATCAGTAAGAAAGCAGAGCCCAATTGTTTTTGTTGCTCTAGATCTTTGCTGATGCTGCCATAGGCAAGTTTTGTATCGTGAGATGATACGTAACTCAATACTTTGCCATCTCGCTTACCAAGTACGTCTGCGTAACGCTGATAGCCGTCTTGCATGTTAGTGAAACAATTCATGCCTTGTTTAGCTAAATCTGTTTGGTAAGTGAAGTCGATGAGTGAATCAAAACCGCTATTGAATAACTTTGAATTATTAAGGCCTTGCCCCCAGAACTCACCAGTCATCCAAAAGTCACTATCATCTAGCACTTTATCGGGGTTGTTTTGTTTCCACTCGCTAAAGGCTTTGCTTGAAGCCAGTTTTAGTTCCATCCACGCTTCTGGTTCTACGTGTTTCACCGTATCAGCACGGAAGCCATCGATACCGTACTCACGTACCCAATCAGACAACCATGTAACCAGGTAATCTCGAACTGTTGCACCAGGAATTTCTACTGCTTTTGTATCGGGCTTGTTTTTGTAGAAAGGAGGCAGGCTTACTACATTGTCTGACTCAGTTTTGAAATCTGGCAAGTAAGCCAAAGACATTTCTAAATCACTTGGGCCTGGATTTGGGTAGCCTGAAATATCAGTACGAACCCACTCTGGTCCCCACCACTTAACCCATTCTGTTCTCGCGCCGTAATCAATGTAGTCGTTAAAGCTGTGCCAAGTTTCGCCTTTACCTGGGGCCCAGTTAGTCCACTTCTCGCCTAAGTAGGTTTCAATGGGTACGTCATATTCTTGAGTCGCACCAAAACCGAACTCTTGCATATCGCCTAAGGTCGCGTAGCCGGTGTGATTCATTACAATGTCCATCACCACGCGTATGCCACGAGCATGAGCATCATCAACAAACTGCTTAAACTCTTCAGCGGTACCCATGTTTTGGTCCATTACTGTGTAGTCTTGTACGTAGTAGCCGTGGTAGCCGTAATGCTTAAAGTCGCCACGCATACCACCGCCAACCCAGCCGCGAATCTGCTCGTAAGGAGCGGTAATCCAAATGGCATTGATGCCTAAGTCTTCAATATAATCGAGCTTTTTACTTAAGCCCGCTATGTCACCACCATGGAAAGTACCAATTTCATTTTTGCCGTCATTACTGCGGCCGTAGCTATTGTCGTTGTCAGGGTTACCATTGTAGAAGCGATCGGTCATCACAAAGTAAACTGATGCGCTATCCCAATTAAACTCATCTGCTTTTTTAGTGACTGACTCGAGTAACAGTAAACCTCCACTTTCTGGTGCGGGAGTAAAGGTGACTTTACCTTGATATACAGTGCTCATTTGGCCGCTGTAAAAGTCTCTTACGGCTGTACCTTCTTCAAAGCTGCTGCTTACGTCCACAGATACGGGCTGACCATCCCATTGTAGACATTGAGCGCTTTGGCTTAATGCTTCGCTTGAACTACTGGCTGCGCTGGTGCTATTGCCTGTTTGAGGCGAAGAACAACCGGCTATAGCCATGCTGACTAAACAGCCGAGCAGAGCGGGTTTAATGACTTGCTGCATTTTTTACATCCATATAGTTTTTGTTAGTGACCGACAGAAACAAAAAAGCCCCCTCATAGGGGGCTTTGAATAGAAAAGCTAAGGCTTACATTTCAACTTTTTCTACGTAAGTTACAGGAATCTCTTCTGACCAGTCTAAGTAGAAGCGGTATACGCCATCAACTTCTGGAGTGAATTTGAAGTTATCAAATGCTGAACATTTGTTTAACTGGCGACGGTCACCAATTTTAATTTCTGCTTCACCAGCTAGGAAACCAAAGTTAGTACCACACTGCCATGCAGCATCACCAAATTTCCACTCGTACGGTTGGCCATCAGCAATTAAAGGCTCATCAACAGATGAAGTAGCTGACCATACGTTTTTCTTACCTTCTACAGGCATCAATTTGTATTCTGGAGCCGCGTCCCACCAAGTGAATACGCCACGTAGATATACGTCACGAGTTAATTTACTGTCGCCGCCGCTAGAAGCACAACCAGCTGCTACTATGGTGATTAGTGCTAGCACACCTGCTTTCATTAAATTCTTAAGCATTTCCAATTCCTTTATATTTTTATAGCTTTCCTTTGTCTTTGCAGACAAACATTACGTAATGAGCTGAACTCGAGCCTATTTATATCGAAGCTAGCCCAGAAAAAACGTGCCAAGCTCACACTACTATGCTGAAAAGGATTTCAAGATTTAGCTAATTTTATTAAAAGGGTTAACTAGATCAAAAAAAGCCACCTCCTTGTTTAGAAGATGGCTTTTTTATTACACTAATTAGCTGTGAAGCTACTGAATCACTGAGATGTCTGCAATTTCTAAAAATAGCTGACGAAGTGAATTTAGCAGGCTTAATCGGTTGATTTTTAAGCTGTCATCTTCACTCATTACCATCACGTTATCGAAGAAGTTATCTACAACATCGCGCAAGTTGGCAAGCTCGATTAGTGCTTGTTGATAATCGCCTTTTTCAAGCAAAGGTTTTAGCGTAACAGCCATCGAATCAACTGCTGATGCTAAGGCTTGTTCTTGCGGCTCTTGAAGCAAACTAGCGTCAACTTGTGGTTTAACAAAGTCTGGGTTTTTCGCCAGAATGTTAGACACTCGTTTGTTGGCGGCCGCTAATGCTTGGGCTTGTTCTAAAGAACGGAAGTGGCTTACCGCCTTAATGCGTTGCTCAATGTCCGCTAACTTAGTTGGTTTACGTTCTAATACGGCGGTAATCACGCTGGCATCAATACCTTGCTCAAGGTACATCGCGCGCAGGCGAGCATAAATAAACTCGATAAGCTGAGTATGAACCTTGGCTTGTTGATCTTGGCTAAGTTCAAGCGGCAATAACAGCAGTGCACTATTAATTAGCGTATCTAAATCTAATTCAAAACCTTTGTCTTGAATGATACGAATAATACCTAAGCTTGCCCGGCGCAAAGCAAATGGGTCTTTATCGCCTTTTGGTAGTTGGCCAATGGCAAAAATACCCACCAAGGTATCTAGTTTGTCGGCAATCGCGACTGCTGATGCCACCTTGGATTCAGGCAGTTTGTCGCCTGAGAAGCGCGGCCAGTATTGCTGATTTAAGGCATTAGCGACATCTTCATGCTCGCCGTCGAACTTGGCGTAATACATGCCCATAACGCCTTGAATATCTGGAAACTCAAGAACCATTTCGCTGTTTAAATCAGCTTTTGATAACAAACCTGCACGTTGAGCGTGCTGGCTATCGCCACCAATCTCACCTGCAATTTGTGCTGCTAATTCAGAAACGCGGTTAGCTTTATCTAATAAGCTACCGAGTTTTTGTTGGAATACCACGTTAGCAAGCTTATCTAAACGGCTGTCTAAACGTGACTTTTTGTCGGTATTAAAGAAAAATTCGGCATCGGCTAGGCGAGGGCGAACCACTTTTTCGTTACCAACAATTACTTGCTGAGGATCTTTGCTGACAATATTCGATACGAAGATAAAGCGCGGTAGTAAGTTACCTTTGGTATCTAAAATTGGGAAGTATTTCTGGTTATCCTTCATGGTGTAGATAAGCGCTTCAGCAGGAACGTCTAAGAACTTGTCCTCAAAACTACCTACCATAGCCACTGGCCACTCAACCAATGAACATACTTCTTCAAGTAGTGCTTCATCCATTTCTACTACACCACCTTCGCGGGCAGCTTCAGCTTCGATTTGTTCTCGAATAATCGCTTTACGCTGTTCGTAGTTCACTATCACTTTACCGCGACGGTCTAACTGTTGAACATAATCGTTGGCGTGGTTTAGTTCAAATTCAGCGTCACCCATAAAGCGGTGGCCACGCACAGTGCGAGCAGATTCGATACCAAGAATATTGCCTTGAACTAATTTTTCACCGTACAGCATCGTAATAGTATGTACAGGGCGAATGAATTGAATCGATTTCGCTCCCCAACGCATTGGTTTAGGGATAGGCAGTTTTGCTAAGGCATCTGCAACAATATCAGGGAACAATTGATAAATAGTTTGGCCGCTAATTTCAGCCTTATGCAGTAGCCATTCGCCTTTGTCGGTTTTTAGTCGTTCGGCTTGTTCAACGGTAATGCCATTTGAGCGTGCCCAACCTTCGGCTGCTTTAGTGGCATTGCCGTCAGCATCAAATGCGCTGCTAATGGCTGGGCCGCGTTTTTCTACGACTTTATCGGGTGTTTTTTCATTCAAAGCTTGAACAGAAAGGGCTAGGCGACGAGGCGCAGCAAACCATTCAATACTATCAAATTCAAAACCGGCTTTTTCTAAGCTTTGTTGTACATTGCTTTTAAAAGACTCAGCCAAGCCACGTAAGGCTTTTGGTGGCAACTCTTCGGTGCCGATTTCTACTAATAGGTTCTCGTTACTCATGCTGCCTCCGTTACTTCTTGTCTTTGCATAAAGGGAAACCAAGCGCTTCTCGCGCACTGTAATAGGTTTCCGCTACGGCTTTTGATAACGCTCTAACGCGCAAAATGTAGCGTTGGCGTTCGGTGACCGAAATGGCATGACGAGCATCAAGTAAGTTAAACGCATGAGACGCTTTCATAACTTGTTCGTAAGCGGGTAAAGGTAAACCTGCTTCAACTAATTGTTGGCTGTCTTTTTCGCACTGATCGAATTGTGCAAATAGTGCAGTAGTGTCGGCGTGTTCAAAATTGTAGGTTGATTGCTCAACTTCGTTCTGGTGGAACACATCGCCATAGGTCACTTTACCCATTGGCCCGTCGGTCCACACTAGGTCGTAGATACTGTCTACGCCTTGAATGTACATGGCTAAGCGCTCTAAACCGTAGGTGATTTCACCGGTTACTGGTGAGCACTCTAAGCCACCCACTTGTTGGAAATAAGTGAACTGAGTAATTTCCATACCGTTCAACCAAATTTCCCAGCCAAGGCCCCAAGCACCTAAAGTCGGCGATTCCCAGTTATCTTCTACGAAGCGGATATCGTGAACTTCAGGGTTAATACCTAGTTCTACTAATGAACCTAGGTATAACTCTTGAATGTTATCTGGAGAAGGCTTCATCACTACTTGAAATTGGTAGTAATGCTGCAAGCGGTTAGGGTTTTCACCATAACGGCCATCGGTTGGACGACGACATGGTTGTACATAAGCACTCGACATCGGTTCTGGACCGATAGAGCGCAAAAATGTTTGCGGATGAAAGGTGCCTGCACCTACTTCCATGTCTAAAGGTTGAACAAGAACACAGCCCTGACGAGCCCAGTAGTCTTGCAGGGCCAAAATAAGGCCTTGAAAGGTTTTAATATCGTATTTATGCATGATTTTAGTGTCGCGCGTATGAAAAATAATCGGTTTTATAACTGACGGAGTATACCCTAGCATGCAGGCAGACCCTAGTGCTGTTGTATCGGGAATCGCTGATAAATTAGACTTTTTTGAAACAAACTCGGCTAACTACCTTTCTTGATCAAATATTGAAAGGGAGTTTGGTCGGTTTTTTTGGCCACTAAAGTGTGATCCATAAACTCACAAAAGCTTACCATGTCACGAGTGGTGGACGGATCGTCGGCTTGCACCAGCAAGGTTTCGCCGATATTTATGTTACGAATGGCTTTGCGCACCATCATCACCGGTTCTGGACAACGCAGGCCCAAAGCATTTAATTGGTGATCGGCTTGGCTAAATTCAGTGTTATTGCTCATCAAACGTGGTCTCTTTTTGCTACTTTGTCATTGTATAACAGCTGGTTGAAAAGTGGCAGCTGTCAGCATTGACGATTGACAGCTTAACTTGTAGAGAGCGATGTTCAGATAAAAGAAAAGAGGCCGAAGCCTCTTGATTAAAGGGATAACTAAAGGGAGCAGTGCAATAAATACTTAGCGAATGCGCTGTTCGTTATTCGGGTCGAAATACACTGCGCTAGACAGATCAAACATTAAATCTAGGTTTTCTCCCATTGTTGCTGGTTTATCGGGGTCGAGTCGGCAACTAATTTCTTTGCCATTCAAGGTTACCAAGGCAATGGTGTCGGGGCCCGTAGGTTCTAACACACCTAGCTTTAAGTTAAGGGTGGTGACTAAGGCTTTGTCTTTTTTGTAAGGATTCACATGGGTTATTTGTTCTGGCCTTATGCCAACCACTAATGATTTACCCGCATATTTGCCTAGGTGCTCTGGCAGCGGAATATGATGTTGCTGTTGTTGGTCACATACCAATGAACCCATCAAGCCATGTTCACTTTGCTCAACACTGCAGTGTAAAAAGTTCATTGCAGGAGAGCCCATAAAACCAGCGACAAACATATCAGCAGGATCGTTATAAATCTCCGAGGGGCTACCTAGTTGCAATAGCTGGCCGTCTTTCATCACGGCAATTCTGTCGGCTAGGGTCATTGCTTCAATTTGATCGTGAGTAACGTAAACAATAGTGGTGCCTAAACGTTGGTGTAGTTTTTTAATCTCGTGGCGCATTTCTACGCGCAGTTTGGCATCTAAGTTACTTAAGGGTTCGTCAAACAAATAGATTTTGGGTTGGCGGGCTAGGGCGCGTCCCATTGATACTCGCTGTTGCTGACCGCCAGAGAGCTGTGAAGGCTTACGGTCTAACAGGTGTTCAATTTGCAGTAACTGCGCGACTCGAGTTATTTCAGTCTCGCGGGCATCTTTATCCATTTTTTGAATTTTTAGGGCAAATTCGATATTGCCGCGAACGGTCATATTTGGATATAGCGCATATGATTGAAAAACCATGGCGATGTCGCGATCTTTGGGGTCAACGTCGTTAACCACTTTTCCGTCAATGCAAATGTCGCCGCTAGTTATTTCTTCTAAGCCGGCAATCATATTCATGAGTGTAGATTTACCACAGCCAGAGGGACCCACTAAAATTAAAAACTCGCCGGCATTAATCGAGATATTAATGTCTTCCAGGGTATTAGGGGCACTTTTACCATAGCGTTTGTAGAGCTGTTTTATATCTAAGGTCGCCATTGTTTCTTATCCTTTTACTGAGCCAGCGGTTAACCCGCGCACAAAATACTTTCCAGCTACTACGTAGACAAACAGAGTGGGTAGCGCAGCAATAATGGCAGCGGCCATATCCACGTTGTATTCCTTCACTCCGGTGCTGGTATTTACTAGGTTGTTTAACGCGACCGTAATGGGTTGTGAATCGGAGCCCGAATACACCACTCCAAACAAGAAGTCGTTCCAAATTTGTGTGAACTGCCAGATGATGCACACCATGATGATGGGCTTAGAAATAGGCAGCATAATTTTGAAGAAAATAGTGAAGAAGCCTGCGCCGTCGAGCTTAGCCGCTTTAACTAACTCCCCGGGAACCGATACATAGAAGTTGCGGAAGAATAGGGTAGTAAATACCAAACCGTAGACAACGTGCACAAACACTAAGCCGGTGGTGGTATTGGCCAAGCCAAACTTACCTAAGGTGGCGGCCATGGGCAGCAAGATCACTTGAAAAGGTATGAAGCAACCAAATAGCATTAAGGCAAAAAATAGGTTTGAGCCTTTAAAGCGCCAATGAGCAATAACGTAGCCGTTTAGTGCTCCAATTAAGGTTGAAATGAAAACCGCAGGAACCGCCATTTTAAAGGAGTTCCAGAAATAACCTTTTACTCCCTCACAGGTAACCCCGGTACAGGCTGTGCCCCAGGCTTTAAACCATGCGTCAAATACCCATACTTCAGGCAGAGATAGCAAGTTGCCACCGCGAATATCCGGCAAAGACTTAAACGAGGTAAGCAGCATTACTAATAGCGGCATTAAATAGATGGCGCAAAACAGCACTAATATTGAATAGATGAAGATGCGACCCGGTGAAAATTTAGTCATGATTATTGCTCCCGGTTACGCAGTTCTGAGTACAAATACGGCACTAAAATGGCGAGTACACCGGCTAGCATCATCATCGCACTGGCGGCACCTAAGCCCATTTGCCCGCGGGTAAAGGCGTGGGTATACATAAACAGTGCAGGTAAGTCTGACGAGTAACCCGGCCCACCGGAGGTGAGTGCGGTCACTAAATCAAAACTCTTAATCGCGATGTGCGAGGTAATAATCACCGCACTGAAAAAGACCGGACGTAAACAAGGCAGGATGATTTTCCAGTAAATAGTGGGCATGCTAGCGCCGTCGATCTGAGCAGCTTTAACAATGCTTGAATCAATGCCGCGTAGGCCCGCCAAAAACATCGCCATAACAAAGCCTGAAGATTGCCACACGGCAGCAATAACCAGGGTATACACCGACATGTCATTGCTCACCAGCCAGTTAAATTCAAAACTGGTCCAGCCCCAATCATGCATCATTTTCTCTAAGCCCAGCCCAGGGTTTAAAATCCACTTCCAAGCTGTGCCGGTTACAATGAACGACAAGGCCATAGGGTAGAGATAGATAGTACGAATAGCTCCTTCTTGGCGAATGTTTTGGTCTAACAAAATAGCCAGTAAGGTGCCTAAAATTATTGAAATGATAATGAACAGTACGCCAAAAATCAGCAGGTTGATGCAGGAGGTAACCCAGCGATCATTCTCCATCAGTTTGTTGTATTGCAGTAAGCCAGCCCACTTAAAATTAGGTAAAAAACGTGAGTGGGTTAGAGACAGGTAGCCAGTCCAAGCTACGTAGCCATAAATACATACCGTTACCAAAAATATCGAAGGTGACAAGATGATTTTGGGCAACCATTTTTGCAAGGTATTAAACATAGTACAGCCTCGTTCGAACGCCATGTTCAAACTAACAAGGTAATAGCAGGTGCAAGCTCCGACCGGCTGGCCGGAGCATGATACTTATTTAGATAAGTGGGTAGGTTTACTTAGCAGCTTTAACAACACGCGCTAATTTAGTCACGGTTTCTTTAGGGTCACCATCAGGGTCGTTAAAGAAGTTCGTTACTACGTCATAAATAGCGCCTTGTACATAACCCGTGGTGGCTAGGCCGTGGGCCATACTTGGCACCAAATCACCCGAGGCATTACTGGCCTTGAAGGTAGCCATTGAATCCAAGGCACAGCTATCAAATTTGCTCATATCCATATCGGTACGTACTGGAATCGAGCCTTTGTTTAAGTTGAAGACCTCCTGGAATTCAGGGGTTAAAATAGTTTTCGCTAAACTCTTTTGGGCAGTCACATTATCGGCATTACTTAGCTCAAACATGGCAAAGCTATCGATGTTAAAGGTGAACTGTCCATCGGTACCTGGTGCTGGTAAACAAACAAAATCTTTACCGGGTACTTTGCCTGCAGCAATAAATTCGCCTTTCGCCCAGTCACCCATAATTTGCATGCCTGCTTGGCCATTTATCACCATGCTGGTGGCAATGTTCCAGTCGCGGCCTGGGGAGTCACTGTCGATGTAGTTACGCATTTTTTTGAATACGGTGAAAACTTCCACCATTTTGTCGCCACTAAGTACTGCATCATCGTGCATTACAAACGCTTTGTTGTAGTCTTCTGAGCCCAGTATATCTAAGGCTATAGCTTCAAATACTGTGGCGTCTTGCCAAGCTTGGCCACCGTGAGCTAGCGGAATAATGCCTGCAGCTTTTAGCTTCTCAGCTGAGACAAAAAATTCATCCATGGTGGTAGGGATCTTAGCGCCGGCTTTTTCAAATACGGCTGGGTTTGCCCATAACCAGTTTACTCGGTGAACGTTTACCGGTACTGCTACATAGTCACCGTTAAACTTCATTACATTCGTGACAACTGCTGGAACAACATCATCCCATTTTTCTGCTTTAGCCACGTCGTTCAAGTTGCTTAGGAAGCCAAGATCAGCCCATTCTTGAATATCATGACCTTTAATTTGCGCTGCCGCTGGGGGGTTACCTGAAATAGCGCGGGTTTTTAATACCGTCATAGCACTTTCACCGCCGCCGCCTGCTACTGCAAAGTCTTTCCACGAATGACCTTGAGCTTCTAGCATTTCTTTAAGTACGCCTACCGATTTGGCTTCACCACCTGAAGTCCACCAGTGTAAAACTTCTACTTCACCTGCGTATGCCAGGTTAATCGCGCTAGTAAGTGCCAGGGTAGAGGCTAGAGTTGCAAATTTACGCATATTGATGCCTTTGTTATTTTTTTGTGAATTCCATTCCTTATTCACCAATCTTTACCGCAGGCGATTGGCTAATTAATAGACTAGATGAAACAGCTTGATAACAAAGTAACCTTTTGTAACCAGGTTGTTACAAAGTGGTTATTTTATGTGAGGCAGTTGGAGTTTTACTTCTAAACCTCCTTGAGGCAGGTTTTGCAGGGTAATATCACCACCATGAGCATGGGCAATATTGCGAGCAATACCTAAGCCCAAACCCGAGCCTGAATCATCTTTGCTGATACGAACATAAGGGTTAAATACCTCTTTAATCCGTTCCTCGGGAATGCCGGGACCGTGATCTACAAACAGTAAACACAGCTCTACATCGTCATCGAGTAAGTAAATCTCAATGTCGTTGCCGTACTTAATGCCATTTTCAACCAGGTTGCTAATACAGCGCTTAATCGCCAATGGCTTACCGCGGTAAGGTTCAAGAGCCTCACCAAACACAATCACCTTACCCGAGAAGGGTTCTATGCAGTGTTTAAGGTGAGTCATTATGTTTATATCACTTAAGTTTTCGTGAATATCGGTATCTTTTACCGTTTGTAATGCGCCTTTGGCCATGATTTCCAGTTCATCTAAATCACGGTTAAAGGCATCAATGACGGTATCGTCGTCTAATAACTCTGCGCGTAAGCGCAAACGAGTAATCGGAGTTTTTAAATCGTGTGAGATAGAGCGGAACAGCAATTCCCGATCTTCTATATACCGTTTCAATTTACCCTGCATGGTATTAAAGGCACGGGTGGCCTTACGGATTTCGTCGCTGCCTTCTTCTGTTAGTGGCGGCTGGAATAAGTCGATAGTCAGCCGAGAAGCCGCTTTAGCTAAACGCCGCAGTGGTCGAGTTTGTCTACGCACTAATACAAAAGTAAACAGCAGCAAGAAGAACGTCATAAGAGCGATAAACATCACTCGATCTTGCGGCAGTAAATTGTCTTGCAGCGTCATATAGGGGGCGGGTAAAAGCGCAGCTAAGTAAATCCATTCGCCACTCTCTAGTTCGATTTGAGTAACCAAAATTGGTGGGTTTAGCGGTTCAATTTGCAGTGTATGTGAGGCCCAAGACGAGGGTAAATCTTTAAGTAAAATGTCATTTTTAAGAACATGCAGCTTGTCGGGCATGGAAAAATCAACATCAATCATTGGGCTGCGGCTTAGCTCACGATGTAATACTTCGCCAACCGTTTGAATCACAATGTTTTTGCGGTGGCTGTCGGGAATAGATTCAATGTTAATGTAATCTTTGTTCAAGGAGACAAAGAAACGAGTACCGCCCATTTTACGAAGCTGATTCAACACAATGTGCCGATACTCAGAAGGTAACGATTCAAAAAAGGTGACCGTAGAGGCTAGGCTCAAGGCCAAGTTTTGCGAGGTAGAGCGCAAGCCATCAGATTCTGATTGCCGTAGCTGATAAAACCAAATAAAGCTGCTGGCTCCTTGTGCTAAGCCAATGGCCAGTAACAGTAACAGCAGCATCCTCGCTAATAGCGAGTTAGGCTTTATTCGTTCAATAAAGGCCTTAAACTTCATGGCTGACTTGCGTCACCATCATATAACCTACGCCACGTATGGTGCGAATTAGGCGAGTTTGGCTGCCGTCATCTTTGAGGCGCTGGCGCAAACGACTAATTTGTACATCTATACCGCGCTCCATAGGCAGGCTTTCACGACCGCGAGTCGCATCGCTAATGGTGTCTCTGTCTAGGGTTTCGTTAGGGTGTTGCAAAAACAGCTGTAGCAAGCGGTAATCACTGCTCGATAACTCAAGCTTGTCGCCATCTTCATGCTCAAGCTGTTGTGTTTGACTGTCTAAACGCCATTGACCAAAGCGAATGTAGCGGGTGTTTTGCTGGGCATTGGCGGTGACTTGCGAGCGTCGTAACAAGGCTTTGATTCGAGCCAGTAGTTCACGCGGATTAAACGGTTTGCCAATATAATCGTCGGCACCCAGCTCTAAACCCACAATGCGATCCATTTCGTCAGAGTTAGCGGTTAGCATGATGATAGGCACGTTTGAAGTGCGGCGAATTTTTTGACACAGAGTGAAGCCATCATCTCCCGGTAGCATGATGTCGAGAATGATCAGTTCTGGGTCATTGGTTTCAAGCAATTTGGCCATTTCTTCACCGTCATTGGCGCTAATCACATCAAAACCTGACTTACTTAAATACTGTTCAAGTAAGCTACGAATTTCTAAGTCATCATCAACAACCAATAACTGTTTAGCTAAAACCATGGGCCTCTGTACTATTTTTTGCGAAGTAAGTGGCGTTAAGGATAACAAACAACCGGCTTAGGAAAAATGCCTGCGGAGCGTGAGTAAAAAAAATGGGAGCTCAATGCTCCCATTTTTGAGTTAAAGCTTGCTTATGGTCGTTCAAATACCGTGGCAATACCTTGGCCTAAACCAATACACATGGTGGCCACACCTAGCTTGGCGTCTTTGGCTTCCATTAGATTGATAAGGGTGGTGGAGATTCGGGTGCCCGAACAACCTAGTGGGTGGCCTAACGCGATGGCGCCACCGTTTAAGTTAACCTTGTCTTCCACTTGGTCCAATAACCCTAAATCTTTCACGCAAGGTAATGATTGCGCAGCAAAGGCTTCATTAAGTTCAAATAGGTCAATGTCTTCTACCTTTAAACCAGCACGTTTAAGCGCTTTATGTGTAGCAGGTACAGGGCCATAACCCATGATAGAAGGATCGCAACCAGCAATCGCCATTGAGCGTACTTTGGCGCGAACGGTTAAACCCAGCTCGGCGGCTTTGTCTGCCGACATCACCAACATGGCTGAAGCACCGTCTGATAAAGCCGAAGACGTACCGGCGGTAACTTTACCGTTGGCGGGGTCAAATACTGGGCGTAATTGCGACAAACCTTCAGCTGTGGTTTCAGGGCGAATTACTTCGTCAGTTTCAATTAACTTTAAAGTGCCGTCTGCATCGTGACCTTCAATAGGGAAGATTTCGTTGGTGAATCGACCTTCTAGGGTTGCCTGATGTGCTAAGCGGTGTGAACGCGCACCAAACTCATCCATGGCTTCTCGGCTAATGCCGTGCATTTGTGAAAGCAATTCGGCGGTTAAACCCATCATACCGGCAGCTTTGGCTACCGATTTAGCCATACCCGGGTGAAAGTCTACGCCATGGTTCATTGGTACGTGACCCATGTGCTCAACACCACCAACAATAAATACATCACCTTGGTCGGCCATAATTGCGCGAGCGGCGTCATGCAAAGCTTGCATTGACGAACCACATAAACGGTTTACGGTAACAGCACCCGTTGAATGTGGTAAACCCGCCAACAGCGCCGCATTACGCGCTACGTTGAAACCTTGTTCTAGGGTTTGTTGTACACAACCCCAGTACACGTCTTCAATGTCATTTGGGTCTAGTTTAGGGTTACGTTCCACCAAGCCTTTCATTAGCTGGGCAGACAAATCTTCGGCGCGAACATTTCTAAAACAGCCATTTTTTGAGCGGCCCATAGGAGTTCGAATACAATCAACAATCACTACTTCTTTCATTTTATGTTCCTCCATTAGCCTTGTTTGCCATAGTAAGTTTCACCAGCCGCTGCTTTAGCGCGCAAACCGTCAGTCACTTGATAAAGTGGACCTAAATCGGCGTATTGATCTGCTAAAGCTACGTACTTATCAAGACCCATGGTATCTAAGTAGCGGAACACGCCGCCACGGAAAGGAGGGAACCCTAAGCCGTACACTAGCGCCATATCGGCTTCTGCTGGGCTTTGAATAATGCCTTCTTCTAAACAACGTACTACTTCGTTAATCATTGGGATCATCATTCGAGCAATAATCTGCTCGCTGCTGTATTCGTAACGTTCGTTGCAAATTTGCTTGAGTAAGTCGTAGCTGGCTGGATCGGCATCTTTCTTGGGTTTGCCTCTACGATCTTTGGTGTAGGCATAAAAACCTAAGCCATTTTTCTGGCCAAAACGTTCAGCTTGGTACATCACATCAATGGCATCTTCACCATCTTTGCTCATGCGCTCTGGGAAGCCACTTGCCATTACCGCGCCGGCGTGGTGGCCGGTATCAATGCCGACGACATCAAGTAAGTAAGCAGGGCCCATTGGCCAACCGAATTGCTTCTCCATGATTTTGTCTACTTTTACAAAGTCGGCACCGTCTTGGAGTAAGCGAGTAAAGCCAAAGAAGTATGGGAACAATACGCGGTTAACAAAGAAGCCTGGGCAGTCGTTAACCACTACCGGGGTTTTACCCATTTTAGCGGCGTAGGCGACTACGCTGTCTATGGTTTCCTGTGAGGTCTTCTCACCGCGAATCACTTCGACCAACGGCATACGATGCACTGGGTTGAAGAAGTGCATACCACAGAATTTTTCTGGGCGGCTTAAGTTTTTCGCCAGTAGCGAGATAGGGATAGTAGAAGTATTAGACGCCACAATGGTGTCTTCAGATACTTTTTGTTCTACTTCTTGTATTACAGCCGCTTTAATTTTTGGATTCTCTACTACTGCTTCTACTACGATATCGCAGTTAGCAATGGCTTCGTAATTAAGGCTTGGGTTAATGGCCGATAGAATTTTACCCATCTTCAAGCCATCAATGCGGCCACGCTCAAGTTGCTTGTTCAGTAACTTGCTGGCTTCATTCATGCCAAGCTCTAATGCCGCTTGGTTAATGTCTTTCATTACTGCCGGTACGCCTCGGCTAGCGCTTTGATAAGCAATGCCGCCACCCATAATACCTGCGCCTAATACAGCCGCTTGATTAATGTTTTGGGCATTTTTTGAGGCTTTTTTAGCAAGGCCTTTAAGTTGTTGGTCGTTTAAGAAGATACCGACTAAGGCTTGGGCTACCTCAGATTGAGCCAAACCGATGAAGTATTTGCCTTCTAAAGCAAGGGCCTCGGTGCGGCCACAACGGGCTGCTTTTTCCATGGTTTTAACCGCGGTGATCGGCGCGGGGTAGTGAGGGCCTGCTTTAGCTATCACCATGCCTTTGGCACAGTTAAAGCTCATAGTGGCTTCTATTTGGTTTAAAGCTAGTGGTGATAACTTAGCTTGGCGACGACTCTGCCAGTCGATTTTTTCGCTAATGGCGTCTTGCAACATCGCTAAGGCGGCATCACGCAATTTCTCTGCTGGGACTACGGCGTCTAACATGCCAAATTTTTGAGCGGCTGCAGCCTTGTAGTTTTTGCCGGTGGTAATCCACTCCATCGCATTGTCGGCGCCAATGACTCGTGGTAACCGCACTGTGCCGCCAAAACCAGGCATAATACCTAATTGGGTTTCTGGCAGGCCTATACGCGCACCCGGCTCGCCTACACGTAAGTCGGTAGACAGTATAAATTCGCAACCGCCACCTAGGGCGTAACCATTAATCGCAGAAATAGTTGGAACGGCTAAATCTTCTAGGGCATTGAAGATGTCATTCGCTTTGGTTAGCCATGCGGCTAACTCTTGCTCTGGTAGGGCGAATAAGCCCAAAAACTCGGTGATGTCAGCACCAACAATGAAGGCATCTTTGGCTGAGCTTACTAACAAACCTTGTAAAGCTGATTGCTGCTGCAATGCAGTAATAGCCTCATCCAGTGAGACTAAAGTGCTTTTGTCGAGCTTATTTACACTTCCTTGCTTGGCATCGAATGTTAGTTCAGCGATACCGTCGGCAATATAGCGAACACTGAGGTTCTCGCCTTGATATATCATTCTGCTCTCCTTGTAGCTGGCGTACATTGCACCAGTTTTGTGTAGGGGTTAGAGATTAATTTTGTAATCAGTTTGTTACTCAAACATTAAAACAAATATAACGACCATTTAAAACACTTGTTTAATTTTTTGTCGGAAGCCGCACAAAACGAATGGGTCACTGCAACTTG
This sequence comes from Agarivorans sp. 1_MG-2023, assembly GCF_030548385.1. Lineage (NCBI taxonomy): Bacteria > Pseudomonadati > Pseudomonadota > Gammaproteobacteria > Alteromonadales > Alteromonadaceae > Agarivorans > Agarivorans sp. 1_MG-2023. Next base: position 4,287 of record NZ_JAUOSJ010000007.1, on the reverse strand, counting down.
TTTCCAGCAAGAAATCGTCAATTAACTGCTCTAGATCCAACAATCTGTTTATTAAATGCGCTATAACTAAATAGCTAATTAATAGTCGTAGAGAGGGTGCTATGCCAACTATTCATCAACTGTTTACTCAGCATATCGAGCAACTACAGCATCGGGTGGCTGATGTATTAGAGCGAGAGAACCTTGAGGCGCTGATTATTCACTCGGGTTATCCCCTTAGAACCTTTCTTGATGACCAGCATTACCCTTTCAAAACAAATCCGCATTTCAAACATTGGTTGCCACTAACCGCTCATCCACATTGTTGGCTAGTGGTTGATGGTCACACTAAACCCACGCTTATTTATCACCAACCGAGTGACTATTGGCATAAAGCCGCGGGGGATCCTGAAGGCTTTTGGGTAGATAGCTTTAATATTAAGTTGATGGCAAACCCGCAAGATATAGAACCGTTTCTGCCCAGCAATAGAAATCGTTGCGCCTATATTGGTGAGCATCCAGAGTTAGCAGAAGCCTTAGCCATTGGTGAGCGTAATCCCGAATCAACACTAAGCTATTTGCATTACTACCGCGCCTATAAAACCGATTACGAAATAGAGTGCATTGGCGAAGCGAACCGCAGAGCAGTAAAAGCACATTTAGTCGCCAAGGACTTGTTCTTTGCTGGCGCTTCTGAGTTTGAAATTAACTTGGCGTATTTGTCTAGCTTAGGGAAAAGTGAGCACTCACTACCGTACTCCAACATTATTGCCTTAAACGAAAACGCAGCCACTCTCCACTACACTGCCCTAAGTGCAAAGAAACTGGCAGAACAACAACACTATTCGTTATTGATTGATGCGGGTGCAGAATATCGTGGCTACGCGGCAGACATCACCCGTACTTACGCTTATCGAAAAGGCTTATTTGCTGAGCTAGTGGCCGAGATGGATAAATTGCAGTTAGCCCTAATTGCTGATTTAAAACCTGGTCACCCTTATACCGACTTACACCTAAAAGCCCATCGTCAGCTAGCTAAGTTGCTGGTGGACTTTGAGTTTGTTTATTGCAGCGCAGCAGCGGCGGTTGAGAAAGGCATTACTCGATGCTTTTTCCCGCATGGTTTAGGCCATCACTTGGGGTTGCAGGTGCACGATGTAGGTGGTTTTATGCTAAATGAAGATGGTGAGGTTCAAGCTGCCCCGAGCAACGATCCATTTTTGCGCTGTACTCGCATCATCGAACCGCGTCATGTATTAACTATTGAACCTGGCTTGTACTTTATTGAAAGTTTGTTGAGTGAACTGGCTGAATCTGAGCATACCCGCTTGATTAATTGGTCACGGGTTGATGAAATGCGTCGCTTTGGCGGCATTCGCATTGAGGACAATGTGGTGGTTACCGCGCAAGCTTGCAACAACTTAACCCGAGAGCAGAATTGGAAATAGCACACACTAGCGACTATTTACGACCTATTGAGCAAGTTAGCACTGAAGAAACCATTAAACGTAGTCGTTTTATTAGCTACCTTATTCCGGTGACTAATCGGCAAATGGCTCAACAGCAGTTGGCAGAAATAAAACAAGTACACCCTCAAGCTCGTCATCACTGTTGGGCTTTTGTGGCGGGTCATCCAAATGACAGCCAATGTTTAGGCTTCAGTGATGATGGTGAGCCCTCGGGCACTGCTGGTAAGCCTATGTTGGCTCAATTACAGGGGAGTGGTTTAGGACAAATACTGGCAGTGGTAGTACGCTATTCTGGCGGAATAAAGTTGGGTACTGGTGGTTTGGTTAAAGCTTATGGTGGCGGCGTTCAACAAGCGTTAAAACAAGTTGATGCAGAAACGGTTGTGGCTAGTGGTCAGTGTTGGTTGGAGTTTGACTATGCCTTTACTACCCAAGTTGAAATGCTGCTTAGCCGCTTTCAAGCCAGCAAACTGGATACTCAGTTTTCAGATTCTGCGCAAATGCAGGTAAGCCTCCCCTTAAGCGAATATGAGTCCTTTAGACAGCAACTCATTAATGTCTCAAGTGGGCAAATTAGCGTGAGTAAGCTGTTGTCTTAAGTTGTCTTGTGTGGCGCTTTACTTCAAGATATACAGCATAAACTTTATTTAGACAGAGAAACGACACGGATGCAAATCAGAGCGATTATTAGGATCGTTGGGCTTCTAGTAATGCTATTTAGTCTCGCTATGATTGTTCCAGCCTTGGTGGCGGCTGTTTATAAAGATGGTGCGGGTAAAGCCTTTATGGCGGCATTTGCACTGTGTGTTAGTGCCGGTTTTCTGTTGTGGTTCCCCCAACGTCATCAAAAAACTGAATTAAAAGCCAAAGAGGGTTTTTTAATTGTGGTGCTGTTCTGGACAGTACTAGGCAGTGTAGGTGCGTTGCCGTTTATTCTGACCGAAAACCCCAACATGTCGATTACCGACTCCTTCTTTGAATCTTTCTCCGGGCTTACCACCACTGGTGCTACGGTTATTGTAGGCATAGAAGAGCTACCCAAAGGCATATTGTTTTATCGGCAAATGCTGCAGTGGTTAGGGGGGATGGGAATCATTGTTCTTGCGGTGGCGGTACTGCCTATTTTAGGTGTTGGTGGCATGCAACTCTATCGCGCCGAGATCCCTGGGCCAGTAAAAGATAAAAAGATGACTCCGCGGATTGCAGAAACCGCCAAAGTGCTGTGGTACATCTATTTGTTTCTCACCATTAGTTGTTCGGTGGCGTTTTGGCTAGCGGGAATGTCTTTGTTCGATGCGATATGCCATGCCTTCTCTACTATCGCAATCGGTGGCTTCTCCACCTACGATGCCAGCCTTGGCCATTTCGATAGTTCATTAATCAATACCATTTGTGCGGTATTTCTTATCATCTCTGGGATTAACTTCTCCTTACACTTTGCTGCCATTAATGGGCGAGCCATTACCTTTAAGTACTATTTTCTCGATCCTGAGTGTCGTGCTTTCTTCTTTATACAAATGAGTCTAACCCTGATTTGTGTGGCTATTTTGCTTGCTCAGCAAGTTTATAGTTCGCCTACTGTGGCCTTAGACCAAGCCTTTATTCAGTCTGTCTCCATTTCTACCACTGCCGGTTTCACAACAACCAGTTTCTCTGAATGGCCGCTGTTCTTGCCTGTACTACTGGTATTTTCTAGTTTTATTGGCGGCTGTGCAGGATCAACGGGAGGGGGCTTAAAGGTTATTCGAGTATTCTTGTTAAGCCTGCAGGGGATGCGAGAGTTAAAACGCTTAGTCCATCCGCGAGCGGTATTTCAAATCAAGCTGGCCAATAAAGCACTGCCAGACCGCGTGCTCGAAGCGGTTTGGGGCTTTTTCTCTGCTTATACTCTAGTGTTTGTTATTTGTATGTTAGGGCTTATTGCGGCGGGGATGGACGAACTGTCGGCATTTTCAGCCGTGGTCGCTTGTTTAAATAACTTGGGCCCAGGGCTGGGCCAGGTGGCGGTGCATTACTCAGACATTACCGACGCGAGTAAATGGGTGTTGCTTACTGCAATGCTATTTGGACGTTTAGAAGTATTTACCTTGTTGGTGTTATTTACACCTGCCTTTTGGAAAAGTTAATCATGAAACTACTGGTACTGTATTCAAGCTGTGAAGGGCAAACCTTAAAGATAGCTAAACATATTGTTGCTCAACAAGCTGACGCTATCGAGAGCGCAGATTACCTCAATATAGAAGAGGGTAATCAAACTCTTCAATTAGAAGGCTATGATAAAGTGCTTATTGGTGCGTCTATTCGTTACGGAAAGTTTAGGCCGCAATTGTTTGCATTGCTTTCTGAGTACCAACAACAGCTCGCCAAACTCCCCGTAGCATTTTTTGGGGTATGTTTAACTGCGCGCAAGCCAGAGAAGAATACGCCTGAAACGAGTGTATATATGAAGAAGCTAAATCAAACGGCAGCTTGGACCCCTAAACTTCAAGCGGTGTTTGCCGGCGCCTTGCTGTATTCTCGATACACATGGTGGCAAGCATTATTAATTCAACTGATTATGAAGATGACCGGCGGAAGCACAGATAAAAGCCAAGATATCGAATTAACCGATTGGAACAAAGTAGATGAATTCGCGACAGAGTTTGCAAATCTGCATGAATAAACAACAATCCGAGCGTTTTTTAAGTGTTCTTGCACAAGCTTTGAACACTTAAACAAAAAACTTCAATTTTCTTCAAAAAACGCTTGCACCAAAATCGCGGATCCCTATAATGCGACTCCACTGACACGGCAAGCGGCGCTGCAAAGCAAGGCTGAAACGAGGTCAGGGTTGGTAAGG